>CALXQL010000025.1 GCA_944390685.1 uncultured Alphaproteobacteria bacterium | reverse complement strand
TAATTTGCTCATTATTTTGAATCTCATCGATTTGGATATTTGATTGATGCGATTCAGGCAACGTGCGTATTTGTTTGACCAATGTCTTGTATATTTCGTACAAATGTGCGATACATTGCCCACAAGTGAAACAAACAATCGGAATGATCATTCTTGTTTTATTTGCTCAAAATAGTAGTTACAGTTGCAAATCAGTTACAGAATTAATTTCTGAATTAATTTCGCCAACTTAGCAATTTCGGCAACTCAGCATGAGAATCGCAAAGATGATAAGCGCGATAAAAAGTACAAGAGAGAATGGTCTCCATCCCTTGAACACCACTGAACCCATCTGTACGCTAGATGGATTGCGTAACCAATCAACGAATGCATATAAAATAATGCGTATATTGTCTATGAATTCGCGAAAGAATTGATAACCCGGATCATCGGATAATATACCTTGTTTGATGCTAACTTGATTATTGATATCGTCTATTGTCGCTTGTTCAAGATTAACAACTAAACGACTCTGATCATATTCCATTAGATACTTAGTTGACTCGTTTAATCATTCCGATGAATAGTTCAGAAACAAATAACAATTCAAATAGTGGAACAAACGAACACATGAGTATGGAAAAGATTAACGAGTTTCGTAAATTACCTGTCTACAAACAAAAATCGCAGGCATGGTTTGAACAGCGCAGACGTTACATTACGGCTAGCAATGTGCATGACTTCTTGAACAATGGATCGGAACCGTTAGACTTATCGGACGAGGCGAATCAATTCAATCCAATGAATAACGAAGTCATACGCTGTTTGGTGTACGAGAAAATTACTGGCAAGAATACATTCATGGGTAATAAAGCTACTCGATTTGGCGAACTCTTTGAACCTGTCGCACGCGAGATCTATATGTTCCTTACACCTGAATATGTTGAGGAATTCGGTCTCATAACGTCCAAGAAGATACCGGGTTGCGCAGTCTCGCCAGATGGTGTGACAGCTACAAACCGATTGCTTGAAATCAAATGTCCATACTCACGCAAGATTAAACCGAATCACGTGATCAGCAAATACTGGGACCAAATCCAGCTGCAATTAGCAGTATGTGATTGCGAGACATGCGATTTTTTCGAATGTGTGTTCAAGGAGATAGATAAGAACATGTTCGATGAGTTGAAAGTCAATATGAAAACTGCGCAATTCACATGCATTTGTCAGATATATAGTGACACGATTACATTGTTCATCGCCGGCAAACCATCATGCGCAGGGAATATAAGTACATACGATCATTATCGCATGACATGCTATCGTCGCATGATCGCGATCCCGATCGAGAATGATTTTGGTTATGCCGGTCACTTCTTCTCCTTGGACACTTTCTCACTCCAGGAAGTACATCCCGATAACAAATGGCGTACACGTGCTATTCCTTGTATACAACGGATGAGCAATATCATACACGATTACTTAACCGATTCGGATAAATATAATACTCTCTTGAACGAATTCGAGAAAGTGGAATGCGATTTCGCGGAAAACGATAATTAGCGAGATGGTCTGACAATTATTTCACTTTGGCTGACAGTGTACAAGGAGAGGATGGACATTGATTGACAGTTGCGCGACATTGATTGACAGTTGCGTAACCTTGTCTAACTTTGTCTGACTTTGTTTAGAAACTGACTACACGATTATATGCTCGTTGCTCATTGAACACTTGATTAAACTCTGTATCGGAATAATTATCAAATTCAATTTCATCCGCTAACTCCTCTTCGGATAAATTCGCGCAGATATCATACTCTCCCTTGTACAATGTATCCATCTCGACTTGATCATTGCTAACTCGTGTAACCGGTTCTAGATTGTTGTCCCATATTGCACCGATCGATGGGATACGTGATCGGCGAATTGTTCCACCTCGCGCAACACAGTTTACCTCATCGATCTCATTGTCCGTATGATCGCCAAAATCGCAAGTCGAATATTCATACAATTGATCGCGACGTTCTCGACAAAATCGCCGGATCGCAGCTCGATCAGGTGTCAGAAGTGCGAATCCACCAAATTCATCCTCGTCCAATATGTTGCTGTTAAACATGTTCGCAGGATAATACATCGCATGTTCTCTCCCGCGCGCCATGCCTAGAATGGGTGACTCGTTTCGGTATCCATTGACCGATGCGTACAAGATGTAATTCATTAACACAGCTAGATATAGATCAATCGCGATCACACGATTATCGGCCATGCGCAAGGGAGTAGATGAGCCACGATCCGCAGCGATCAGATGACCTGTGATGTGATAGAACATGGAACTCGCCGAACTCGTTGAACTTGTTACTCGTCCGACTGAACCAAGTCCTGGACCTGGTGTGGATTCAATGCTATCAATAATGAGCGAGATCGGTAGCTGTTTCAGGAACGTCAGAGACTCTCCGTTGACCATTTGTCTGACAGAATCATCTTTCCCTTCAACAAATCGATTGAACGGTACGCGCATGTTAGCTATCAATGCACGGGATATGGTTCTGTCCATTCTAGCACGAGCGCGATTTTCCTCAACCAACATTTGGATATCGCGTACAAAACCCATCAAGGTATAATCTAGCTTGTTCGGTAACGGATCTGTCGTGAGCGGGTTTTGTCCAGGTGATATGTAACTTTCGGTATAATTTTCTCCCCTTGCGCGCCAATCGTACAAGGGAAGAGACAGGACCAGTAGGACCAGTAAGACCAGCAAAACAATTGTCAAATCGCGATTTCGCATTTTCAACACAATGTCAGAAGTGAATCAAGTGAACCAACTCTCAAGTCCCTGTGTTGAAATGATTGCGCCTGTTTTCCAGCGATTTTAAAATGAGCTATGGGTTATTCATTCTTTTCCAAAACCAGCTTGTAGAGTATATCCATGCGATCCAATCGCAAATAAGTTCGGAACAGTATGATATGTTCAGACGTTATGTGATGACGTACAAGGAGAGTGAGACGGCAGAAAAATATAAAATCCTTCTGGACTTTGTGAACAACTTGATGGAATACAATCAAGCGATCGTAGCATGCGATGGATCGATCTTTGCGACGGATGATCTGATCTATGGATCGCGTGATGCGATTTGTCTGATACCCGGTATCGATTTCCGCCCCCTTGTACGACTCAATGAACAACTGATGTGGCAAACGATCCAGCGCATGTACATTATCGCAATGCGCATTCTAGAGCCGACAGAATATGCCGCACAGATCCAGAAGAATGTGTTGGATCTGATACACGAATCATTCAGCAGTTCGGAAACAGAATTCAAATCACACGATTTCCTTGAACGAGTCTGGAACAAATTCACGGACATGTTGGATGCAAATCCGGAATTGCATGAATTCAAGACAAGTTGCACAAATCTCATGACGATCCAGGACATCGAGCGATTCAAACCATCCATTGCGCACGCTGTCGGTTCTGTCGTACTCATTACGCGCGAATTGTTCAAGGAGGAGATGGCAGAGATAAACGTGTTTGATCTGCGCGACGATTTCATCACTCTCTTGAACAAAGTGGACAAGATGATGAACGAGAACGCGATCGTCACGAAAGGTCTGCTACGGATGGCACAGAACATACCATTTTTCCAACAGCTACAAAGTGAATTCAAACAGCGCTGTACCGATACGAAATCTGCGCATGAATTGATTCAACACATTCGAACTGCGGTACAGAATACCGAATTGGATAGCGAGTCAATCAAGAGCAAGGTGCTGTATTACCTTGATCGCGCTTGTGAGAAACTCGAACCAACCGCGATCGAGCGCATGATCGATAGCGTATTGAGCTATCTCCCATCAATCCAAGCATTATTAGCTAGCAAAAGTTAGACCGTTGTCGGACAATCGTTAAATAATCGTTAGACAGTTGTCGAACCATTGTCGGACAGTTGTCTGACTCATTTTCACTTTGACTAACTCGTTTCCTCTCTCTTGCACACTGTGGGCTACGCCGTACGCATTATCTGATAATTGATATGTAGGGCATGCAAGGAGAGAGAATAATTACACAATGAGTTAGTCAAAGTGAAAATGAGTCAGACAACTGTCTAGCGATTGTCCGACAATGATTCGACAACTGTCTATCATTTTATCGGCGAATTACTTTTC
>CALXQL010000024.1 GCA_944390685.1 uncultured Alphaproteobacteria bacterium | reverse complement strand
AGATATTGCAAAAACTAAACAAAATGGATTGTATATTTTAGAACGAGATTTTGAAAAACAAACACACATATTATATGTCTGTAATGATATTTTAAAGCAAACAGAAACATCTATATTTATGCAATGTCTTTCTCTTGCAATAGATGGTTATATTTTTATTAAACTAGAACTTGCAGAAATGGAAAATGAACAAAACCAAATGGAAAAAGTTATTTATGTTTCAATAGGTGATGATAAAACATGTATTGAGAAATATACATCACCTATTTCATTTGAAAAACATTGTAATCCAAAGGAAAATAAAGATATTACCTACTTAAAGTTATATAATGTATATGTAGATTAATATTGATATACTTTGTTATTACTTTAATTTACTCCTAATTTCTTCCAACGGAATATTTCCATATTTTTTATATCATTACAAAAATATTTTATTTGCATTTATCTTTAAAAAATAGTATTATATAATCAATATCAATAATAAAAGGATGATAAAATGGATAAACAAAATAATAAAGATGAATGTTTTGAAATAGGGGATTATCTAGTTAAGTTGGAGTATGACGAAGTAAGGCAAGCTATTATTGAACTTACTAGCTTGCTAAATCAAGAAAAAGGGGATAGTGTTAATATTCCCAAAAGATTGATAGAACTTCGTGAGTTTGCTATATTTAATTATGAGTATTTGAATTATCATTCTATAGATGAAATTATGGAGATAATAGATAATATTGAGAAAAGAGGTACTCATTCTGTGCTGAAAGAAAGAGAATTAACGCCTAAAGAAGGACTTCGTTTAGCTAAAAAAAGTTATAATGAATTTTTGGTTGATTATAATAAATTTAAGGAAAAAAAGATTCCATCTATAGTTGAGTATAAAACAAAAAAATATAATAGTGCTGAAAAAAGATTATTAGCCACGAGGGTCAAGGATTTAGATAGAATATTTTATCAGAGAGTTGAATATTTAAAAGAAAAATTAGAAACAATAAAACTTCTAGGAAAAGAAGAATGTGCTAACTATTTAAAAGATGTGAGAAAATATCTTTTTGAAGATGAGCAGTGTAAAACTACAAATGGTGCTTTAAGAATAAATTTACCTATGAAAGGTTTTCACTTATTTTTTAACACAAAGAACTCATATATTTCTTATTTTGACTTTCATCACAAAAATGAAGATATTGTGGGAATTACTGAGAGTATATTTTCTCAAGCTGAAATACAAAAGAAGCTAGAAAAGAAACGAATAATGGATGAATTAAGAAATTTAGAGGAAAGATAGTAAGAAAATAAAAGTTTTGTATTAATTTATATGAATTTGACTTAATTTGTTATTATGTAGCAAATATCTTAATATTTTGAATTGGATGAATTTTGATAAATATTACTTTCCATAAGTTTTTCTATGTGTGAAGATATTTTCACCATGTTATTTTCTCCTTAAATTTAAGTTAAAAAAATCCGCAGAGTTGCGGACAAAAGAAAATGGGACTGATATAAAAATACCAATCCCATCAAATGAAAGCATTATACCGTAAAATGTTAAGAATAAAAATGAAATATATTAAATCTTGTATTGTTTATTGCGCTATATTTCCGACTATGACTTCTATAAAGACTCTATGGTGCGCCCAAGTGAGCAAATAAGTTTGTGGAAAATATCAATTCAGGAATATTTTTATAGTGTTTTTAACAGAAGCATCATAAATTTGGTATGAAAAAAATGGGGAAAAATAAAACAGGGATAGAATACATTTGCTCTAATTATTTGTTGCAAATATAAGTATCAAATAATATCCCCTTTGTATCATCGGTAGTACAAGGTTAAATTTAATCTTTAATTATATATTCTATTTAATCAAGTTATGGATGCATAAAATATAAAAGTGTCTTTTGCAATACTCTATACTAAATTATATTGGAGGTATGAAAAAATATATGTTTTTTAAGAATTTTTAAGATGTGTTTTCAGAATGATTTTTCACTATTTTTACAGTATTTTTAATCGGGAATGGCAAAAATTTGGTACAAAAAATCTGGAATATATGTAAAATAAAACAAAAATAATATATTATTGATATATACAGATTATTATTTTATTATATAGTATATAATATTAATACAAAGGTAAAATGATGTATATTAGTCAATTAAAAATTCAAAATATCGGTAGATTAAAAAAAGTAGTTATTGATTTACAAAATGATACTACATTATTTGTTGGATCTAATAATAGTGGTAAAACAACAGCTATGAATGCAATATCTTTATTTTTAATACATGATAAAAAATTTTCGATATATGATTTTTCAATATGTAATCATAAAATAATTAATGAATTATTTGATAAAGATGAACCTCCAACAACTGAACAATTGAATAACATTTTTCCAACTTTTGATTTATGGTTTGATGTGAAAGAAGAAGATATTCATTATGTAGGAAATCTAATACCTACTTTAGATTGGCAAGGTGGAGCATTAGGGGTTCGTTTAAGATATGAAATAAATGATATTGGTAAACTATTTATGGATTATAAAGATGCAAAAAATAGAATTAAAAATAAAGATAATTTGTATCCAATGAACATTATGGATTATTTGTCAAAGAATTTATCTAACTACTTTAATATAAATTATTATCTTCTGAATCCTGATGAAAAAAATTTATTTCAGCAACAAAATACTTTGGGTGAAGCATTAGAAAGTAATCCATTAGATGATATATTATGTATAGATGTTATTAATGCTCAAAGAGAAATGATTGATGAATTATCCAACAACGATCGTTCAGAAAAGAAAAAATTAATAAAATTGATTTCTGAGTATTATAAAAGACATTTGGATGTGGATATTGGTGTTATATCTGAAGAAGATATTAAAACTTTGGAAGATTTAAATAATGCATCAGTAGAATATACAAAAAAAGTAAGTCAGAATTTTAAACCAGCACTAGATGAATTAAAAGAAATTGGATATCCCCCTTTTGGAATGCCAAAAATTGAAATTAATCCTAAATTAAATGTTGCAGATTCTTTAAATCATAGTAATGCTTTACAATATAATGTAGGAGAGTGTTGTTTACCAGAAAATTATAATGGACTAGGGTATCAAAATCTAATTTATATTGTATTTAAATTAATAAGTTTCCGAGATAAGTGGATTAAGTATCACAAAATGCAGGAATTTAGTGATCAAAAATGCTGTCCTATTCATTTAGTCTTAATTGAAGAACCTGAAGCTCACTTACACCCACAAGCTCAACAAGTATTTATTAAAAAAGCATATGAAATTTTACAAGGTCGTGAAGAAATTAAAAATGCAAAACTAACAACACAGTTGATTGTTTCTACCCATTCTCCACATATTATTCATGAACTAGAATTTGAGAATTTACGTTATTTTAAAAAAGGTTCAGAAATTGATGATTTATCAACTGATATTATTAATTTATCAACCATATTTAGTGAACAATATGAAACAAAACAATTTACACGACGATATATAAAATTAACACATTGTGACTTATTTTTTGCTGATGCTGCTATATTGATAGAAGGAGATGCAGAAAGAATTTTAATGCCATCTTTCATTTCAAAGTTTAATTTTTTAAATAGTGCATATATTACGGTTTTAACTATAGGTGGAAATTATGCGTTTAAATTGTATCCTCTTATGGAAAAATTAGCTATTCCAACTTTAATTATTACAGATATTGATGTTGTAGAATGTGAAAATGATAAAACTAAATTGAAACAAAAAACCTGTAATCCAACATTAAAAAATATACTTTCAAAAGAAAGTATTGATGAATTAATGAGTTTAACACTTAGTGATAAAACTAAAGTCGATCCATTTCCATTAGGTGTTGTATATCAATATCATGAGGGAGAACGAACATTTGAAGATGCATTAAAAGCAGATAATTCTGAATTTAAAAACTCCACAAAAGACAAAGTTGATCTCATATTACATATGCTGAGTACTAAAGATCCTAAGGATATAGAAATTCCTTATTACATCAAAGATGGCTTAGAGTGGTTAGATGGAATTTTACAACATAAGTTAAATATAGGGGAAAATATATAAATAATGATAAATGGAACAGAGAAATTAGAAGCAGATAAGATTATAGAAAAATGTTTATCATTGGATAATCCAAAAAGCTTTTTTTTATTTGCGGGAGCTGGTGCAGGAAAAACAACATCACTAATTACAGCTCTTAAATATATAAAGTCCAATTTAGGTAGTTTTCTACAATTACAAGGAAAACAAGTTGGAGTAATTACATTTACAAATGCTGCTGCTGAAGAAATTATGAATCGAGCTGAAGTAAATACTTTATTTTGTATTTCTACAATCCATAGTTTTGCTTGGAATTTAATTAAAGGTTTTGATAAGGATATCCGAGATTGGTTAAAAACAAAACTAAGAACTGATATAGAGGGAATAAATAGAGATATAAAAAATAAGGAAAATAATTCTAGAGTAAAAGAGGATACTATATTAAAATTGCGAACTAAGTTAGATAAGAAAATTAATAGATTACAACAGTTGGATAATATTAAACGATTTACTTATAATCCAGCCCCATCAGCTTTAAATATAGAAAAAGATTCTTTATCTCATCAAGAGGTTTTAGAGTTGTTTGCAAATTTTTTATTAAATAAAAAAATTTTCCAAAATATATTTATTCAAAAATTCCCAATTTTATTTATCGATGAAAGTCAAGATACAGATAAAAACCTAATGGAAGCTTTCCTAGATATTCAGCAAAAATATAAGGATAAATTTTTGTTAGGATTATTTGGTGATACAAAGCAAAGAATTTACAATACTGGTAAGAATGATTTAGGAAATATAGATTGGGGCAGCAAAGGGTTTGAAACACCAACAAAAAAGATTAATTGGAGATCTGAAAACAGAATAATTGAACTTGCTAACGAGATAGGAAAGAATATTGATCAAACTCCATGTCAAGAAATTAATTCTAATAAACCTGAGGGATTTGTTAGATTATTCATTGCCCCTACTAATTCTAATAGAAATGAAATAGAAATAGAAGTAAAGAATCAAATGTCGGAAATTACAGGAGATTTGTTATGGAAGAAACCTGTGTGGACAGATAAAGAAGGTGCTATTTTATTATTGGAACATAGAATGGCAGCTATAAGATTAAATTTTAAAGAAATGTGGGATAGTTTACGTAATTTAAAAAATTTTGAAGAAATTAAAAGTGGAAATGCTTCAGAAATAAATTGGTTTGCTAATTTTATTTTTCCGATTATAAAAACAAATAATGCTTTTGAACTTGCAAATATAGTAAAAAAATATAATAAACATTTATTTGAAAATATAAATCATGAGGGTTTAACAAAAATTCAAAACAAAATTTCAAATATAAAAAACGCTTATAATAATAATAATGATATTACATTTGGAGAAATGTTTAATTTAATTTCTTTTGATTCTATTTTTGACATTCCTACTCAATATATTGAAAATCAAGAACAATATAAAAACTTTTTTAATGTTCATTTAAAACAAATAGATAATTATAGTAATTATGTAAATGATCAATCTGCTTTTAGAACGCATCATGGGGTAAAGGGATTAGAATTTGAAAATGTTATGGCTATTATTGATGATCAAAATAGTAATTGGAAACAATATAAATATTACAACTGTCTTACAAGAAATTGTGCTGTAGATGATTCTATGCGTAATACATTAAGATTACTTTATGTTATTTGTACAAGAGCTAGAAAAAGTTTAGCTGTAGTTTTATATGATGACAATGTAACTGTGGAAAATATAGACAACAATAAATTTAAAAATAATGAAATCATATTTTTGAATTAAATATATTGATTTTACTCCATAAAATTAAACTATATTCAATTTATAAACATTGTTATTGTTAATATCTAATAAAAAGACAGTATCAAAATTTAAGTTATATTTGCTGTTTATTACTTCAAACTTATGGAACTATAATTTCCTTTATTTATATCTGATGGTATTATTAAAAATGTACATTTAAAATCTAGTCAAGGCTATGAAAAAATATAAAGAATGTAAGTAAAAAATGATTGATATTATCCATTTTAACAGCAAAAAACATAACAGGAATAACTTTGATTGTGGGGTAAAGAACTTGAATAATTATATAAAAACAATAGCCTCACAAGATCAAAAAGGAATATGTGTAGAGTATATGTTACTTTGGAAAATAATAATGTTATAGGTTATTATACAATTTCCCTATTTATTTTACAATTTATGGAATTACCTACAAGTCTTTCAAAACATTATCCTTTAAACAAATTACTTCCTTGTTATTTAATCGGAAAATTGGCTATTGACCTATCACATCAAAAACAAGGAATTGGTGAAACTTTGTTAATGGACGCACTTTTTAAAATAAAACAATCTGCAATTATATCATCTGGATATTGTGTTGTAGTTGATACAAAAAGTGAAAAAAGTAAAAACTTTTATTTAAAGTATGGTTTTCAGATTTTAGATGAAAATAAAAATGAAAGAGGCTTTTATCTTCCAATAGAGGAAATTCCCAAAGGATGATAATTTCATTTAATGTAATAACAAATAAAAGAAATAATTTTATTTATTTTATTATCTTTTTCATTTCTAATTTTTTATTGTTTTTATTATTATTTTAAACTTTTCTCTATTATAAATCTATTAAAAATAATATTTATTATCATTTAAACATCGATACTAATAATATTTATCTATTTGATTTTATGATATTTTATAAATTTTAATATTTTTTTATTCTTACAATTTTTAAAATTTCAGTCTTATAAAATTCGAAATTGCTAAAAATTATTCTTGCTTTTTTAGTATTTTTTCTATATACTATATAATATATAAACAACGAATCTTAATAGGAGATAAAAATGAATGAATTTAGTATGGATATGTTTAACTTGGATAATTTAAATGATATAAATCCAAATTTAAAAAAACAAATTGAGGTTCGAAGGAAAGATGAGTTTGCAGATCAAATATACAATATATTCAATTTTGCCTCACAAAATGGAAAAAATGAGTTGTCAATAGATCAAGTTGCTGTGGTTTTGGATAGAATGTATCATGGAAACAAAACGAGGGAGCAAGTAATGAATAAGTTGTATCAACTTAGTAAACAAGATAATAATAAAATCGAAAGTACAAAAAAGAAAGGAGTTTATAAGTTGATAACAAAATAAAAAAAAGAATTGTTGTTGCTGCAACAATTCTTTTAAAGGGATGACCTAATAATTAGATCACTTAACTGTTCCTAATTATATACCATCCTGAATTATAAATCAAGTGTTTTGTAAAGGTATTTAGGTGTATTGCAAAATAGCAAGAGAATGAAAGGAGGTATGTTATGACAACAGGAAAGAAAGCTGGTACAGCTGCATCAAAAGTTCTTCGTGATGGAAGAACTAGTCGTACAAGTAAAACTGCAGCAGCTTCTGCATTATCACAGAGACCAACAAGAAAAAAATAAAAACTATATAGAAGTTGTATTCATAAGAATGCAACTTCATTGTTTTTTTAATATCATTAATTATTTGAAAGTATTGATAATGAATATTAATTTAAAGGATTATATTAAAGATTTAAAATATATTTTTTCGAATGAAACAAATGTTTTATATAATGAAAAAGGATATTGGAATTATTCTTCGGAAAATTATATTCATACAAATATGGAAAATAAGCTATGTCAATTTATAAATCATTTATGTTCTCAATATGTAAATTTACATGAAGAAAAAGGTATTTATAATAATATTATTGGATATATAAGTAAAAATAATGCTCAAATTATATTTAATCATCTTGAATTATCTTCAAATATATTTTTTAAAGCTAGATTATATGATATTTTATGGGAAAGTAAATTACTAGATAAAAACAATATTGTTGCAGCAAAAAAAGCAATAGAAAATTATTATCAAATTATAGATTATTTATTCAAAAAATCTAATATTTATGAAGTTATACAATATTTGGCAAGATTGCAAACCTTAAGTTTATCAATAAAAGAAAATGCAACAATTTTTTCTAAATTAAAAAAATTAATTTCTCAACCTATTGAAAAATATTTAGATTCTAAGAGTTTTTATTATTATTGGTATAATTTATTAAATCTTATTACTAGATTTCCTTTATGTGATGAAAATAAAAATTTTTTGTATAGCAAAATTAAAGAAATAATAGAATTTTTACTAAAAAAAGATATGCTTATTCCATATGATGCAATTTATGGTAGTGAAAAACTAAAAGAATATATAAATGAAAAATTTAATTATTTATGGTTACGTAGGTTTTATGAATTATCTCTATATTTTATAAATAAAGAAATTAATAGAGAATTATATATTCAATTAAAATGTTGTATTGCTAAAACATATGAAATAGAAGCTATGTTAAATGATAATAACTTAACAAAATCGTCATTTTTAAAAGATGCTATATTAATATATAGACAATCTTTTTGTCAAAAAGATATAGATAGATTATTAAAAATTATTGAGCAATTAAGAATAATTCAACCATATCAAGAATTTTCATATTCTATAGATATTTCTGATATTATAAAACCTATTTTAAATGACATAAAAAATAAACAATTTATCGATGCTATAAATATATTACTACATTCAGTTGTGATATTTCCTGATAAAATAAAAATTTATAATAATAACAAACAAGAATATAATAACTCTTTATTATCCGTATGTTCTATTTATATTCATGATGAATATGGAAAAACAATTAAAACAGTTTCTTCAGAAGAAGAACATTTAAATTATAATGCTATAACACATTTATATCATTTAGAAAGCATAAATTTTAGTATTATTATAAATTCTATTGATTTAATAAATTCAGAACATTTTTATACAATAGAAGATATTGAGAAATTAGTTTCATATAGTCCTATTGTTCCACGAAATAATATTAAAATAATTTCTAGAGGAATTTATGAATTTTTAATGAAAGATTATATGACTGCATCACATTTCCTTATTTTACAATTTGAAGAAATTTTACGATTTTTATTATCTGATATTGAAATTTTAACAGTGTTAAAAAGAAAAGAGGTTGAAGAAAATTTGATAAAGGTTGACTATTTGCTGGATAAGTGTTTAGAACATCATCTTTTTGATGAGAATATGGTTTGGTTTTTTAAAAGTTATTTAACTGATAAACAAAAAAATTTAAGAAATCTTATTGCTCATGGAATGTTTTCTGATTATTTATATAATAGTGAAGATATAGGGATTGTTTGTTATGCAATTATATGGCTAATTTTAAGACCAATATTTAAATAGATATATTTTATATTCCTAGATAAAATATACTTATATTTCATTAGTATATGTTATCGTTATTCTGGTGAAAAATTGTTAATACCCCCTTGTATCATCGTTATCACAAGGGATGTTATTTTCCCATAAAAATCCTCAATTTTATCTCAAACCATACTAAAAACGGCTATTTTTAGCCATTTTTTTACATTTTTATGCATTTTTTCGCTTACAAACCCAAAACAACACGACATAATTATATATGTAAAACAAAAAAGAAAGGGTTTAATATGTTAAATGAATTTAAATTTTGGCTCATATCTAAAAATTATAAAATCAATACTGCAAATGATTATCAAAGCAGAATTGAAAGACTTTGCAAACATGAAAATATTTCTCTTGAAAACCTAATCGCAAATATCAAAACTATACTTCCTATCTATGAAGTAGGTGAAAAATATGCTTATGGTAATCGCTCTCATACCAGTGTTAAACAAGCTCTTCGTCGTTTCAATCATTTCTTAAATCAGGAGGCAAAATAATGTATCAAATCAAAGTAAATGGCATATTGATGCCTACTATATATTGGAGTTTGCATGATGCTATAGAAGCTTGTCATATAGAACAAGAAAGAGGTTGTGCTGTTATGACTGAGATAGTTCATTTATAGGAGTAAAAGATGGATATTAAGAGTTTAAACGATAGATTTAGAAAGAGCTTTT
>CALXQL010000023.1 GCA_944390685.1 uncultured Alphaproteobacteria bacterium | reverse complement strand
CATTAGGACATACAATATCTTTACAAGAAGTATCAGTTTTAGTATCAGTTGCAGTTCCAAGAGGGCAAGGTTCACATCTTCGTTTAGATTTATTATAAAACATACCCAATTGTTGGCATTCTGGTTTAGAACCATTGAAATGAGCTTCATTTAATGTTCCACAATCACTTGTATATGGAACACCATATTTTTCCAATACTGATTTAAGTTGAGATGTTGTTGCACAATTAACTTTATTTGATAGTGATATAAAACACACTAAATAAAATATGATATATTTATGATACTGGTTCATTTTAACCTCCTCTTTCAAACGGGGAGTTTACAAACCATTAACGATATGGCACGACATTTTCGTGTATAAAATACAAGAATATCTATACCTTATATAGCCGTACTCCCCAAAGGAGCAGGCTATTTTTCATTAAATCAAAGGTTCATTACCTTCGTCGTTAAGGGATTTGTAAGTCCCAATACTTTTTTAAAGTATCATTAAAAAAATATAATAAAAAAGGATAAATGTAAAGAAAATATTTTTTACTTGCAAAAAAGAAAAAAATTATATATATTATAAAAATCTTTGCGGGTGTAGCTCAATGGTAGAGTTCCAGCCTTCCAAGCTGGCCGTGAGGGTTCGATTCCCTTCACCCGCTCCAAACTCAAATCCTTGATTTTACAGACTTTTTTAGTTCATGCTATATGGAATAGTATTTTTATACTTATTGTAAAACTCTTGTAAATACAAATACTTAGCTTTTTGCTTATAAAGGGTTTTGGCGAATGTTTGATAAGTGTGATGCAAAGTGTGATGCATTTGGTTTTAGGAATATCCCTCATTTGTGGTTGAGAAAGAATGTTTTTTATTGTAGAATAGAGTTGCCAAAGAAGGATAGCAAACGAAGATATGGACGTTATTCGTTGCATACAAATAATTATTATGAGGCTTTAACTAAAATGGATGGTATTAAGCAGTTTAACATAAAGTTTAATAGATTGTGCGAATTGTATTCTCAGATAAGTGTTATTCGTAGAAATGTTGAGCAAATTCCAGGTCATGCAATAATGACATTTTATGTTCCAGATGAATTAGTGTTATCTCCAAATAATAAGCCTGAAACATTGATAGAATTTATAGAGTTATTTGCTGAAATAAAACAAGGTCTTGAAAGATATAATGTTAATAAAGAAGTTGCAAACAATCTTAAAACTATGGAAACTAAACTTAATTTAATCGAGAAAAAGTTAGGTCCAGAGGCTTTTGCAAAACTTATTCAAACTAATGTTCCACAAGTAAAAGAAACTCCTAAACATACATTAAAAGAGATATTGGATATAATGCTTCTTAGAGCAAATAATAAAGAAGATGAAAAGACAAGAAAAAGGAACTTTTTAAGTAGTGTTTTTGATAGTGTAAATTTGAATTTAGAAAGTGATTATTTGGATTTTTATAAGCCTGATATTATCTCTAAGATTTCAGAAAATATTATAAATAAGACAGGTGTAAAGAATGATAATAGACGTCAAAAACTTAGATATATTACGGAATTTGTAAATTGCGCATGTAATGTAGAGCCTGATTTTTATAAGAATAACCTTATATTAAATTTGCCTAAAATAACAAAAACAAAGAAGAGTGATAGAAAACCTCATTTGCCTTATTCTGAGGAGCAACTTAAAGAAATATTTGATACAAAGCATAAGTTTTTTAAAGACAATCCTGATGTGTTTTGGGTTTGTATGATTGCTTTGTTTACCGGAGCAAGATTAAATGCAGCAACAACTTTACAATACGGAGATGTTTTTGAAAAAGATAAGATAAAATGTTTATATTTCCGTTCAAATCATGCTATAAAGCATTTGAAAAATGATGCAAGTGAAAGAATTGTTCCAATACATAAACATTTATTAGATTTAGGATTTTGGGATTATGTAGAGCGTAGAAAAAAGAAATTAAAAGCAAAAGATGAAGATTTTATTTTCCCAAAATGTAAAACAAAAAGTGGTGAATACAATGACAGGTATATGTTAAGAACTTTGTTTGTATTTTTGGAAAAACTTGGAATTAAAGAAAAAGGTTTGGATTTCCATTCATTCCGTAAAAATGCAAGTCTTGCAATGCAATCTGCTGGTTTAGTTACAAGTTGTATAAATAGAATTATTGGTTGGGAAGGAACTGGAACTATGGAGCAATCATATTCCAATTATACATTGCAACAGATAAATACAGAATTAAATAAGTTTGGTTATGATTACTTACAGACAGAGTTTGATGAGTGGGAAAAGGTTATGGAGAAGAAGGATTAGTGTAGAAAATAAAAGCAACCGGTGACAATTTGTTACCAGTTGAAAGAATAATAAGTTTGTTTTTGTTTCAATTTTGTTCTTGAACTCGATTTTATTTTGGTATACACTAGTAAAGAGTTTGAATTGTAAAGTAATAATTGCAATTTTGGTAAACTATAATATAATGCTTATCTGAATAGGAGAGTTTTTATGGATATACAAGTTAAGAGTATAATTGATAAATTACCTGAACATTTTGTTTCTAATGCTCATTCTAGTCAGAATAGGATTTTTGGTTTTATAACAACAAATATTCGTTCAATTAGCACGATTTCTGGATATATTAAAGAATTATTACCTGAATGGATTGAACGAAAAGATGATTATTCAAAATGGGAAGCTTGGTTTAAAAATAAAGATGTTCAAGAAAAACATAAGCAGAAGTTTAAAAGATTAGAGATAGCAAAAATTTTATTTAGAAACGTTAAAGATTCCCCGAAGATTAATACAATCGGAGAAAAGTTATATAGAATTTATAAACAAAATGACATTAATACATTAACTTTTATTTTAAATTTATATCTATTAACAGGGCATTATTTTGATCAAGATAATCAGCCATTAGTTGAAATTAATAAAGTTTTAAATATAGCTCCTGAAAATTTTGTAGAACTTGCTTCTCAAGAGTTATTAAATGAGGATTATATTGGCAGATTTACCTTATCTATGCTTTTTTACAATCCATCAATTTCTGAAAGTTTAGATATTTCATATGCTTTAATACAAAATAAAGTTTCAGAAAGTGATATTAATTTTTTAGTTGAAAGTTTAGAGGATAGAGAATCTTTAATATATAAAAGAAAATATAATGCTGGTGGTATTAGTAATTTTAAAAAGGAATTGGCTGTTGTTCTTAATTACTATTTTTTTAAATTAGCTACAGAAAAATATTGTAATGATCCCCAATATGATTTGATTATTGAGGAATACATTGATTCTATTTTTAAATATAATTTAGATAAGTTTTTTAATATTAAAGAAAAACAAAATATATTAGATGTATTATTGGATTCTTCTAATAAAATACTTTTAAAGGATGTCTTTGAATTAGATTTAGGGGTAGAATTTGATAATAAGTTTGTTAAAAGAAAAAGAAAAAATTTAAAACAAGCAGTTCTTGAACGATTTGATTATAAATGTTTCTTTGATCATTATGCAGAAAATGAAAATGATCATTTAGCACATAGTTTAAATTATTTTAAGACTAAAGGAGATAAAATATATCTTGAAGGACATCATATGATTCAGATGGAAAATTCAAAGTTTTTTGAAAAAGATGTTGATGTTGAAGAAAATATAATTCCTCTTTGTCCTAATTGTCATAGAAAAATTCATAATGGAGATAAGGCAACTGTTTTAAAGATGTTAAATGAATATTATAAGAATAGTAATAAACAAGCTCTTATGCGTAAGGGAATTTTTGTAGATATAGAAACATTAGAGAGATTTTATGGAATAGAGGGGGACTAATATGTGTTTAATTCCTGATATTGTTAAAACTCCGTTAAATTATACGGGAAACAAATCTAGATTATTAGATCAGATTTTACCATTATTTCCTAAAAAAATAAATCGTTTTGTCGATTTATGTTGTGGTGGTGCTAGTGTTGGTTTAAATGTTCTTAATAGATCAAAAGAGGTTGTTTGCTTGGATGTAAATAAAAATGTAATAGAGTTATTACAGACATTGCAAATGTTTTCTGAGGAAAGTATAGTTGCAAAAGTTGAGCAAATTATAAAAGACTTTAATTTATCTGATACTTTTAATAATGGTTATGATGTGTATAAAAAATATGTTGAAGGAAATAATGGATTTAAAAATTATAATAAGATTGGGTATGAAAAATTAAGAAATTATTTTAATTCAACAGTAATGGATTTGAATACAAGAGCTATATACTTATTAGTTTTATTAAGTTATTGTTTTAATAATGATATTAGGTTTAATTCTTCTGGTAAGTTTAATATGCCTATTGGTAAAACTGATTTTAATGCTAGTATAAGAGATAAATTACATTCGTTTAAAATTGGAACAAAAAATAAAAATATAAAGTTTTATTTTTCTGATTTTTCTGTTATAAAGGAATTTGAATTATCTAAAAATGATTTTGTATATTGCGATCCCCCTTATTTAATAACAAATGCAGTATATAATTTAGCAAATTCAAAAAATAATAATCCATGGACGGAGGAGCAAGAAAAGGCTTTATTAAAAACTTTAGAATATTTACATAAAAATAATGTAAAATTTGCGTTATCTAATGTTTTATCGAAAGAAAATATGGAAAATAAAATACTTATTGATTGGATAAAGCTTCATGATTTTAAAATTGTTGATATAGATTATCATTATAGATCTTCTAGTTATCATAAAAAAAATAGACAAGCAAAAGAAAGAGAAGTATTAATATTGAATTATGACATATAGTTTACAAAATAGACGTTATATAGGAAATAAATTTAAATTATTATCCTTCATAAAAGATGTTATAGATAAAGAAAAAGTAGATTTTTCTTCTGTGGCAGATGTTTTTGCAGGAACTGGTGTTGTATCAGAATATTTTATGTCATTGGATAAATCTGTTATTATTAATGATAATTTGTTTTCAAATTATATTTTTTATAAAGCTTGGTTGTCTAATGATAAGTTTGATAATGAAAAGATTAAAAATCTAATTAATTATTACAACGATAATTCTGATTATATAAAAGATAATTATTTTTCAGATACTTTTTCTGGAACTTATTATTCTTATGAAGATGCAAAAAGAATTGGTTCAATAAGAGAGCATATTGAAAATATAAAAAATACTTTAACAGAAAGAGAATATTATATATTGTTATCTTCTTTGTTATATTCTTCAGATAGAATAGCAAATACTGTTGGACATTTTGAGGCTTTTTTAGGGACCCCCCCTTTAGATAAAGGTGTTATATTGGAGATGTTGGATATTAAAAAATATAAATCTTCTTCGTATATATATAGAGAAGATGCAAATTTATTAATAAAAAAGATTAAAGCTGATTTGTTGTATTTAGATCCTCCTTATAATGCAAGGCAATATATAAATTTTTATCATTTATTAGAAAATTTAGCGGAATGGAAAAAATTACCAGTAAAAGGGAAAACTTTAAAATTTGATAGAAAAGAAAAAATGAGTATGTATTCTACAATAAAAGCTAAAACAGTTTTAGAAGATTTGATTAGAAATGCTAAAACAAAATATATTTTAGTATCTTATAATAATACATATACAGCAAATAGTGGTGCATCTATAAATAAAATAACAGAAAAAGATATGATAGATATATTAAAAATAAGGGGTGATGTTAAAGTTTTTGATATAGACTACAAATTTTTTAATAGTGGTAAAACCAATTTTAAAGAACATAAAGAATATTTATATTTATGTAAAGTTAATAAGTAATAATATTTAATTTTTTGTTTGTATTACAGGATAGAAAACGTTTACTTGAAATATTTGTTAATACTTAGAGATAACAAATAATTGAAATCCCCAATTCTAAATAAAGGATATAAATGGCTGTTTTTAGCCAATTTTGTTGTGTTTTTATGCGTTTTTTTGTGTGCTTTTGAGGGAAAAACTGGGATAATAGATATGTAAAACAAAACGAAAGGTATAAAAATGTTAAAAAAATTTGAAAACTGGTTGCTACAAAATAACTATAAACCTAATACTGCAAAAGATTATCAATACAGAATAAAGCGTGTATGTAAAAAAGAAAATATTAGTTTGAATGTATTGGTAGAAAATATAAATAATTTGTTGCCAGAATATGAAATAAGTGGAGCAAAATCTGAATATGGAAGAATGAGTCATGAAAGTGTTAAACAAGCACTACGTAGATTTAATAAATTTTTAATGCAAGCATAATTAAATATTATTTAGATTAAAAAGAATGAACCAGGATTGATTGAATTTAGTCCTGGTTTATTTTATAAAGAAAAGATTTTATGAATTTAGAATTGATTTAATTGAATATTTGATAATCGAAGATAATGTTGTCGGTATTAGAAAATTGCATATCGTTTGATTGAATTAATGTGAATTCTTTGGATAGATATTCGGCGATGCCGTTTGTATTAAATATTGGGGAAATTACAATATTGTCTGGATATTGATTGGATGGTTTAAAATTTTTATTTGTTTTTAATGAAACGGACATTTGTAATTTATTTTGTAATGAAAAAAGTGTATTGATGAGGTCGCCTGTTGTAAATTTATTTGATTTGAGCCCTAAAATAACATGAGCGTGGAAATTTGTATTAGATTGGCCTTGCTCTTGAACAGCAATAAAAATGAAATGTTTTTGATATAATTTAAACCAATGAGAACCTAATAATTTATTGAATATTTGATTAAACATTGTATGAAGTTTGCTTATAAGTTGAGCTTGGGTTGTGGGGGGATTATAAAACCAACGAATACTAAAAAATAAACCATTACTGCTTAGTGAGGAGGAGAACCAGCTTGTAATGGTTTGGATGCTTTGCATATTTTTACAGAATTGTGTTGAATGTTGAGAAAGAGATTTTATTTTTTTAAACTTAGATTTATACATTTTATTTATTTTTATATTTATTGTTAGTTAGTATTATTTTTTGCATAATAATATTTACTATATAAAAATACTATATAGTTTTTAAATTTACAAATTAAGTATCTACACTACCTTCGTATTTGACCAATAAATGAGGGTCTATATTATATAGAACTGTGAAAATTTTTTATTTTTGGGGATTTTTAATTTTTTTATTTGGAATTTTTATATATGATTTATTTTTTTTATTAATATTAGAAAATAAAAAATAATGTTTATATAGTATATACAATGAGTTAGAAGATTTTTGAGTTGGGGTTTTTGATAAGATTTAGATAAAATAAGAGGAAAAATATATAAAAAATCCCTTAGAAATGAAGGTTTAATGTGTAGTGATTTTTTGATGTTTTTGAAAAACACTCCCTATAAGACGCGTTTTTTAGGGGGCTAAAATTGGGTTTTTATGAAGTTTTTGAAGGAAAATTTTTGAAAAAATATTTTAATGAAAAATGTTGAAAATATGGGGGAAGAGGGGGAGCCAGGGACCCATATTTTTATGCTTTTAATGTAAAATTTAAAATTTATTAAAAAACTTATTTGCTTTCAGAGAAAAACCTTTTATAATAGGTGTGATGCAATTAGTGATGCAGTAAGTATGTATGGCTAAAAATAATTGCGTAGAAAGTTAGAGATTTGGTTGGTTTTGGTGTTGTGTAAAGGCTTAATTTTTAGATGAGTTATACCCTTCACCCGCTCCAAAGTTAACTCCTTGATTTTACTAACCTATTTTTTAATAAAAACTCATTTCATTCTTATTCACAAGAACACAAAATTATTTCTTTGAAAATAAGGTATAAAAATGTATACTATTAAAATAGTAAATAAATAAGGTGGTAAGTATGAAGAATATTCGTAAAAAGTTTTTATTTTTAGTTATATGTATACTTACATCT
>CALXQL010000022.1 GCA_944390685.1 uncultured Alphaproteobacteria bacterium | reverse complement strand
GCCCTTTGTGTTCCATTTGAACAATAATAATCTCTTGCACATTCAATACATTTACTATTACTTGAATAAGTGCCAGACGGGCATGGTAAGCATTGATAAAATGTTTGTGCCAATGCCCCCGTTGAGGTGGCGATTCCCACCCCTAAGATTGCCAGTTTTTTATTTAGTTTCATATTTTTCTCCTTTCTTTGTTCGTTCACATAATGTAAAATAGGGAGAGGGAAAGCGAAGACAATGAACAAAACAAACTTTCCCCCATAAATTTTATATTTTGATTAACCTTGTCCCATCTGGGCAATTGCCACCGGTAATTTGAAACAATCCATAACCCGCGGGACATAATCCATCTTTTATAATTGTTCCACCATAGCCATCAGGACAGATTATAGGTTTACAAGAGGTATCGGTTTTAGAATCCGTTGCAGTACCAAGGGGGCATTCCTCACATCTACGATTTTCTTTATCGTAATACATACCAATATGTTGGCATTCAGGAGCCGAGCCGTTATAATGAGCCTCATTGATTGTTCCGCAATCGCTTGCCTTTGGCACACCATATTTTTGAAGTGTTGATTGAAGTTGAGCTGTGGTTGCTGAATAACCTATATTTGAGAATCCCGTGCACAATATACACGAAACCATAATTGATTTTATGTTTCTTTTCATGTTCGTTTCCCTTTTTTATTCCCAGCGTATCAGGAACATCGGTCGGGCAGTTGAACAATCATACTTACAATGACTTTATAGCTTTTAGAATATATTTCTATATTCCTCTTGTATGGCTATAACTCCCCAACCACAATGGCTGGGGGTTTGGATATAAAAAAAGATACCATAAGGTATCATTTCATTATATACCCTGTAAGTAAGGCCGTTCAAAGCCACGCATCGTAACATTACTGACACTAAATACAACTATTTGTTGTATCTGTTTTCCAATATAGCAAATTTTTTTTTGATTGTAAATTGATTTTTAATCCTTTATTACAAATAATCACTTTTTGAACTTATCAACATATCGCTATGGACATAGCAACACTCTATCAATCCAAAACCTAAAAAGATTGTTATCATCGCTGTGCCTCCGTATGATAAAAGTGGAGATGGAACTCCAACCACCGGTAATAAGCCCATAACCATGGCTGTGTTTATGAAAAAGTAAATAAAGAAATTCACTCCTAGACCAAGGCTTAATAATTTACCAAAATTATTACGGCTTGCAAATGCAACTTTATAACATTGCCATAATATCGCCATTATTAGTAAAAATAACATAAGGCAACCAAACATTCCAAATTCCTCCGCAAACATGGTAAATATAAAATCTGTTT
The DNA here is from genome assembly GCA_944390685.1 of uncultured Alphaproteobacteria bacterium. GTDB lineage: Bacteria > Pseudomonadota > Alphaproteobacteria > Rs-D84 > CACZYB01 > CACZYB01. The sequence continues at coordinate 7,279 of CALXQL010000022.1, read as the reverse complement.
GTTTTTCGGGAAGAAAGTTTAAATGACTTTGGGTGCCTTCTAAGTAGCCTTTTCCCCAAAATCCACCTGAACCAAGAGATATTTTTGATTGGGTTATATGGTAGCCAGTGCCCATAATATCCTTTTCCGGATTCAAAAATATTATTATTCTATCCTTTTGATAATCGTGTAATCCGTATTTCCATATTATTGGAAAGGACAATAATACTATACCAAAAATTATTGCAAATTTCCACCATTGAACACCTGCTATGAAAAATATTATTCCTGATACTATTAATAACATCATTGCTGTTCCCAAATCAGGTTGATCCAAAACTAAACCAACAGGTAAAAGAACTAAAAATGCAGGAAATAGCAAATAGTAATTATTTCTTATTTCATTTATACTTAATGCCGCAAAATATTTCGCCAGTGCCAAAACCAATGCTATTTTCATAAATTCCGATGGTTGAAATCTTATAAATCCTAAATTTAACCATCTTTGAGCTCCCATTCCTACATGTCCGAAAAAAGTAACCAAAATAAGTGAAATTACACCTATGCCATATATCCAATAGGCATATTTCACCCATATTTTCAAATCAAACAAAGCTGTGATGAATAATATCATAAATCCCATAACGATTTTTGGCATTTGCGAAATTGCCCATGGGCTCCATGAACCATAACTTATTAAACAATTAGTTTCTTCATTACAATCAGCCTTTCCTGCACTATATAGTATCATTATTCCTACTGAGGAAAGTAGTAATAATAAAAATACCAATTTCCAATTCATTACAAAAAATTTGGAAAATATATTCATTCTACTACTTTTTTTCATACTTACAGAATAATCAAGCATTTAACCTCCTATGAATATAATTCCAATGTTTTCATCATTAAATCCCTTGCAATAGGAGCAGCCGTTCCAGAACCAGATTTTCCATGTTCCACAACAACAGATATTGCATATCTTGGATTTTTATATGGTGCATAGCCCACAAATAAAGCATGATTTCTATATTTCCATGGAAGATCATCTTGTTTTATCACACCGGTCAATCTTTCTTCCCTTGAAATACGGCGAACCTGAGTTGTTCCTGTCTTTCCCGCCATTTGTTTACCATTATAATTAAATGATGCTGTTTTTCCCGTACCATTTGGTTTATTTACAACAGAAAACATACCTTTTTTTATTATGTTTAGGTAATTGGCATCTATATTCATTTGTGGGAAAAATACATTTTCAAATTCTCCTTTTAAGATTCTTGGTTTTACAGCGAATCCTCCATTTGCTATACGTGATGTCATAACAGCCAATTGAATCGGTGTCACAAGTGTATAGCCTTGTCCTATTGAAGCTGTAATTGTATCACCTGTATACCAATTTTCACTTTTATAATTACGTTTCCAATCAACACTTGGAACTTGACCTTTTTTTTCATTGGCAAGTTCTATGCCTGTATAATCTCCAAAACCAAATTTATATGCCATTTCTTGAATTGAATCCATTGGCAATTTTGTTGCAATTGTGTAATAAAATATATCACAAGAATGTTGTAGAGATTGTTCCAAATCCAATAGTCCATGGCCTGAGGTTTTCCAACAATGATAACGTCCATCTCCATAATCCATATGACCAGTACAATTTATTTTTGTGGAAGTTTTTATTTTTCCTTCGTGAAGAGCAGCTAATGCAGTCATCATTTTAAATGTGGATCCAGGGGCGTAGAGACCTTCTATCGCCTTATTTATAAATGGGTGACGAGGATTATTTAATAATTTATTAAATTCTTCAGCAGATTTATCTTCGGATAAAAATATATTAGGATTATATGTTGGAACAGATATCATCATCAAAATATCTCCATTATATATATCCATTATAATGGCACTGGCACTTTCTTCTTTAATTCTATTTAATGCATATTCTTGAAGGCGTTTATCAATTGTTAATACTATATTTTGACCAGGTGTTGTTTTTTTTCTTTTATCATCAAGGGTTTCAATTACCCTTCCCACAGAATTCACAATTTGCATGGTTTCGCCTGCGGATCCCCTTAATTGTTTATCCATCAATTTTTCCACACCTGCCTTTCCGGTTTTAAAATCAGGAAGTTGTAAAACCGGATCGGGATCTTTTTTTAATTCTTGTTCACTTACATCTGAAACATATCCTATGACATGTGCAGCGACTTCATTATATGGGTAAAAACGACGTTTTCCTTCCTCAACATAGACACCAGTAAAATCAAGATTTTTAACTTGCAATTTTGCCATTTCTTCCCAACCAAGATTATTTTTTATGAAAACAGGGAAAAATGCCCTTTTCTTTTTTATATTATTTAAAACCTTTTCTTTTTCCTTATCTGTTAATGGAATAAGTTGAGATATACGATTTAGAATTTCTTCAACTGATAAGCCTCGCGCAGTGACTTCTTCTGGTATCATTTGAATACCATAACTATTCACATTTATTGCCATTTCAACATTGAATCTATCCTTTATTATTCCGCGTGGAGGAGTGATTAGTTTTATTCTTACACTATTTCTTTCGGATAGTTTTTTATATTTATCACTTTCCAATATTTGTAATTGGTATAAGCGTCCAGCCAAAATAGAAAATAGGAAAAGTTCCCCACCTGCAACTATAAGTGCCCTACGATTAAAAACTTTTACTAGCTCTGCATCTCTCATTGATATTTGCCTACAAATCTTTCATATAAATATTTTATCATAACGTAAAATATTGGATAAAATAGTGTTAATATAGTCCAACTTATTATTGTATTTACAAAATTTAATTGATTTGTAAATAAAAAGTAAATAAAAAAGTATTTTATTGTTAATAATAAAAATGTCAATGTAGCAAATGATAAATATGAAAAAATAAAACTTGATTCAATTGGAAATATTTTTTGATAATAAACTATAAAATATAATAATAAAAATATGAATATGTTCAAACCAAATGGGGTGCCATCCATAAAATCTTGAATAAAACCAAATAATAAAACAGAAATAAAATCAAATGATTTGACCTTTAACATGGCCCATATAAAAATTGGTATTAAAACCAACATTGCCTTTGAATCATCAAAGCCATATTTCACAAATGATAATATCAATATCAAAAAACTACTTACAAATGGAATTTTTGTAGATAGAAAATTTAATAACCATTTATATTTTTTTGATTTTTTTACCATTTTATGTTTCCGGAATTTCCTCTTCTTTTAAAAATTGCTTTATTCCATCGGTATGAACAGATTTCACAATTTTAACATAGTTAATATGGGAAGAATCTACATAAGGTTGAAGAATTATCCCTTCTTCTTCACTTATACTACCAACTATACCTATTGGAATAGCATAAGGAAGATTTCCTCCCATGCCAGAGGTAATAACTCTATCCCCTATTTGTAAAGGTGTTTGATTTTCAAAATGTATTATTTTTGGATACTTTGTATTATTTCCTTGTAAAAACGCCCTTGTCCCAGTGCGTTCAATTTGAACCGGTATTTTTAATGAGGCATCGGTTATCAATAACATTCTTGAATAATTTCTTCCTACTGATATTATTTGTCCCACTAAATAACCATCTACTAAAACTCCATGATATTTTTCCACTCCATCTTTTGCACCTGCATCTAAAATAAATGAGTGAGATAGTCCAGAACCGCTTGTTCCTATCACTTTTGTTGATAAGGCATAGATACTATTATCCCCGACAAAATTTGTTAATTTTCTTAATTCTATATTTTCACTATCTAATTGTTTATAGTAATTTATTTCCTCTGTTAATTTAGAAATTTCTTCTTTTAATTTAGTATTTTCCTTATCTACTTTATTAAATTTCTTTACATCCTCTATGAATGTGCCCACCTTATAAATTGGATAGGATATGATGGAAATTATTGGGGACATAAATTGTATTACCATACCACTTGTTTTATTTATTATTGCATTATCCGGTTTACCTATGAATATCAATATAAATGAAAAGATTATAAAGACAATCAAAAAGCCCTTTCTTACCATTTGTTTTAAAATTTGTATTTTGACATTTTTTGATTGACTTAATTTATTCACAATTCTTCCCCTTGGTTTTCCGTTTATACTTTATAGCATTATAAAAAAAAATATTCACTATTTTTTTTAACTTTTTTTAAAAAAAATATACTTTACAAGTTTGAAAAAACTTTTTATGATTATTTTTAGTAAAAATGATAAAACAATTATTTATAAATATAAAATCTTTTCCAACCTTTATCAAAAATTCTATAATATCTTTTTTTGATACTATATTATATAAATTAAGGGTGTGGTATAATTTTTATTCAATGAAGTTTTTTAAAACGGAATTTATCCCTCTTTATATTGCTTTTTTAGTAGTGTTAATTACATCTATAATATCATTATTTGTAGTGGTATATGATACAAATTCTCATATTTCTTCTTATAGAAAGATGCAACAATTATTTGAAGATTTAGATTATGATTTACAAAAAATTAGAGATGGAGAACAAGATGTGCCTCGCATTTTCATAAAAACTTTGCCAAGTGATTTTAATATGATTGAATCAAAAAAGGATAAAAAAGATTTGTTTATTAAGTTCCTTTTACCTTTAATTTTGAAAAAAAATGAGGAGCTTTTGGCCAATAGAAATAAACTTTTGGATATTGATAATAAAATTAAAACCTTTCAATCTATATCAAAGGAAGATGAAAATTTCATAAAACAAATGCAAGAGGAATATAAAACTTCAACTGGGGAAATTAAGGATATATTAGTTAAACTTGATGAAATTTCTGTTTCTATGGCTTTGGGACAAGCTATTCAAGAAACTGGTTGGGGCGAATCGAGATTTTTAATTCAAGGTAATTCTATATTTGCAGAATGGACTTGGGGGGGAGATGGTATGCTTCCTCGTTCAAGAAAAGAAGGTTTAATTCATCGTATAAAAACTTTCCCAACACTTTATGATTCTGTTGATAGTTATGCTAATAATCTTAACAAAACTAGGTATTATTATGGATTCAGGCAAATGAGAGCGAAGTTAAGAGAACAAGGAAAACCTCTTTATGGTAGATGGCTTATGAGTTCTATGACAAAATATTCCACACAAAAGGATAAATATATTTTAGAAGTGAAAAAAATCATTCGCGATAATAATTTAGATGATTTTAATTCGGTGAAATTAGCTCCCCTTAATACTTAATCTTTATATAACTTATTGCATTATATCCAAAGTATTGATTCACCTTATCTATAATATTTGGAAATTGGTATTGTATTATTGAGGCAAAGGCTGAATTAGTAATTTTTACATAAAGTGTGCCTTGATTTTTCTTTGCAAATGGAAAAACTATTTTTATTGGTGTAATTTTCGTTGCGATATCTTTTCCCGCTATGATTTCCCAATTTGTTATTATATCTGCATTAACAAATCCATATTTTGGTGAAAATTTTTTTACCACATTTACCAGAGTATTCGCAAAACTATTTGGCCCATAGGCAAAACGTTGCGATTTTGGAGTTATAGGTTTTTCCAAATAATCTTCCGACATTTCATCAATGCCTTGATTTAATTTATCTAATAATTCTTTTTCTTTCATACTTTCATTATATAATATATATAAATTTTTTCAATAAGAGTTAAAAAAAGAAAAAATTGCTTTGACATTAAAAAAATAAAATATTAAAATTTTTTTGTTAACAACAAACTAGGAAAGGAAACAAACATGAATATACTTATGTTAATCTTATCTTTAATATGGGTAATTGCTTTTGTTGTTTATACAAAGGTAATTGCAGATAATAAATCAAAAAATGGAAAAGTAAAAAATGCTTTGATGAATGTTGCTATTCCTGCTGTTATATTGTTTTGTGCAATATATACAACTGCATCTTGGATAGTTGGATTTAAAACAAGAGATGCAATCATGGCTGATCCTTCTGTTTTAATAGATGCTTCTGAAAGACTTCAACAAATTGAACAAGAAAAAGCAATGGAAGCTTCAAAAGATGCTCTTAATGAAATTACAGAAGATGATTCAAAATATGCTCCTGTAATTGGAAATAAAGAAGGTAAAGTTGTTCTTTATGAATTCTTTGATTACAACTGTGGTTTCTGTAAACGTGGTGCACAATCAATTAAAGAAGTTTTGACAACCGAAAATGATGTTAAAGTTGTTCTTAAAAACTTACCTATCTTTGGTAGCATTTCTGAACTTCCTGCAAGAGCTGTAATTGCTGCTCAAAAACAAGGAAAAGTTGCTGAACTTCATGATGCTTTATTTGAAACTAATTTAATTCCACAAGCAGATGAAAACACAACTGAAGAAGAAATGCTTAAGAAAATTGAAGCTAATATCATGAAAATTGCAAAAGATGCTGGTTTGGATACAAAACAATTAAAAGAAGATATGAAGGATCCTTCTGTTGATGAAGAAATCACAAGAACTCGTGAACTTGCTTCTAAACTTATGATCCAAGGAACTCCTGCTTATATTGTTGGTGATCAATTCTTCCGCGGTTATATTGATGCAAATCAAATGAGAACTGCTATCCAACAAGCAAGATAATTTTCATTTATTGATTTTTAACTCCCTTTTTTAAGGGAGTTTTTTTATTTTTTATTTACTTTTAACTTTTTCTTTGTTATAGTTATTTTTAGATATAGTAAATAACTATATTTAGTATCAGAGATGGTACGGAGTCTCGTAAACTCTTTAATCAGACGGTGTTTGATAGCATCGTTATGTTGCTATTTTTTTATACCCAAAATGCGGGTATGATGAAATAATATTGTGCATGCAATAGTTGATATTGTATGTTATTTGCCAATCAAATATTTTTATTTTAATTGGTGATGGTTTACGAATGCTCTGTCCCTATCTGGATATTGAATAAAATCAAAAAGGGGAGTAGAGATGAAAATATTTCTTACATTTATTTTTATGATTTATAGTTCTATTGCATATAGTGCAACCAATAATCAATTAACTTCTATATTAAGTAAATATTGTGTTTCTCCAACTGGGACTTGTGGAACTGATGAACAGGCAAGTTATACTTTAAATGGTTGCGAATGTAAAAAGTGTGGCTACTTTTATAACAGCACTTCAAGAAAATGTGAACCTTGCCCAACTGGTCAATATGTTGATAATAAATATTCTACCGAATGCAAATATCCAAAATGTCCGGTTGGAACTTATATAAAGGTAGAAAAAGGTGTTGAAAAATGTCCGGGCGGTTCATATCAATTAAGCCCATCATCATGTGAAGAAT
>CALXQL010000021.1 GCA_944390685.1 uncultured Alphaproteobacteria bacterium | reverse complement strand
TATGCGGTATTAGCAGTCGTTTCCAACTGTTATTCCCCACTTCTGGGCAGATTCCCATACATTACTCACCCGTGCGCCACTCTACTCGTGTATTGCTACACTTTCTCGTTCGACTTGCATGCCTCAGACCTGCCGCCAGCGTTCGTTCTGAGCCAGGATCAAACTCTTAGATTTAAAAATCTTTAAGTCTTAAATCCTGCACTATGTATATATCTTAAAGAAAAAGATTAGGTTTAAACCTTATACCTTTTACTTAATCTGTCTTAAAATGTGCAGTGTCAGACAACTTTTTATAGCTATACTGCCGTCTACACATCCCTTATTGCATCTTCACTATGTTAAAAAACAAATCGCATTAAAAATTGTGTTCTTTTTAAAACTTTATTAGTTATAACACTATTTTTTTTAATTGCAAGAGAAAAAAAATATTTTTTTTAATTTTTTTCTTTTTTTATTTTTTGGAGAGGTTGAAGAGAGTTAAACTTTTACTTGTTTTGTTTTCCATCCCTGCAACATTCAAGTGAGAATAAATATAAATATTCTTTTTAAAAAAGTCAATAGGATTTTTTACATTTTTTTTAAATATTTTTACTACAACTTTAACATATTGATTTTACATTATTTTATTTTTTAATTTTTTTTGATTTTTATTTTTTTATAAATAGAATCTGATAAAAAAGGAATCAAAATCGAATCAAAATATATTATATAATGAAATATAGTAAAAAGATTACTTGACAAAATATGAAAAAAGTTTTAGTATTTGTTATCACCGAGAAAGTAGGACTGAGTAAAATGACTCCTCATTTGATAAGGTTCCTCGCTAATTAAGTTTAGACTATCGGACAAACCCAAGGTTTGAAACTCAAAAACCTTGTAAAAATAATCGCTCTTTATGAGCATAATTAAAGGAGTTCTTATGAGTAAAAGACTTGAAACTAAACATAAGTTAGATCGTCGTTATGGTGTTAATACCTGGGGACGTGCTAAATCACCTGTTAATAAAAGAAAATATAAACCTGGACAACATGGTCCTATGGGGCATTCAAAAAGAACAGATTATGGTGTTCAATTGGCTGCTAAACAATTATTAAAAGGTTATTATGGCAATGTTTCTGAAAAGAAATTCCGTTCTTATTATGACGAAGCTATGCGTAGAACTGGCGATACAGCTCAAGAAATCATTGCACAATTAGAATCTAGACTTGATGCTATTGTATATCGTGCAAATTTTGTGCCTACTGTTTTCGCTTCACGTCAATTGGTTAGTCATGGTCATATTCTTGTTAATGGAAAACGTGTAACTATTCCATCTTATCAAGTTCGTGTTGGCGATGTTATTACTTTAAAAGAAAATGCAAGAACTATACCTATGGTTGTTCAAGCTCAAAATAACAAAGAACGCGAAGTGCCTGACTATATCTCTGTTGATGAGAAAAAGTTTGAAGCAACTTATACTAGAATCCCTTCTTTTGAGGAAGTTCCTTATCCTGTAAAAATGGAACCAAATTTGGTAGTGGAATTTTATTCTCGTCAGTAAGAGGATTTATTTACAAAATCCCCCTTTATTGGGGGATTTTTTATATATATTTTTTCAAATATTTTGCTGTATATGATTTTTGTGATTTTATTATTTCCTCTGGTGTTCCATGGGCAATAATTTCTCCGCCACCATCTCCACCTTCGGGACCCAAATCATAAATATAGTCTGCGGTTTTAATAACCTCTAAATTATGTTCTATGACTATTACTGTATTACCTTGATCCACCAATTTATGAAGCACTTCTAATAATTTTTTTACATCGTGAAAGTGGAGACCTGTTGTTGGTTCATCTAAAATATAAAGAGTTCTTCCTGTGGCCCTTTTTGATAATTCTTTTGACAATTTTACTCTTTGAGCTTCTCCGCCGGATAAAGTTGTTGCAGATTGTCCCAATTTTATATATCCCAAACCAACTTGTGATAAAAGTAATAATTTATCTTTAATGCTTGGTATATTTTCAAAAAAACGAATCGCTTCATCAACACTCATATTAAGAATATCTGCGATATTTTTACCTTTGTATTCAACTTGTAATGTTTCACGATTATATCTTGTTCCATGACATTCATCACATTCCACATAAACATCAGCTAAAAATTGCATATCTATTTTTATAACACCATCACCATTACATGCTTCACATCTTCCCCCTTTTACATTAAAAGAGAATCGACCTGGTTTATAACCCCTTTCTTTTGATGTTGGAAGTTTTGAAAACCAATCTCTTATTAAATCAAAAACACCTATATAAGTAGCAGGATTTGAACGTGGTGTGCGTCCTATTGGTGATTGATCAATATCAATTACTTTATCTATATTATCTATACCTGTAATACTTTTACATTTACCAGCGGGAATCGAAGATTCGTGTAATTCCTTTTTACATAATGGATATAATGTATCTAATATAAGTGAAGATTTACCACTTCCAGATACTCCAGTTATACAAGTAAAAGTTCCAAGTGGTATTGATATATCAACATTTTTAAGATTGTGATGAGATACACCCTTTAATTCAATTGTGTTACCATTACCTTTACGGCGTTTTTTTGGAACATCAATTTTTAATTCTCCATTTAAATATTTTGCTGTAAGGCTTTTTGTATTTTCCATTACTTGTTTTGGAGTTCCCTCTGCAATAAGATTTCCTCCATAGATACCAGCGCCCTCCCCTATATCTATTAACCAATCAGAAGCTCTCATTATATCTTCATCATGTTCAACCACCAAAACACTATTGGATTTATCACGTAATTTTTTTAATGTATCAATCAGTTTATCGTTATCTCTTTGATGAAGTCCAATTGATGGTTCATCAAGAACATATAAAACTCCTGTTAATCCAGTTCCTATTTGTGAAGCCAATCTTATTCTTTGCGATTCTCCACCAGATAAGGTGCCACTTGATCTTGATAAAGTTAAATAATTTAAACCTACATCCAATAAAAATGATAATCTATCTATGATTTCCTTTAATATAGGTTGTGCAATTTCCTTATTTTTTGGAGATAATTTATTTGAAATTTGTTTAAACCAATCCAATGCTTCACTTATAGATAGTGAGGTTGCATCTATGATATCTTTACCATCAATTTTGATACATAAAGCCTTTTCATTTAAACGTTTTCCCTTACATAAATCGCATGGGATATTTTCTTGATATTTTTCCAATTCGAATCGTTGCCAATCAGATTCTGTTTCTCTCCAACGCCTTTCTAAATTTGGAATCACCCCTTCGTATGGTTTTTTAACAACCCATCCGTTCCAATTGACTTTTATTTCTTCACCTTGACTTCCATATAAAATAATATTTTTTTCTTTCTCTTTTAAATCTTTCCATGGTTTATCCATGCTTATATTATAATGACGACATACCGATTCTATTAAATAATGATTTTGTGTTATTACATCATCCCTTGACCATGGAGCTATAGCCCCTCTACGAATAGTTTTTGTTTCATCTGGAATTATCAAACTTGGTGAATATTGCACTTCGAATCCTAAACCAGAACAATTAGGACAAGCTCCCATAGGGGCATTAAATGAAAAAAGTCTTGGTTCTATTTCTTCAATGCTAAATCCAGAAATAGGACATGCAAAATTTTCAGAAAAAATTATTTGCTCCTTTGTATCGGCATTTTCTATTATCATTATGCCATTTGCGATTTTCAATGCCGTTTCTGTTGAATTTGCAAGACGGACTTCAATACCATCTCTTATAACTATTCTATCAACAACAACTTCTATTGTATGATTACGATTTTTATGAAGATCAGGAACCGCATCAGTTTCCCAGAACTCTCCATCTACCCTTACCCTTGTAAAACCTTGTTTTTGAAGATTTTCCAATTCTGTTTTATGGGTTCCTTTTTTACCTCTAATCACAGGAGCCAACATATACCATTTTGATCCAGGTTGTTGTTCCATGATTTTATCAACCATATTTGATACTGTTTGACTTTCAATTGGAAGACCTGTTTCAGGTGAATATGGAACACCTATTCTTGCCCATAACAATCTCATATAATCATAAATTTCTGTTATAGTA
>CALXQL010000020.1 GCA_944390685.1 uncultured Alphaproteobacteria bacterium | reverse complement strand
AATGTAAAGTTTATGGGAGGAAGTTTTTCTTTGTTCGTTGTCTTCGCTTCCTCCCTCCCTATTATATAACAAGAAAAAAGAAAGGAGAAATAAAAATGAAGATAAATAAGAGATTAGTTATGTTGGGGGTTGGTATTGCCACCTCAACGGGAGTATTGGCTCAAACATTTTATCAGTGTATGCCATGCCCTGCGGGTAGTTATGCAAGTGGGGGTAAGTGCGTGAAATGTCCTGCGGGTAAATATTGCCCTACTGGAATTGCATCACCTATAAATTGTGAATTAGGAACATATGCGGCAGAAGGCTCTACTTATTGTCAAACTTGTCCAGCAGGATATTATTGTCCTACCCCCTCAACAAAAACTGCATGCCCTACAGGAACTTTCTCTCAACAATCAGGAGCAATACATAAAGAAGTATGCCAATCATGCCCTAATTACTATTGGTCTGATCCAGGTTCAACAAAATGTGGTAAAATTCAAATAAGAATACATGCCTCCTATTGGAATGAGTATACTAATACTTGTTCTAAATCAAGTTATATATGGATGTATGCAAGTGAAAAAGAATATGGTGCAAGATGTCAATATAGATGTGATGGTAATTGGTGTGGTTGGACAGGTGGAGATCCTGCCCCTTATAAATTAAAAGGTTGTGGTAGAGCCTGTTCTCATTGGATAGGACAGGAAAGTTCTAAAGGGAAATATATACCTAAGATTTTTGATTGTAAGAAGTTTCCTTGTACAGGTACTGGTGCTTATGGTACTAAAGAAACATATACCTATCCAGATAAAGAAGGTGATGTTAGAATAGTATATTAAAAAATCCCCCCATTATCAGGGGGAATTTTAATTTATATCGTTTAGGCTTTTATGATAACAGATTTGATTTCCGCCTTTGCTTTTTGCTTTTTTAGAAGCCTCAGCTGCAGAGGCAATTAAATCTTGCGGATTATCACCACTTATAGGGTATGTGGCTACACCCATACTTATAGATACATGTTCAATATCCTTTGATAATGCATAAGGAGCAGTAATTTTATTAAAGATTTTTTCCGCCATTGCCTCTATACTTTCTTGGGTATATATATCCAATATAATAAGGCAAAAAATATCAGCTTTTAATCTTGCTACTGTATCACTTTTTTCAATAGAATTACTTAATAATTCACCTAGATTCTTTAAAATTTCGTCTCCTTTTAAATAATTATGGGAATTATCAATTTCCTTGAATCTATCTATATCTATATATATCAAGGATAGGACAGACATATCCTTTTCAATTTTATGTATATTGTGTTCCAATCTATGTAAAAATGAATTGTAGTTATAGGTTTTTGTCAGTGGATCAATGTTTGGATCAAATGGCAATTCGTTCATCTTTGATATATATGAATATATTGATGAACAAATCCCTATATAATGGTTTGCCTCCCCTACATCATTATAAATTGCAGAAAATTTTATTTCCATTGGAACAACTGCTCCGGTTTTACTTCTTGCAAAAACTTGACCAGTCCAGTATCCATTACTTACTAAGTCATGTATGAAATTTTTATATGAGGATATATCAGTTTGTCCGCCAAATAAAAAATCTGGAATCTTGCCTATCAATTTTTCTTTTTCAGCATTGATTAAATTACATAGTGATGTGTTTACAGATGCAATTTTTCCAACCGCATCCAATATTAACATGGCATCAGAGGAAAATTCAAATATAGTTGTTGCAAATGATGATAATTCCTTTGTCCCAACAGGTAATTTATATATATTGTTTGTATTATGTTTTAGTTTTTCAAACATTTTTTCCCTCTTGTTTTTTGCCTCTCTGTTTGTTATTATATTAAGAAAAAATACCGAGGTCAATTAAATTATGAAAACCATGTTTTTAAATACTACTTCTTCAACTTTACAAGTTTGTTTTAAAAATAATAGTAAAGTTATAGAGTTTAATGATTTAGATGATATGAAAAGTCAATCTCAAATCATCATTGATGCTATAGATTCTGTTTTAGATGGGGTAAGTGTTAAAGATTTGGATTTTATTGTTGTTGTTAATGGTCCTGGATCCTTTACCGGAATTAGATTAGGTCTTTCTGTGGTTAAAGGATTTATGCTTGCCGTTGGTGTCAGAGTTTTGCCTATTAACACTTTTGAGGCTATTTATGCATCTTTAGTAGAAAAAGATAATAATGATATAATCTATTTTTGTTTAGATGCAGGTGGGGAGGAAGCCTTTGTCGCAAAGGGGCAAAGTGGAAAAATCTTTGATATTTCTATTGTAAATAAAGAAGAGTGTAGTTTTGATGGTATGGTTGTTAGTGATTTTTTGAAAGGGAGTAATGTTTTAAATCCTATTATTCATCCAGATAGAGTTTTAAATTGGATGGAAGAAAATGTTGATTTATCTTCCTTTGTTCAAAAGGATGTGATTCCTTTGTATGTTAAGTCTCATTATGCAAAAATTAAAAAGGTGTAATTTATTATAAAAAACTTGCTTTACCCTCTTATTTTTGTTATAATATGTTTATGTTTAACTTTTGGGAGATGAAATATGTCTATTTTTAAATGGTTTACAAAAAAATCTACTTTCATTTGTTTGGCGGTTTTAGTGGCCGTTATGTTTATGATTCCTTTGGATGTGTTTGCGCAAGATGGCGGTACCATTGTAACAAGTGGTGCAACAGGTCCTTTCCAAAGATTTTTGCAACGTGGTAGCCAACTTTTCGCATATACAAGAAATGCTTTGTTTGTTGTTGCTGCTGTTGTGTTCCTTGGTATTGCATGGAAAACTATCAATGAAGGTAAAATGGATTGGGAAAAAATATTCTATCTTATTTTAGCACTTATTTTATTAGGTGTTGCTGGATTTATTGTTTCTTATGTTGCAGATCCTACTGGTAGTAATAATATTCAAGAAACTTATAGTGGATTGCAAGATACACAAGGTTGGGAATAATATATAACCTTCATTTAAAATTAAACCACCTTTTGATAGGTGGTTTTTTTTAAAAGCTATAATCAGTATATTCAAATTGTCGGCGTGCTTCTTTACTTGCTTCAAGTATGTCAAATGCTTCTTGTTTTTTATTTTCAAGAGTTAGTTTTCCATATTGGGCGGTAAGTCCAGTATATAATTCCTCATTTATATCAAGGAGCCATTGGTTTGGTTCTAAATTAGGTTGTCCGTATTTTGTTAATACATAATACCAAAATGCACGACGGCGTTCTTCTCTTTGATATTGAAAATTTTTTGCATCCCCGTATTTTTTGTTTACATCGTTGGTATATTCTATTTTATAAACTTTATGATTTGTTATAGGGCTTGTAAAATATACATAAATATTTTCGTTGGTATCGTTTTTGGTAAAGCTAGCCTTTGATATATATTGCATCTTATCTTTTTTGGCCATTCCTATTATACAAGCCTCTAAATTTGTAGGTATGAGAACGTTATTTTTTCTACATATTGCATCATAATTGAATTTAAAGTATTCTGGTATAGTATATTGAAGATCCGTCAATTTATATTTTTTTTCCTTTAAGGTTTCCCTTACCTTTTCATAATCCATGTCAAGCATCACACCTGCGATGTCAAAATATTTAACCCTTTCATTTAATGGATTTTCAATGATTTCTTCGGTTCCTTCTTCAACATAATCTTCATATTCTTCAATTTCACCATCTGGAGCAATTTCATCCATTGCATATTCTTCCATTTCCATATCTATAAATTCTTGAGAATATGATATGGTGGGGGTAATAGTTAATAGTAATATCAATATTTTTTTTAGCAACCTTTTCTCCTTAATTTTGAATTATAATATATACTTTTTTAAAAGTAAATATTACTTTATTTGAAGCTATTTATTATTTTTGTAAGTTCCCCAGTTGATGTTAATTCAGTTAATCTTTTGTTTATAAAATCGTATAATGTATATGTTTCACCGTTTTCAATAATTTTATCATTTTTTGTATTTTTATTTATAGCAATTAAGTATTGTATTTGGTTTTTTGGATATTTCAATATTTGTATGGTTTTTAAGTTTTTATTATCTTTATTATCCTTTATATAACTTCCCATAAATTCCCATGGTGTAATTAAAAAGTATTTTTCATTATATACTTTTTCCATAGCACTTGTGATATCTTTTTCCTTATATATTATAGGGGGAAGTAGCGGTAAATTTAGTCCATTTATTGTTATAGATGGATTTGTTTTTGTTAGGTTTGTTATAGTTTCGTTTAAATCCTTTGTTATTTGAGTTTTATCAATTATGCTATTTTTATCTATTGCTATTACCATATAATCGTTTAGTATTGGTGTTGGAATATAATTTAAGTATTCTAGGTTATTTTCATCAAAGGGGATTCCTATTATTAAATCAAGTATATTTGATGAAGTTAAGTAGAGTTTACTATTTTCTATATTTTCATTATAACTATTATATACATTATAGGTTAAGTTGATTTTTGTATTTTTGAATATTTCTTTTAATATTATATGACTTGCCCCTGTTTCTATATTCATATAATAATTTCCAGTGTTTTTTTGGTTCAAAGTTAGCATATTACTTGGCGCTGTATATCTTATTGATGTGGTGGTTTGTGCAAAACTATGTCCACTTATTATCAATAAGATAGTGGAAAGTATTTTTATTATGTTTTTTACCCCTCTTTTCATATACTATCCGTCTTCTTGATATAATAATATTGTTATACATAATAAAATTGTTACCATAGGTATTGTTATATTGGATATGAATATTGGAATACGACCAGAAGTGCCAATTGCTCTTACCACTTGATCAATGAAAAATACACCGAATCCTATTAAAATACCGCCGGATAATTTTAAAACTATGTTTGCTTGATTCCTTTTAGGAGAAATTGAGAATATTGCTGATATGAATATCATTGTGCATAATGTCAATGGTAGTAATAACAATGTATAAAAGTATGATAGGTGTTTGCGTGCCGAAAAGCCGGATTGTTCAAAAAACTTTATGAAACCAGGTAATTCCCAAAATGAAAAACTTTCCGGTTCAGATGAATTTTCCTCAATTTTATCGGTAGTTAGCATTGTAGGGTAATCATATATTTCAAAAGTATCAATTATCAATTGAGGATCAATTATTTTTACTTTGTTTAATATTAGTTTATGATCCTTTAAAGTGCCAGATTGGGCTTCAATCCTTTTTATAAAATTATTTTTTAAATCGGTTATGAATATTATTATATTTTTTGCGTTGAGTTCATTTCCTTCCTTTTTTATATATTCCGAATATATAAATGATTGGGTATCGTTATTTTTTTCCTTTAACCATAATCCACTTTGTGAAAAAAGCATAGGATTGGAATGGCTTATTTCATATTTATAACTCAATCTTGAAATATGTTTTTGAAGTGCAGAATTTATTGGGCTTAATACACTCATATTTATCAAACCTATTGTAAAACATACCATCAATATTGGTGTTAAAAATTGCCATACCGATATGCCGATTGATCTTATCACGGTTAATTCAGAGGTTCTTGATAATTTCCAAAATGTTAATATACCAGCAAGTAATACCGATAGAGGTAAAACCGTATTCAATGTATAGAATATATCCAATATTGCATATTGTAATGTTATATTAAATGGGATTGTTTTTGCCTTATTTGCAAAAGATTGTAGATTATCTATTATTGAAAAAAGTCCAATTATTCCAGCAATACAGCAAAATACTAATCCAAATGATTTTATAAAGTGGATAGCAAGAAATTTATAGATTATGTTATATTTCTTTATTTTCATATATTTATTTATACTATATTTTTTAAGAAAATAAAGGCTTTTTTATTATTTTTATATTGTTTTGAAAGTAAGTATTTTATCCTTATCAATTATTGGTAAAAAATATCCACCAAGATAACCTGCTGTTCTTATATTTACACCATTTATTGTTTCATTCAATTTAAAGATTTTATCGTTTGTATCTTTTATTGCGTATGATATTTCAATAAGGTGTAATACAGAGCCATTGAAAATTGCGGTGGAATCTATTGTCTCATAAAGAGGAATTTGTAATCTATGAAGTGCGCTTTTAAGCCATGATTTTGTTATGGTTTCTGATGTGGCAATGGCTATTATACTTCTATCAAAATTCCAATATTTTGATGTTTTATTTATAATATATTCCGGTATTTTACCGGTGCCTTCCAATAATGGAATTTTGTTTGTGATTTTTATTTCTTGTTTATCAGGAGAGAGTAGTTGTAGCCACCATACATCCTTTGGTGTGGTATTTGTCGCTGGAACTATACCCATTATATTTTCAATTGAACCAATATTTTTTATTATATCAGTGTATTTTGAAAATATTTTATAATTTATTTTTTCAAATATTGGAAATAGATTTTGTATATGTGATAAGATATTGTTTAAATCAGTTTCCTTTTTTTGAACAATCCCAATAGTTGCATTTTGTGATGCGAGATTTGTTAATTCCAATATGCCAATTGTTGAGGATAAGATATCCTTATTATATTTCCTTTGTGAGGTAATTTTTTCAATGGAATTTGATATTGATTTTGATAAATCATATATTTTTATATCAGTTTTTTTATTTAGTTCATTTAATAATTCAATTCTTTTTTGTAATAAGTCGTATAGTGATATGTCAATTATATCAAGAGTGGATTTTATTTCGTTTAGTTCATTTTCTGTTAATGGTTTCAGTTTGCGTTCTATCATTTATCCCTCTTATTTTTTATCATAGGTATTATATCAAAAAATTTGTATAAGTAAAAGCATAAAAATTATATTTTAAAATTTTGTTGTAAATTATACCTTTCTAATGTAAATTTATTCTTTGAGGAGAGAGTTGTTATGGCATATGATGTTTTAAATTCTGCTTTGAAATTCCTTTCCAATTGGTATTTGCAAGATGCCATTGAGGAAATCGCTATTAATAATCCATATCAAATTTGGTTAAGACTTAGAGGTAAAAGGCAATCTCCTTGGGTCATGGAAGAAGATAAGCATCTTTCCAAAGAATATTTATATGATATCATGAATATCATCGCAAATACTTATGAATTGCCTTTTGATCCTGTTAGTGGGGTGCCGGTTGTTTATGCGACTCTTCCAGGCGATAATAGATTTTCTGCAATTGCTGGTAAAAATGTTCTTTATAATAATGATGATATTGAAGGGGGCATTGCAATTGCTATTAGAACCAAAAAAAATTCAGTGGATTTTGATTTTGCTGATTATGGATTAGTTAAAGGAGAAGAGCTTAAAAAACTTTCTTCTCAAGATGAAGAGTTGGCATCTGATCCTTATCAACGTTTGATGGATTCAATTAAAAGGGGTGATCATATTCTTATAAGTGGTGCCACCGCAACAGGTAAGACAACTTTCTTGAATAATATTTTAAAATTGTTAAGTAGTGATTTAAGAATCATTACAATTGAAGATTCACGAGAGTTGATTGTGCCTCAGAAAAATCATGTTCATCTTTTATTATCAAGAACTGAACAGACAAATATTTTTTCTTATAAAGATGTTATTGATTTAGTCGTAAGAATGACTCCAGATGCAATTATGGGAGGAGAAATTTCAACTGAAAATGCAGGCGCTATTTGGGAATTGATGGGAACTGGTCATAAGCATTTTTATTCTACTATTCATGCCGAATCCCCAGAAGGGGCATATAAGGCTTTTATTGATAGAATACTTCATACTTTCCCAGAATTAGATCAAGAGAAAACATTGAACGAAATGCGTAAAAAACTTCGTGTGGTTCAAATAAATCGTGAAGGCAATTTGCGTGCAATTACCGATATAGTTTAATTACTTTGAATAAGGTTTTAATGAAAATAATACAACAAGTGGATTTTCAGCTTCTATTGTCAAAGTTAGGGATTCATCTTCTCGTTTAAATGTTATTGAATTTGCTTTTTCATTTATTTTTTCCCAACCAAGAGATTTTAATGTTTCAGTATAAAATTTTAAAAAATCATTTTTGGTGAGATTGCTACTACTTACATATTGTTCAATGATTCTTAATTCTTCTGTATCATAGGAAAAAGGTTCTTCCTCAATTAATCCATCTTGAAGTGGGATTTCTTCAAATGCAGCCATAAAACCTTCTGCCATTGTTAGTTTTGGAAACAATAATGTTAATAGTATCAATAATAAAGATAATTTATTTTTCATTTTTATCTCCTTTATGTTTATCCACCGCCACCACCAAATTGCATTTGTTCAGATGTAGTAGTATGTTGATATTGTGAATCTAGATTTGAATTACTCAAAATATCTTGCATCTCTTCATCGATTCTTAACATTATATCTTGATCAAGGAAAATCATAATTCTTGTGCCGGCGGGAACGGTAAATGGAATTTTATTTTTTGCACTTTGTTCAATTAATTTTTGCATAACGGTTTTCCAATTTTGTTCAATTTCCATTTTCATCTTATCCTTTGATGATAAATTTGCAATGGTTTGGGTATCAGTTGGGGTCCATCCGTAAGTTGCTTCTTCCCCAGTCGTGACATCTGCATCTTCAAAACCTTCTTCGTTTAGGAATGTATCAATTACTTGATATGTGCCATCGCTTCGTTTTGCCCTTGTTACAAATTGTGATGATGTTGGGAATAAGGCTTCCATTGCAACAGGAAGAACACTATACAATAGTGGCTTTACAAATAAATCACGCATATATTCGGTATCGTTTTTACCTGCAACACCTTGTCTTCCTTGTGCATCACCAGTATAATTTGCAATTCCTCCCAAATCAAATTCGGCACCATCTGGGCGAATCAATCTTGTCCAATTTATACTTATTTTTTGAATTTCTTGTAATCCAGTACCATTAGGGGCAGAAGCAGTTCCAATTAATTGAGAACCGGAAGGTATTATTATTGAACGTCCAGTTCCACCATATACATTTCGTTCAACAATCGCAACAGCAGTTGCACTACTTTCACTGAATGTTGTTCCTACATTTTCTTCTTCATCATAGGCATTATAACTTATATTTCCAAAGTAGATAGGACGTGCCAAAACAGCAGGTATTGGTTTTGCTTGTCTTAAAATATATTTTTCATCCTTTGGCATAGAAGATACTTGACTTGTGCTTTGTATAGACATAGGAATCAATGCTTCTTGTTGTTTTGCGTAGATGCCAAGAGGGTCATCAGCTTTATATAAATCACGACCTTCCTCAGCTGTTTTTCCACCATAACCATCAAGTTTTACAGCCTCTCTATTTGCCCACACATCTTCAAAATTTGGATTGAAATCTTGTGAGGTAATTTGTGATACTTCCTCTAATAATGGAAGAGTTAATTCTATTCTTTTTTCTTCTGATTTTTTATTATCCATTATTACTCCCTTTCCAAGGAATTTTCCAGTTGCAGTTTCCAATACCATGCCATCGTCTTGTAAAACACCTATCACCTTTGAACAATTTGGTGCGAAAACGTCATTATTTGATTGAACCCAACCTATGAAAGTTCCAGAAAAATCATATGCTTTACTTGCATATTTTTTACAATCATTTGGATTTGTTGTTTGAGGTTTTCTTTGTGGAATTGCAAAATCACCCAATGTTTGATCATCCAATGGTTCTAAATTTTCATCATAGGTATTACTTTCTTCATCCTCATAATAAGTTTCGTCATCATAGTATGGGTCTTCGTAATAAGTTTCATCTTCAAAAAATTCATCACTAGTTGGTGTTTGTTGTGGTTGAATTTCTTGTTTTTCAGGTTCATTTGATGAAAGTGAAAGATTTATTTTAAAGTTTCTTATTTTACCTTTTTCATTTTTATCGTTTAGGGCGGTTTCTCCTTCTGGATCATTATAAGTGAGTAATATAAATATATTTTTTGTTTCCTTTTTAGTTGGTGTCCATATTACATTTATTATACAATTGGATTCAGGGGTAATGCTTGGTCGGGCAGTGCAATCTTGATCCATTTGTAGTCCATCAATGTTTGTTGAAAAATTGGCAGATAAAATCTTTATAGGAGTATTTTGAACCGATAACATTATTGAGTTAAATGATTCTTCACCCACCATTACATTACTTATATTTAATGTTTCAGGATCACTTTTTAAAACAGGTGCTATATAAGTGAAATTTTCGGTTATTTCCTTTTTTTCTTCCTTACTAGTTGTTGTATTGTTTGTAGCGTTATCAAGGGCATTTATTTCTGCTTGATCCTTATTTTTTGAAAATAGTGCCCCTGCAATAAATATTCCAAGCATTATTATTGCAATTACTAACAATAATATATTTGTATTGTGGGTTTTTATATCAGAGATACTTTTTTTATCGTCGGGTAGTATTGCGCCATTTTCCATTTGGTTTGATATGTCGCTTGTTGATGGTTTGCCTTTCTTATTAAATAAACCGACCATGGATTAATTCCCTTTATTGTGTTCTTACAACACTACATGGCACATTTTGAAGTGATAGTTTTTGACATATTTCATCAGCAACTTCAATCTTTGCAAATGGTCCAACCCTTAATCTATAAAATTCACCACCATAATATCTTTGTTGTCCTATTTCATCAACGCCACTTGTTTCTACTGAATAAAATGGGGTGTATTCATCAAGCCATGGTAATTTTTCCGTTAATTCCAACCATTTATTTTCAAGATCTACAACAGATTTACCTTTAAATATTTCTACACTTACTTCTTGTGAATTTTGTTTTACAAGTGGAACATAATGGTTTGGTAAAACAGATGCATTGGTTTGAGCTTTTGGCAATAAAGAATTATAAATTACTTCATTTTCTTGGGCAGTGTAATACGTATTATTTCCACCATTTGATCCCATATATCCCATAGGAGAATTTGCCATGCCATAAGATAGGTTTTGTGGATACATATAACTTCCATTATTCATTTCCATACCTGTATAATATGATTGTGTCATATTAGGTGTGTATGAGTAATTACCACCAGCAGTGTTGCCAGCCATTGAACCAACATTTCCTGCAACTGCAATTAAATCTTGTGGAGGTGGCGGATTTGATAATAAATATGGTTTTGAACGAAGTTTTATACATACGATTCTTTGTCCGTTTCTTAACACTAAATCACCTATGGCTTCAACCACTATTAATCTGGATTGTGGACCTTCTGTCCTATAACCAACAGGAGTTTCTCCTCCTTCTACCAATAATGATACTACCGGTCTTTGATTCATATTTAAAGCCTTTTCCCCAAAATCTATATATGTGAAGATTTGATCTCTCCATACTCTTTCCGGTGCTATAACATAATCATCAGGATTTGGAACAAATACATCTAAGTCAAAGCGGAATTCAGTTGGGTCAACGTTTATACTTTTTATCCAGCCAAAATCTTCACCTTCCCAATCATTGTCCCCTATATCTTTGAAACTTTGTCCCCCCATTATTGATTTTGAGGATACAAAGTTGTTATTGCCACCCATTGATGAGGCATTATTACTTCCATTTCTGTATCTATAAGGAACGGAAATATCAATTACAGAAGAAGTAATCTTTTCAGAATTTAAAGGTTCAGATTTTAAGTAGAATACGTATTTATTTCCACTGCTTCCAAAAATGAATAAATTTGTATCAGCCATAGATCTTCCATCAACAGGAGATATCATAAATGTGTTTTTTTCAACAGGTCGTCCATCAAAGAAATCTTTATCCCCTACATAAGCATCCTTTATAGTTTCCCATTCAGGAAAGTTTATTATAGTTAACATTCCATCACGTAATTTTATTGGCATAACAGATCCAGGTTCCCATTGTATTTGTTGAAAACCAGGTTTTGTTTGATTTTCCCCCATATTTTGCATTGGATTATCCCAAGCGTTTTGAGTTCCGAATCCTACACCAGGGATTATACCAGTATCTTGTGCATATATTTTATTTGATAATAATGCCAATATTATAAATACAATTCGTAAAATATATTTCATTGTAATTCTTTCCTGTTCCTTCTTTTATAATTTAGCCTTTTTTTATTTGATATTACAAGTCTTTTTTTTATTTTTTTATTAATTTATATATTTATATTGGGTTATTTTAAATCCAAGAGGATTTTTCCACATGGATTTTGCATCTTTTTTATATGGACTTTTTTCAAAATCAGCCTTTATTTCAATTTTTTTTATTTGGCTTCTTTTATTTAAACCTGTTATATCACTTATGTTTAATGTAGCTATTGCTTCCCATGTATTAAGGCTTGATAAATATTGTATATCATCTTGATTTATTGATACAGAGATTATTTCCTTTGTTGGATTGGATAAGCCATTTTTGAAAGCTGGACTATTATAAAATTCATTATATACTTCTTCACTGCTCATATAATATAAATTACTATCTATTCCCCAAAGAGACATCATCTTTTCATAATTAGAGTAAAGAGATTCCCTTTCAATTATATAATCTAGTATATATGCACGGGCAATTTGATAGCCAACAGAATTTTGTTTTATAGATAAATCAGAACTTCTTTGCACATATAAAGTTTCTATATTATCATTTTCACTTTGTATTAAAAATGCTTCCCATTTTGTTTGTGGAGAAATTTTATCTAATGTATAAAGTAGTATTATGTTAAGTATTATTGTTAATACCATAAATATGCTGAATACTCTTAAAAGCCAAAGATATCTTTGATCATCTATTTGTTTCAAATCTTCTCTCCTTATAGATTTCTTTTTTTAATATATCTTATATTGTTAAAATTGCAAGTAAATATCATAGATGGTGATTTTTTTTCCTCTTGATAATATCCTTTAAAAAAGGTATAGTTATCTTATATGTTTATAGAAGGATGTTATTATGAGTGAGAAATCTTTTAATTATGGTGTAGTTAAAGAAATTCAAGGTAGTGTCATTGTTGTTTTCTTTGATAAGAAATTACCTCCTATTTATCAAAAATTAGTTGCAACTCTTGATGATCAAAGGCAAGTGGTAGTTGAAGTGGAAGATCATATTGATGAACATCATATTAGAGGGGTGGCTATCACTTCTGTTCAAGGGCTTTGTCGTGGTGATAAAATGATTGATACAGATGGACCTTTGACCATTCCTGTTGGTAAAGGCGTCTTAGGACGTATGATAAATGTTATGGGGGAGCCTATTGATAATAAAGGAAAATTAGAAGATATTGTCGCTTGGCGTGGAATTCATAATAAACCTATTAAACTTATGGATAGAAATGTTAATGCAGAAATATTTCAAACTGGTATTAAGGCAATTGATTTATTAACTCCTCTTGAAAGAGGTGGAAAGACAGGTTTATTTGGTGGTGCAGGATGTGGTAAAACTGTTCTTATCACCGAAATGATTAACAATATGTTTGGTAGGTATGATGGAGTTTCTCTTTTTTGTGGAGTAGGTGAAAGAAGCCGTGAAGGTGAAGAGCTTTATACTGAAATGAAAGATGCTGGGGTATTGGATAAAACAACTATGATATTTGGGCAAATGAATGAACCTTCCGGTGTAAGATTTAGAGTAGCTCAGGCTGCCTTAACAATAGCTGAATATTTTAGAGATGATTTAAAACAAGATGTGCTTTTGATGATTGATAATATTTTCAGATTTATTCAAGCAGGTTCCGAAGTTGCGGGACTTATGGGACGAATCCCTTCAAGAGTTGGTTATCAATCTTCGCTGGGGCAAGATATTGCATCTCTTCAAGAAAGAATCGCATCTACAAAATCTGCTTCTATTACTTCTATACAAGCGGTTTATGTGCCGGCTGATGATTTTACTGATCCATCGGCTGCGGAAACTTTTGCTCATCTTTCTGCAACGGTTGTTTTATCAAGAAGAATGGCTTCTCAAGGTTTATATCCTGCGGTGGATCCTCTTGCTTCTAGTTCTAAAATGCTTGCAAAAGATGTGGTGGGTGAAAGACATTATAATGTCGCAAAAAATGTTAAAATGGTTATGGCTCAATATGAAGATTTAAAAGATATCATTGCTATGCTTGGTTATGATGAACTTTCCGATCAAGATCAAGCCATAGTCATTAAAGCTAGACAATTAGAAAGATTTTTAACTCAACCTTTTGCAACAACTAAACATTTTACTGGATTAGAAGGAAAGTTAGTGGAGTTAGATAAAACTTTGGAAGGCTGTGAGCGTATTTTAAGTGGTGAATTTTTATCTGTTAATCCAAATGCTTTTTATATGATTGGCGATATTTCCGAACTTAAAACTGATATAGCAAATAAAGAAGAAGAAAAAGAACAAAAAAAATTGGAAGAAAATACAGAAGAGTAGGGTCTTATTATGAAACTTAATATTATTACTCCGCTTGAAACTTTTTTTGTTGATGATGTAGAGGCTATTTATGCCGAGGGATTGGAAGGTTATTTTACAATTCTTCCAAATCATGCAGATTATGTTTCTTCTCTTAAAATTTCTATATTTAAGTTCGTTAAAGGTAATAAGGAGAATATCTTTGCAATTGATGGTGGGGTATTGGTTAAAGTTGGTAATCAAATAAACCTTGCTATTAGGCATGCTATAAAAGGGGATAATTTAGTGGATTTAAAAAATAAAATGGATAAAGAATTTTATGAAATTGATGATAATGAACGAAAATCTAAAACCGCTTTGGCTTCATTGGAAGTTGGTATTGCAAAGTTGTTATTGGAACTTAATCAATAAAGGGAGGAGAGTATGAAAGAAGGCTTTATTAAATCCAAAAAAAATACTCGCATTGATAAGGACATGCAAAAAGTGATTTCAAAAAAAATCAATCGTAGGCTTTGTCTTAAAAATAAAAAGCATTCTATTTTAAGAGCTTTTTCTTTATTTGGTTTGGTCGGTTGGAGTATTGGTGTGCCTACTATTATATTTGCATATTTAGGACTTTTTTTGGATGAAAAATTTCCCGCATCTTTTTCTTATACTTTATATTTTGTTTTATTAGGATTGGGGTTGGGGTGTTATAATGCTTGGAAATGGTTAAAAAAAGAACAAAGTGTTTTGGATAAGGAGGATATTTGCAATGAATAGCGTGCTTCATTATTTATTGATAGTTTTTATTACTGCTTTGTTTAGTGTTCTTTATTTCTTATCCATTAAAATTGGTGTGAATAAAGTTTTTAAAAATAGTGTTGAAGGTAAGTTCAATATGGGACAGGTATATTCTTCGTTCCTTTTGCGATTTGTTTTAGCAGGTGTGTTTTTCTTTTTCCTTCTTAAATATTATAGGGAAATTGATGAGCTTATTATTATAATTTTGACTTTTATTGTGGTGAGATTCTTTATTATTAAATTTTTTAATAAGGGGGGTAAATGAATATCAGTCCCGATCAAATAATTTTGTTTAAAATACCTCTTATTTTATTTGGTAAGGAGTTTGTCATAGATATAAATATGACTATTATTGGGACTTGGGGTATTATGATTTTTATGGCTTTATTTTTTAAGTATTTAACACGTAATTTTAATAGTTCTTTTTCTTTGAGCCCTCTTCAAAATGGAATTGAAGTTGTGGTGAAATTTCTTCGCGATCAAATAGAGGCTATGATGGGTAGAAAAGCTGATGCCTTTATTCCGCTTATTGGTTCATTGTTTATTTTTATTTTAATTTCAAATTGGTCAGGTTTGTTGCCTATACCATTTTTTGTAAATGGCACAATTGAATGGTATTTGCCTCCAACTGCATCTATTTCTACGACGGCAGGTTTATCATTAGTAGTGATGACTTCTGTTATGGTTTTTGGCATTTACAAATTGGGATTTTTTAAATATTTTAAAAGATTTTTTGAGCCAACTTTTATATTATTACCTCTTAATATTTTAAGTGAAATTTCAAATGGAGTTTCTCTTGCAATAAGACTTTATGGTAATATTATGAGTGGTGGACTTCTTGCCGGAATTTTATTTATTTTAGCACCACTTTTTATTCCGGGACTTATAAATATTTATGGGCTTCTTGCTGGAACTATTCAACCTTATATATTTTCTGTGCTTGCCATGGTGTATATAAGTGCTGGCATGGGGGATCCAAGTGAATCCGAAGAGAAAGAATTACGAAAAATTCAATTATCTAGGGTTTGATGTTTTATATTAACTAAATGAAAGGAAGGTTTATTATGGATATGGGTTTAGTTTGGATTGGTGTTGCTTCTATCTTTGGAGCAAGTATAGCTGTTGGTTTGGGCGGTATTGGTCCTGCTTTGGCGGAAGGTATGGCTACAAAACAAACACTTGCTTCTATGGCTCAACAACCTGATGAAGCAAATACTTTAAGAAGTACTTTGTTTGTTTCTATGGCTATGTTGGAATCTACAGCTATTTATGCTTTATTAGTTTCTATGATTTTGATTTTTAGTAATCCTTTTTGGAATTATGCAATTCAAAATGTAGCAAAGTAATAGAGTTGGTATCATTTTTGCTTTTAGAGGTTTATTATGAACATTAATTGGTCAACGGTATTTTTTCAAATTGTTAATTTTTTAATCATTGTTTGGATCCTTAAAAAGTATCTTTTTAAGCCTGTATTATCCGCAATGGAAAAAAGAGAAAAAATTATTCAAGATAGATTGAAAGATGCCGAATCGGCTAAAAAATTAGCAGATAGAGAAAGACAAAACCTTAAAGTTAAAGTATTTGAATTGGAAAAGTCAAAAAATGATATATTAGCAGAAGCATATAAAAATATGGAAGCAGAACAAGAAAAAATTATGGCTGATTTTAATATTGATATGCAAAATAAACGAAAACTTTTTCAAAAAAATATTGAAGAAGAGCGTGAACAATTACGTTTATCAATTAAAGATTTAGCCGGTGAAACCATGCTTAATTCTATTTCCTTTGCCTTAAAGGATTTAGCAAATTATGATGTGCAAGTTGCTATATTCAATAACTTTATCGCTAAAATAATAAAAGCAGAAATTGAAAAAGTTGATGAATTGAAAAAGTTTTATCAAAAGTCCAAAAAAATAGTTTTAGTATCTTCTTTTGTTATTGATGATAATCAAAAAAATATATTTATTGAGGCTATGGAAAAACTTTTAGGTGAAAAACCTAAATCAATTGAATTTAAACAAGATGCGAATCTTCTTTGTGGTATGGAAGTAATTTCTGATTCTTTGTTAATTTCATTTGGACTTGATAATTATATCAATCAATTAAAAGTTAGTTTGGATAAGGCTTTGGCAAGTCTTACTAAAACTTCGGAAATAATAGATGAAAAGAAAAGTTAGAGGTAGGTTATGTTTACGGATATGGTAAAAGATGCTTTTGATGAAGTAGATAAAATTTCAAATAAAAACAATTCTCATATCATTATGGAAGAAGTTGGTGAGGTCATTGAAATAGTTGGCTGTATTGTCAGTGCAACTGGTCTTTCTTCCGTTAAAATGGATGAGTTAGTTGAAATTAAAAATTCTATGGGTATTGTCATTAACCTTTCAGAAGATAGAGTGGGTATAGTTTTGCTTGATGATTCTCAAAATATTGAAGCAGGAGATAAAGTTAAAAGAACAGGAAGAATTGCTGATGTGCCTGTTGGACATGCTCTTTTAGGTAGAGTCGTTAATCCTTTGGGGAATCCTCTTGATAATTTGGGTAAAATCGTTGCAACTGAAAGATATAATATTGAAAGAGAAGCCCATAAAATTATGGAAAGAAGAGCTGTATCCGTGCCTTTGCAAACTGGTATTAAGGCTATTGATGCAATTATACCTATTGGTAGAGGGCAAAGAGAACTAATTTTAGGTGATAGACAGACTGGTAAGACGGCAATTGCTATTGATACTATATTGGCACAAAAAGATACTGGGGTAATTTGTGTTTATTGTGCTATAGGTAGTAGAGCAGATAGTGTCGCAAAAGTTATTGATGTTTTGAAAAAAAATGATTGTATGAAAAATACTATTGTAGTTGTAGCAAGTGGAGAGGATTCTCCTGGGCTTTTATATATAGCTCCTTATGCGGCAACATCTATGGCTGAATATTTTATGGAAAAAGAAGGTAAAGATGTTCTTATTATTTATGATAATTTGACATTCCATGCTCAAGCTTATAGACAGCTTTCTTTATTCCTTCGTAGACCTCCTGGTAGAGAGGCTTATCCAGGTGATATTTTCTATGTTCATTCAAGATTGTTGGAAAGGTCAACAAGGCTTCGTGAGGAATTTGGTGGAGGGTCTTTGACGGCTCTTCCTATATGTGAGACTTTGGCGGAAAATGTTTCAGCATATATTCCAACAAATCTTATTTCCATAACAGATGGTCAAATATTCCTTACTAATACTTTATTTCAAAAAGGTATTATTCCTGCAATAAATATTGGTATTTCTGTTTCAAGAGTGGGTTCTAAAGCTCAACTTCCCGCTTATAAAGCAGTGGCAGGTGATATGAAGATATCTTATTCTCAATTTGAAGAATTAGAAGCTTTTTCAAAATTTGGAACACAGCTTGATGATGGGACTATTAAAACTCTTAAAAGAGGAGAAAGAATAAGAGAAATTTTAAAGCAACCTCAATATCAACCTTTGAAAGCTTCAGAACAGATAATTGTTATTTATGCCACAAATATTGGGGTGTTTGATGAAGTTCCTTTGGAAAAATTAGATGAGGTTCAAAGTGAATTCATTTCAGTTGCACATAAAAAAATTCAACCTATTTTAGATGAAATTGATAATGGTGCAAAGTTGGAAGATAATTTCAAAAAGCAAATTAAATTTATTGCCGAAGATGTTGTTAAACATTTTATTAAGGAATAATTATGCAAACATTAGAAGGACTTAAAAAACGAATCAAAACTACCAAATCCTTAAAGGATATTGTGGGAAGTATGAAGACTTTATCCGCGGTCAGTGTTGGACAATATGAAAAGTCCGCTAAGTCCTTAGATAATTATTCGGCTGTGATTGAAAAGGCTATTTATGCAGTATTGAAAAATAAAACTTTGTTTGCTAAAAAAAATAAGCCAATAAATCAAAAAGTAATTGCAATTGTCTTTGGTTCTGATCAAGGGTTAGTTGGAAAGTTTAATAAGGCAATTATGGATTTTTCCTTTGATTATTTAAATAAAAATAATATAGATAAGAAAAATATTACTTTGATAGTCGCAGGTAAAAGTTTAGCTTCTAAAATAGTGGCAAGTGGGTATGATATTGATACTTTGTTTAATATGCCTAGTTCCGTTAAGATTATGATTTCAGTTGCAAAAAAAATTATTTTGAGATTGAGTGAATTAAGTGTTGAAGATAGAAATACAGATGATAATTTTTCCTTTACCAAAGAAAATTTGAAGGTATTGCTTTTCTTTAATAAAAAAATTTCCGCTTCTTCTTTTTCACAAGAGGTTATTCAACTTCTTCCTGTTGATATGCAATTTTTAAATAAGGTGAAAAGTCTTAATTGGGAAACAAAAAAAATTCCAATGTTTCGTGCTAGTGATACTCTTTTATTTTCATATTTCATTAAACAATTATTATTTGTTAATGTGTATAAGGCAATTGCTCAAAGTTTAGCAGCAGAACATTTTACAAGAATGATTACTATGCAAAATGCCGAAAAAAATATTGATGAGCATTTAGAGGAAATGAATCTTGAATATCAGCAAAGAAGACAGACGGAAATAACAAATGAACTTTTAGATGTGGTGTCAGGTGCAGAAGTTTTGAAACAAAAAAAGAATTAAGTTATTGCCACTTTTGTTTTTTTATTATATTATTATTGTGTATTAACTAAAAAAAAAGGAGATATGAAAATGGTAAATAAATCAAATAAAACAAATAAAAAATCAAAGGTATTTCTTTTTGGTTTTTTGGTAATTTTATTATCTGTTATTGTTTATTTTGGAGTTAAGGCTTTTTATAATTGTTCCAATACTGAACTTAAAGTAGAAGAAATGAAAATTGTTTCAAAAGATGGTGGTAAAGTCAAAACTGTATTGGCTTTGGAAATTGCAGATACAGAAGAAGCTAGATTAAATGGTTTGATGAATAGAAAGTCTTTGGCTGAAAATACAGGTATGTTATTTGATTTTATTGAACCTAATTATTATTCTATGTGGATGAAAAATACTTATGTTCCTTTGGATATGATTTTCTTTAATAATCTTGGTGAAGTTATTTCAATCGCAGAAAATAGAGAACCTTTGAGTGAAGATTTCATTAGTCCTTGTGGTGTAGAATATGAAATAAAGGCTTCTCAAACACCTATGAGTGAAGATTTGGATATAAATATGTTTTATGATGAATGTGAAGAAAGATATTTAACTCCTTTGAAAACTACTCGTTATGTAATTGAAGTGCCTGCTGGAACTGTAAGAAAGTCTAAAATTAAAGTAGGTGATAGATTAGTTAAATAACTTGCTTGAACTTTTTTAGAAAGTTGATATTATAACTGCTATATTTTATAGCAGTTTTTTTTAACAAAGAGGTGAATATGAAAAAAGAAATTTCAAAACGTCATTATCAAATAGGCGAATCTATTAAAAGGACTTTATCAAATTTATTTATGCAAGGTAAATTTGAGTATAAAATTAAAGATTTATTTTCAATTATAGAGGTTGTTCCATCAAAGGCTTTTGAAACTGCGGTGGTGTATGTCGCTGCTTTTGATGCCAATCAAAATAAAAAGTTAGTTGATGATTTAAATGCAATTGCTTCACAAATACGTTATGAGCTTGCAAATAATAGTGAACTTCGTTCAACTCCTGTTTTAATATTTAAGGAAGATACATCATTTGATTATGCAAAGAAAATTGAAGATATTTTAAATTCAAGTGAAGTAAAAAAAGATTTAGAAAGTTAAAAAAAATCCCCCTTAGTTTTAAGGGGAAATTTTTTATACATTTAATGCAGTTCTATATGTATCTGTTAATTCATCAAGTTCATTTCTATCTGCTTCATCAAGTTTTTTAAGACGGAGAATCACTCTCATTATTTTTGGATCGTATCCATAATCTTTTGCTTCGGCATATATTTCTTTTATATCATTTCTTATATTTGCCATTTCTTCTTCCAATCTTTCGATTCTATCCATAAAACTTTGTAGTTGTGCGCTATCTATTCCGTCGGTTTTTGCCATTTTTTTCTCCTTTATTTTATATAGTTTATAAAAATAAGTTGTAAAACTTAAAATATATAGTATTATACTATCCATAAAATTACTTAAACTACAAGTAAAAAATAAAAAAAATAATAATTTTAATTTTTAAACGAAAAGGAAGTGTATTATGCAAAATCTTGAAAATAATTACAGATTTACCAAAATAGTTGCTACTATTGGTCCTTCAACAGAAGAATATGAAAACTTAAAACCTATCATTGAAGCAGGTGTTAATGTTTGTCGTCTTAATTTTTCTCATGGAACTCATGAAGATCATAAAAAAAGATTTGATAATATTAAAAGAATTGAAAAAGAATTAGGTAGAAAAATTGGTATTCTTGCCGATATGCAAGGTCCTAAACTTCGTATAGGTAAATTCAAAAATGAAAAAGAAATGCTTGTTGATGGTCAAGAATTCACTTTTGATAATAATGAAGAACTTGGCGATAATAAAAGAGTTCAACTTCCTAATGTTGCAATTCTTGATGCTTTAAAAGTTGGTGATTATGTTCTTATAAATGATGGTAAAATTAAAGTTCAAGTTATTGAAAAAACATCTGGTTCAGTTAAAACAAAAGTTATTGTTGGTGGTATGATTTCCGATAGAAAAGGTTTCAATCTTCCAAATACTATTGTTAATCTTCCTGTTTTCACAGAAAAAGATTTAGATGATTTGGAATTCGCTTTAAATCTTGGTGTTGATTGGATTGCTGCTTCTTTCGTTCAAACACCTGATGATGTAAGATATGCTAAAAAACTTATAAATGGTCGTGCATCACTTATTTGTAAAATTGAAAAACCTACTGCTGCTATTGATTATTTGGAAGAAATTGTTGAACTTTCCGATGCTATCATGGTTGCAAGAGGCGATTTAGGTGTTGAAGTTGAACCTCAAATGGTTCCTTTGCTTCAAAAGAGAATGATTAAAATGTGTAGAGATAAAAGAAAACCAGTTGTAGTTGCAACTCATATGTTGGAATCTATGATTGATAATACTTTCCCAACACGTGCAGAAGCAAGTGATGTTGCTAATGCTGTTTATGAATGCACAGATTGTGTTATGTTATCCGCTGAAACTGCAAGTGGTAAATATCCAGTTGATGCAGTTAAAATGATGGCTTCTATCATAAGACAAGTTGAAGCAGATCCAGAATACAGAAAGTATATTAACTCATTTACAAGTGAAATTAAAGAAAGAACTCTTGGTGATGTTATGACTTCTGCTGCTGCTGATATCACTAAAAAAACAGATGCAAAAGCTGTATTCGCTTATACAACAAGTGGAACAACAGCTATAAATCTTTCTAAACATAAACCTAATGCTCCTATTATTGCAGTTTCAACAGAAGATAAAGTTGCTGGTAGAACTGCTTTATGTTGGGGTGTTACACCAAAAGTTGTTAGTGCAACAGATTCTGATAAAATTGATGAATTATCAAGGGAAATTGCAAAAGAACTTAATCTTGCAAAAGATGGCGATGAATTAGTTCTTACCTTTGGTAAAGGAACATCAACTTCAAAATCTATATTTAATGAAGCAACAACAACTTTAGTTAGTGTAGTTAAAGTTTAGATTTTTAATTTTGTTAATTTTAGACCCCTTAAAACAAGGGGTCTTTTTTTTACTTGACTTTTATTGTCTTAACTGGTATTTTGTCAATAAAAAAATAGGAGTATATGATAATGTTTAATAAAAAGTTAAAGACAGATATAAATCCAGAAGCTATTTATATTAGAAAGACTGGGATTTATATGGCTTTTTTTAGAATGTGTTTCTTTATGTTTGCCGTTATGGTTTTGATTTCATTTGTTGCACCTACATTAAAGGGAATTTTTTCTTCAAGTAAAGTTTTAAATACATTCATTTTATTAGTTTTCATTTTTGGTGTTGGTATCAATTTTAGAAATACTTTTATGTTAATTGCGGATGTTAACTGGGTTAATGATTTTTTTGCCGGTAAAGATTCTGGAAAAGTGCCAAGTATCATCACTCCTGTTGCTTTTTTACTTAGGGAGCATAGAAAAAATAGCAAACCTTATATGGAAGCGGGGACTATGCGAACATTGCTTGGTATTGTAGATACAAGATTGAGTGATTATAAAGAGTCTGCAAATTATTTTTCTGGTGTATTGGTGTTTTTGGGACTTCTTGGAACATTTTGGGGGCTTCTTTTAACAATAGGTTCTGTAGGTGATGTTGTTCGTAATTTGGATATAGTGGGGGGTAATGTAGGGGCTATGTTTGAAAGTTTAAAATCAAATATTTCAAAGCCTTTATCCGGTATGGGAACTGCTTTTTCAACATCATTGTTTGGTTTGGGATCTTCTCTTATACTTGGGTTTTTACAACTTCAAACTAATCTTGCTCAACATTTCTTTTATAATGAATTGGAAGAAAATATGACAAGGTATACTAGAATTATTTCTGCTTCTGCATTAGCAGAGGGAGGAGATGGCTCTATTATCACATATCTTCAAGCTATGTTAGAGCAAACAGGTGATAATCTTAATACCTTACAAAAAACGGTGATGAAGGCCATTGATAATAATGCAGATGTTTCAAGGAAAATGGCTGAGATGGCTCAACAAACTTCAAAATTAGCCACTCAAATGCAAGAAAAATTGAAAGTTATGGAAAAAATCTCAGTTGCTCCGGAAAAACTTTATCCCGTGCTTAATGATTTAGTGAAAATTTCAAAATCTGGTTTCGGTATGGATGATAAAACAAGAGATCATATTAGAAATATGGATTTAGGTCTTATAGATATGACAGATAAAATTTCATCCGATATTAGATTACTTGCAAAAACTATTGCTATGTCATCTTCGGAAGCAAAAAAAGATAAAAAATAGGAGGTTAGTATGAATAAAATTAGACGTATTATTATGGCTGTGAGTGTAGTTAGTTTTGATGAAAGTGTAATCGCAAAGGTGCATATTAGATATACTGATCATAAAATAGCTGATAGATTTTATTTTTTAAATTCCGATATGGAAAATATATCATTTGATAATGATATGTCTTTTGATACTTTCAGAAATATTTTATCACAAATGAAAACAAAAGAAATTTATTCGCTTAAAAAACATATTAAAGGACATGATGTAAAATCTATTGTAGAAATAGTTAATAATGAATTAAGAAGAAGACATATGCCTTTGGTAGAAAAGAAAAATTCCAATATCATTAAGGCAAGTGATTTATTAGGAAAACAAAATGAAAAATAAATTAATTGCTATATATAAAAACTCTGTACTTGTATCTTCTTTTACTTCTAATCCATTATGGGAAAAGGAATATGATAGATTGGAAAATCTTGGTATTTATACTTCCCAACAAATTCATAAAATATTAGAGGATAAAGATATACCAGAAATGGAAGAAGTGCAAAAAAATATTACATTTAAAGATTATCCTTATATAAATCTTTTAATTGATATAGGGAATATGTCAATTGAAGATTTGGAAAAACTTCAAAACAATATTGATAATGATTTTTTAAGTAAGTTTGTTAGTGATATTTTGCTTATTAAATCTAGATTAAGATCAATAGAATTTTTCAACAAAATTAAAGGTAATTTACGATAATGTCAAGAAAATCTATAAATAATTCATTTGATTCTTTATGGCCATCTTTTGTTGATGTCATGAGTAATCTTTTTGTTTTAATGCTTTTTATGGTTGTGATTTTTTTAATGACTAATTTCATTTCTACTGCCATAAATCCAACGGTGAAAGATGATAGAATCGCTCAACTTGAAAAAATGCTTAAAGATGAAAATTCTCTAAATCAACGTTTAATTGCTAATATCAAAGCTATTAAAGGGGATAGTGGTAAAATTTTAGAAGATAATAGAAAAAAAGATAAAGAATTGATGGAACTTTATAATACTCTTGATATGACTAATCACAATCTTAAAAAAGAAGAAGTAAAAAATGAAAATTTTGCTAATAAAGTTGATGAACTTAATATGTTTATTCTTCAAATGGAAGGTGATATCATAAAAAAGGAAAATCAAATTAAAGCTTTGGAAAATAATGAAACGAATCTTAAAAATACTATTTCAAAATTAAACATGGAAATGCAAAAGTTAAATGATGTTTTTGAAGCTACAGATAAATATATCGCTTGGCAAAAAGTTCAAATAGTGGAGTTGGGAAAAAAATTAAATAGGGCTTTGGCTAATAAAACAGCTGAACTTTGGAAAGTGCGTTCCGGATTTTTTGAAGGGCTTTCTTCCGCATTGGTGGGAAATGATAATTTTGTTTTGGATGGGGATAGGTTCGTTATGCCTTCAGAAGTATTTTTTAGTAGTCAATCCGCAGAAATCAGTGATGAAGGTAAAATTCAACTTAGAAAAATTGCAAAGGCTTTGAAAGAAGCTATGCAAAAATTTCCAGATGACATTGATTGGATACTTCGTGTTGATGGACATACAGATATAACTCCTATCAAACAAAAGGCTGGTAATAAGTATAAATCAAATTGGGAATTATCTGTTGATAGGGCTGTTTCTGTTGTTAATTTCTTAATAGATGAAGGTATTCCAGAGAATAGATTGGCTGCAACTGGCTTTGGTGAATTTCATCCGCTTGTTATGGGAAAAGATAAAAAATCTTTACAGAAAAATCGCAGAATTGAATTTAAATTAACAGAAAAATAACCAATTTATTTGTCTTTTTGTTTGACTTTGCTTTAAAAATGAGGTTTTATATTATAGTTAGTTTATGAGGTATTTTTTATGAAACTTTTAGTCGTTGAGTCCCCTGCAAAGTCAAAAACTATTTCTAAATATTTAGGTAGTGATTTTGTTGTGGTCCCTTCTGTTGGTCATGTAAGAGATCT
The DNA here is from genome assembly GCA_944390685.1 of uncultured Alphaproteobacteria bacterium. Taxonomy (GTDB): domain Bacteria; phylum Pseudomonadota; class Alphaproteobacteria; order Rs-D84; family CACZYB01; genus CACZYB01. The sequence continues at coordinate 4,323 of CALXQL010000020.1, read as the reverse complement.
TGATCCTCATGATGGAGCTGTTGATGTCGATAATGGCTTTGCTATGAAATGGGCCATTATGAAAGATAAAGAAAAACAGATAAAGGAAATTGAAAAATATCTTAAAAAGTCAGACGCTCTTTATTTAGCAACCGACCCCGATAGAGAAGGGGAGGCCATTTCTTGGCATATTGTTGATATATTGAAAGAAAGAGGCGAAATTTCAAAACCAATTCATAGAGTTGCTTTTCATGAAATAACTAAAACGGCTGTCAATAATGCAATTAGTCAACCTAGAGAAATTGATGTTAAATTAGTTGATGCTTATTTGGCTCGTAGAGCTTTGGATTTTTTAGTTGGGTTTAAATTATCTCCTGTATTATGGAGAAAACTTCCAGGTTGTAAATCCGCTGGTCGTGTGCAATCGGTCGCTTTGCGTTTGATTTGTGATAGGGAAAATGAAATTGAAACCTTTGTTAAAAAGGAATATTGGTCAATTGAAGGGCTTTTTAAAACAGATGAAGGAAAAACTTTTCCCGCTAAATTATTTACCTTTAATTCCAATAAATTAGATAAGTTTGATATTGAAAATCAAAAAAAAGCAAATGAAGTGCTTTCAACAATCTTAAATTACAATTTTCATGTGGGTAATATTGAAAGAAAAAAACAACAAAGAAAACCTGTGGCCCCATTCACTACATCAACTTTGCAACAAGAGGCTTCTCGTAAATTAGGGTTTTCCGCAAAGCAGACTATGCAAATAGCTCAAAAACTTTATGAAGGGGTTGATGTCGCAGGTGAGACAATTGGTTTGATTACATATATGAGAACTGATTCTGTAAATTTGTCTGTGGAAGCAGTGGCTCTTATCAGAGAAATGATTAAAAATGAAATAGGGCCAGAATATTTACCAAAAAATCCTGTTTCCTATGATAATAAAAGTAAAAATGCTCAAGAGGCCCATGAGGCTATAAGACCTACTTATGCAAATAAAACTCCAGAAATGGTGAAACCTTATTTAGATGCTAATCAATTCAAACTTTATGAACTCATTTGGAAAAGAACAGTTGCTTGTCAAATGGTGCCTGCGGAACTTAATCTTGTAGCAGCAGATATTGTCAATGATGATAATTCTTGTATGTTTAGGGCTAATGGTTCAATGATTGCTTTTGATGGCTTCATGCATCTTTATAAAGAAGATGTTGATGATAGTGCTGATGATGATGAAAATAAAATGCTTCCTTCTATGAAAGAAGGAGATGCAATCCTTAAAGAAGAAATCAAACCTGAACAACATTTTACTCAACCTCCTCCTAGGTTTAGTGAAGCTTCTTTGGTGAAAAAAATGGAGGAGTTAGGTATTGGTAGACCTTCAACTTATGCTTCCATTCTTTCCGTAATTCAAGAGCGTAATTATGTTGTTTTAGAAAAGAAAAAATTTGTCCCTCAAGAAAGAGGTAGGGTTGTTTCGGTCTTCCTTGAAAAATATTTTTCAAAGTATGTAGAATATGATTTTACTGCTTTTATGGAAAATGAATTAGATGAAATTTCAAATGGTAGAAAAAATTATAAAGATGTTTTAGGTGAATTTTGGACCGGATTTAATAATGCTGTGAAGGCGTCTGATGGTTTAACTATGACCGAAATTACAAATGCAATTGATGAAGAATTGGCTCCTCATTTCTTCCCTGTTAAAACAGATGGTGTGGATCCTAGAAAGTGTCCAGATTGTGAAAATGGTAGGTTGGGTATTAAACTTGGTAAATTTGGTGGATTTATTGGGTGTTCAAATTATCCAAATTGTAAATATACTAAACCTTTGATTTTAAATGATGATGTAAATAGCGAATCGGATAATAATAATAGCGAATCTATTAAAGCAGATGGGCAAATATTAGGACAAAATCAAAATGGGGATAATATTTATCTTAAAAAAGGTCCTTATGGTGATTATTTGCAATTAGGTGAGGCTATAAAAGGTGATGTAAGAGGTCCAATTAGAACTTCTATACCAAAAAATATTTCAATTGATAGTTTAACTCTTGATAAGGCTTTGTTTTTGTTATCACTTCCTAAAACTATTGGTTTTGATGATAATATTGAAGTGCAGATAGGTATTGGTAAATTTGGTCCTTATCTTAAAAAGGGTGATATTTATAAAAATATACCGGCTAATATGGATTTATTTAATATTGATATCATGACTGCACAAGAATTGTTAAAAGGGGCTGTTGCAAAACAAAAGGGTAAAGAATTAGGTCTTCATCCAGTTGATAATAAACCAGTTCTTTATTTTTCAACAGGTAGGTATGGTCCTTATGTCCAACATAATAGAGTATTTGCTTCTATTCCTTCTTCTGTTGCAAATGAAGATACTATTACTTTGGATATTGCCCTTGAAAAATTGGCTGTAAAAGAGCCAAAATTGAAAGTGGCTGATAAAAAGCCAAAGTCTGAAGTGAAAGAAAAACCTAACCCCAAAAAATAAATTTTTATTTTAATTTTCAATTTTAATTTTAACTAAATATAAAGGAATAAAAAATGTCAGGACATTCAAAATGGTCAAATATTCAGCATCGTAAAGGTGCTCAAGATAGAAAACGTGGTAATCTTTTTACAAAACTTGCAAAGGAAATTACAGTTGCAGCTAAACTTGGGGATCCAAACCCTGAAATGAATCCTAGGTTGAGATTGGCTGTTTTAGCAGCAAGAAAAGAATCCATGCCAAATGATAATATTAAAAGGGCTATTGCAAAGGCTTTGCCAGGTAGTGGTGAAGGTGATTATGTGGAAATACGTTATGAAGGTTATGCTCCAGGTGGGATTTCTGTTATAATTGAATGCTTAACCGATAATAAGAATAGAACTGCATCTGATGTAAGGGCTTTATTTTCAAAACATGGTGGTAATCTTGGTGAAACAAATTCTGTTGCCTTTAATTTTGAGCATATTGGTTTGTTCGTTTATAAAAAATCTGTTGCAGAATTTGATACAATTTTTGAAGTAGCTTTGGAAGGTGGTGCAAGAGATGTGGAAGAAGATGATGACAATTATATGATTACATGTGAAATTCCAGAATTTGCAAATCTTGCAAAGGCTCTTGAAAAATTTGGTGAACCAGAAAAGGCAGAAATCATTTGGCAACCAAAAATTTCAGTTGAAATTGATGCAGAAGCAGGCGAAAAATTGGATAGATTTATTGATGCTTTGGAAGATAATGATGATGTGCAAAAGGTTTATACAAATGCAGATTATTAATTTTTATTTGAAATTGATTTTATTCCCTCTTTAAAAGAGGGATTTTTTTATTGATTATCTTTTGTTTTAGATGTATATTGATATTAGTCTTATTTTATAAGATTAGTATCAGAGATGATACGGGCTGTCAGAGGCTCTTGTAAGTGTAGCGGTGTAAATAGCATCGTTGTGTTGCTATTTTTTTATACCCAAATTTTGGGGGTGTATTATGGCAATGACTATTGTCCCAATCTTTTGTGGTTGGGGAGCTATGGTCATACAATAGGAGTATAATCTTTTTCATTTTATATTCTAAAAGCCATAGGTCATTACTACACTTATGATTTCTGAACTTCCCGGCCGTTATCCTGATACTGGGGTTTATTAAGAAAAGGGAAACGAACATGAGGAAATTCAAAAGAATGTCTTTGATTTCATGTATTTTATGCATGGGATTTGCAAATATATCTATGGGTGCAACGGAAGCCCAACTTCAATCAGTACTTCAAAAATATGGTGTGCCACAGGCAAAGGATTGTGGAACAAAAAATGAGGCGCATTTCAATGGGGCTCTTCCTGAATGTCAGGATGAGGGTATGTATTACGATAAAAAAAATCGTAGATGTGATTATTGTGAAATTGGTTATGCAACTGAATCTAAAACCGATACAGAATGTAAACCTATAAATTGTCCCGCAGGTTATGGTGGAACAATTATAAAAGATGGATTATGTCCCGCGGGTTATGGATTGTTTCATATCACTGGTGGAAGTTGTCCCGCCGGAACAAGGTTAGTTAAAGTATAACATTTATGGGGAAAGTTATATTGTCCGATTACCTTCGCTTTCCCCTCCCAATTATGAGGAAAAGTCCGTTCGTTCACCAAAACTTTTCCTCTCCCAATAATATTAACGAACAAAGAAAGGAGAAGACAATGAAACTAAATAAAAAACTGGCAATCTTGGGGGTGGGATTAACCGCCTCAACGGGGGCATTGGCACAAACATTTTATCAATGCTTACCATGCCCGTCTGGCACTTATTCAAGTAATAGTAAATGTATTGAATGTGCAAGAGATTATTATTGTTCAAATGGAACACAAAGGGC
>CALXQL010000019.1 GCA_944390685.1 uncultured Alphaproteobacteria bacterium | reverse complement strand
TGGCGATGTTGGGATTGGGGATCATCGCCTCCACAAATGTTTTGGCACAAACCTTTTATCAATGTATGCCATGCCCTGCGGGTAGTTATGCAAGCGGTGGTAAGTGTGTCTCTTGCCCTACGACTGAAAAAGTGTATAAACAGTGTCAGGGAACGTGGTTTTGTATGTTTTCTTTTTCAGAGGATTCGTGTAAAAGTAGGCCAGGATGTACACCTATATATGAAACTAGACAAGCAAATTATGTTGTGAATGCAGAAAAAACAGAATGTGTAAGATGTCCAGATGGAACTATATTAGATAAAGCTATATCAGCTTGTATGCCATGTCCTGCAGGAACTTATGCAAATAAAGGAAAATGTGAATCTTGTCCTGCGGGTAGTTATTCAACTATTACAGGTGCTAAATCAAAATCATCTTGTATAAAATGTCCAAAAAATCAATGTTCAAAACCTGGTTCAACATTTTGTGGAAAACCTCGTATAAAAATAACTTATACTGCATATAAAGATGGTGGTCTTGGAGGATATGTAGATGGAACATCAAAGTGGTTTGATATTGGGGAAATGGTTTATTGCGATAATGATACTTTTGGTGATGTTGCTTATGGATATATAAAAGGATGTTCAATTGATTATGATAAATATTGGTTGCAAGATGCAAATGAAAATAGAGCTTCTGTATATATTAAATTTTATAGTAATAATGGTAATGGTGTATATGTTTATAAAAATTCATATTACAGTGATTATGGAAATTTTTCTGGTGCAAAAGGAACTATTACATTTGATTTTAATACAGGTATTACAACATTACAAAATAATAATGGCACTTCTGTTAAAACAACAAATTATGAAAATATGGATTGTGTAAATGAAAATGCTTTGTAATAGATGATTTTTAATATAGTATCCCCATTGCCATTTTTAAAGTGGGGATACTTTAATTTATATATCTTAATCATTTGTTTTTAGTGGTTTGTTTTTTATTACTTGAAAAAATGAAAAAAAATAGTGGAAATTTCTATAATATCATTATATAGTTATTTTCGTATACTTTTTATATAATTTTTAAGTTAAGGAGTCTGTCATGGAAGAAATTATTTTCCCTAATAAAATTAGATTGTTAAGAAAAATGGCTGGTAAATCTATGCAAGATTTAGCCGATAAGTTGGGGGTTAGTTTATCCGCAATTTCCAAAATTGAAAAAGGTTATAGAAAAATTGATCAAGAGCAAATGATGATTGTGGCTAATTTCCTTGGTTGTGCAATGTCCGATATCTTCATTTCAGAAGATGAAGATGATGAAGCTATTTTAGTGGCTTGGAAAAAGGAAATTGAAAGACGTGTGCAACTTAATCAAAATAATGGTCTTAAAATTTTTGGCGCTGGTCTTCGTTTAATCAGAAGTAATAAAGATATGACTTTGATGGAAGTCGCAGAAGCAGCAGATCTTACCTTATCCGTTTATCATAGAATTGAAATTGGTCAACGCGAAATTTATGAACAAGAATTGTTTAATATCGCAAGGGCTTTGGGTATGACTACAAAAGAAGTTTTAACCAAAATTTATGAACTTAAAAAAGATGGTAGCCTTGATAGATTCTTAAATGTAAATAATAATCCTATTGATTCCATTGCTAAAATGAGTGATATTTTGAAAACAACCGAAAATGTTTATACTCCTTCCGGTGTGGTTAAATTTAATAAGGTTTTGGTTTATTCAAAAACTCTTGAAAATGGAAACATGATTGTGGATAAGGTTTCAAAAGATTATGTGGTTTATCCTGTAAGTGATAAAAAAGTTGAATCCATTTATGCTTTGGAACTTTCCTCTAGAAGACTTGGTAATATTATCCCTATGCGTTCAATTCTTTTTGTTGATGCAAATCAAGCTGTTAGAAGTGGGGATATTGCCGTTCAAGTTCTTAATGATATGGATGAAAAAATGGAAATCCGTTTTGTTTCAGTTCGTGAAGATATTGATGGCAAATTTTATGGACTTATGTTCAATCCAGATGAAAAAATTGAATTGTCACAAGCCGAACTTGCAAAACTTCAAAGAGTTATACTTATTTCTATGAACTAACTTTTTTAATTTGAGGGGGAGAAATTGTTGAGGTGCAATTTCTTTTAAAAAATGGCGTTTGATAATAAAAGTGCAACTTTTGCTGATTTTCAGGCTCGTGAAAAGGCTTTATTTACGGGTAGGCAATATCTTAATTTATTTCATCAACTTCATGTCATTGAAGCTGGGCTTCTTACCCTTAATAAAGAATTTATTGCTTTACCCGATGATGTTGTAAATATATTACCAGAACTTCCAGGTGGTGTGAAGTTTAAACAACATATCTTAAATCTTAAAAATGGTATCACTCCAATTGATAAAATTGATCCTGATTTACTTCCTTTTGGAAAAGAAGTTTTCCTTGATGATGCTTTGTATGAAAAGTATACCAGTTTCCAACCTTTGAAGGGAAATTTGAAACAAGAAAAAAAGGAAAACAATATAGAAAATAGGGCGGAAAATAAACCTTCTATTCAAGATAATTTGGATCTTGATAATTCCAAAGCTATTTTCGATTATATTAGGGGCTTTCAAAATACTCCAAAGCATTTAGAGGAATTTAAGAAAAAAGAAGAAGTTCATGATTGTGGTCCAGAGTGGAAATCAAAAATTTCTAATATGATTATCAATTCTAATGAGCCTGATAAAGATAATTTGAAAAGAATTTTTGAAGAACTTTGTGTGTTTGATTATGCTTTAAATATTTGGCAAGAGTGTGTCGCCATTATTAAAAATCCTAAGCTTAAATCAAAGGAGGAAATTTCATCTAAACTTACAGAATATAAGAAGTATTTAGCTATGTTTGGAAATGGTGGAAATTCTTTATATGATAAAGTTGAGGCTTTAACAAAATAATTTTTGGAGGAAAAATGGAACTTTTTCAAAAGCTTTTTAAAAAGAAAATTAATATTCAAGATGTTCTAGCTTCCTTGGAAAATTTTTCAAATGATGTAAAGTCTTTAAATAATGTTGTTGATGTTTCCTCAAAATTTTTTGGTAAGAATTGGAAGTTTAATTTAGAAATGTATATCAATTCTATGCCAATTGAGGATAATCAAAAGTATCTTCCTTTATTTTTTAATGTGTTGAATTTTGAAAAGGCTCTTAATCTTTGGATTTCCGCTCAACAGGTTTTAAAAGGGGCAAAGAGTTTATCTTCCTCTATGTTAAAAGATATGCCAGAGTATGAAGAGTTTTTACCAAAATTTGGAATAGAAGGTGTTAGGCTTCTTGAAAAATTCAAAGAACAATTTAATATTCAAAATATTACTGATGAAAATAAAGATAGTGGGGGAGATGAAAAAAATCATCAAGCGCATATAAATGATGAAGATGTAGAAAATGATGAAAAAGAAGAAAATATAACTCAACCTTCTGCACCTTTAAATAATCAACATATTTTGAAAAAAGTATCTGCTCAAGATTTGGAAGAAGGGGTATTTTCTAAAATAAAAGGTGAAGCAGATGCGGTTATGGAAAATGAAAATTCTAATCAAAAAGATGAAGTGAAAGTTAATATTGAAGAGGATATTAAATCGAATCAAAAAGAAGTTGATATAAATAATATTGATATAAAATCTGATAAGGATTGGGATATTCAAAATTTTTTAAGGGTGCATAATTTCCTTTCTCAATCACGTGAGATTATGTCGGCAATTAGTTTGTTTAAAAATGTATCCTTGGAAAATTATCATTATTATGGTTTTATAATTGATGTGATTGATTATCTTTTATCCCAAGGAAATAAGATTTTATCATCAAAAAGTGATGAAATTATTACTCTTTATTTTAAAAATGGTAGGGAAGAGTTAATCTCTCTTATGGATTTTTATAAAAAACAAAGGGATAGTGAAATTGTTATGCCAATGGATAATAATATTGGTGAAAGTGAAAAAAAAGATTATAAGGTAATAGATGAGTAATTTTTAACTGGTATTTATTCAAAATACATTGTATATTGTTTATATAAGAGGTATAAATGAGATTTTTTAAGTTTTTTTATTTTATAGGTTTTTTATTTTTTGCTTCATGCTCTACGGGTTTGGAACTTATCAATAATCTTCCTATTGTGGTGGATAATTCCTCTTATGATATAAAGGTTAATGATTTTGTTCCTGTGTTTGATAAAACTCCATCACGAACATTGGAAAATGTAGAAAAATTTAATTTGGAAACTCCTCTTCGTTGTGAAGTGGATTGGGAATCTCAATCTATTATTTCTACACAACCTTTTAAGCGTAGGGATTTTTATTTAGAAAGAGTTGATAAGGGTGATCCTCTTCCTTTGTTAAATGTGGAAAATTTATCATTTGAAAATAAACCTGTTGATGAAATATTACGAATACTTCTTAAAAATACTGGAATACAAGTTTATGCAACTGATGTCTTCTATAAAAAGCTTTCTCAAAAGGAAATCAATGGTGATTTGACAAAGGTTGTAGATTTAATAACCTCCCTTGGTAATGTGTATTATTCTTATGATAATAGAATTAAACGAATCACTCTTCGTAGGTATGCTAAGTGGAATCTTCATGTGCCTTTATCAACAGATGTCATATTGGCAATGGAAGATGCTTTGCGTGGTGCGGATATTGATGATATTGTAATTGATTGGCAAGATAAAATCATCATCTTTCAAGGTGATGTCGTGGTTGAGGAAAAAGTCAGAAATATTGTAAATAAATTCTCTTTGGAAAATTATTTACTTGCTTTTGATATAGATGTATATCGTGTGTATCCTAAATCTTTAAATCAATCTATTGTGTGGATGAATATTTTAGAAGCGTTTAATCCTGGTTCAATTAAACTTTCTCAAAAGGGACTTATTGGTAGGGCTTTGGTGGTGTCTTCTAATTTTAATAGAGATAGTTTATATGAATTTTTGAAACCTCAATCCAATGTTGTTTTGGTTTCAAGTGGAACATTTATTACTCCTGATAGATGGCAAGGTAGGTTTGATATAGGTCGTTGTGGTAGAGAAGTCAGATTGGAAACTGATCTTAATATTTTGACTCAGGCTCAATTCTATCCTAATGATAAAAATGTTGGTAAAATTGATTCCACAATTGTATTGCGAACTTCTAATGGTGATATTGCTAAATATACTATCCCTAGTAGGTTGGGGGATAATATCTTAATAATCGGTATTCCAACACAATATTTTGTGGAAGGTAAGGAAACTATCATACCTCCTAATGCTGAATTGGTTGTGTTGATAAGTCCTAGAATCATTAAAATAGTTAAACCTCTTGAAAAATAGCGGAAAAAGTTATGTTTATTAGATATTTTGAATTTTTGGTTGCATGGCGTTATTTAAAATCAAAAAGAAAAGATGGTTTCATTTCCGTTATTACTTGGCTTTCATTGATTGGTATAACTTTGGGTGTGGCTACACTCATCATCGTTATGTCGGTCATGAATGGTTTTCGTGAAGAAATGATGGCAAAAATTTTGGGTATGAATGGTCATATTACTATTGCTTCTTCATTTAGTAAAGAAATTGATAATGCAGATAAAATTGTTACGGATATTGTTGATAGTGATTTTTCAAATTCCATTAAAAATAGAGATTTTGTTATCCCTATAATTGAAGAACAAGTTATGCTTGCCTCTAATGGTGAAACTTTGGGATCTATGTTAAGGGCTATTGATTTCAATGATATTAAAAAATTGTCTCCAGTGTTTAAGAGTGTTTATGGACTTAATATGGAAGGAGATGAATTCCCTATACTTGAAGATGGTGATTTGTTAATTGGTTATCAATTGGCAAATAAATTAGGTGTGGATATAGGTGATGAAATCACTTTGGCAACCGCAACCGGTAATGTGACCGCTTTTGGAACTATGCCTAGAATTAAGGCGTATAGAGTAGGGGCTGTATTTAATACTGGTATGTCAATGTATGATTCGGGTTTTGTATTTATGAAACTTGATGATGCTCAATTATTTTTTAATATGGAAGATAGGGTTACTCATATTGAATTATTCCTTAATAATCCAGATGAGGCCATTGCTTTTAAGAAAAGATTGGATAAAGTATTTGGTCCAATGTTTAGGGTGTATTCTTGGCAAGATGTGAATTCTTCTTTCGTTTCAGCTTTAAATGTTGAAAGAAATGTTATGTTTTTGATTTTGACACTTATCATCTTGGTTGCTTCATTTAATATTATTTCTAGTCTTGTGATGTTAGTTAAAGATAAATCTCATGATATTGCTGTATTTAGGACTTTGGGAGCATCAAAGAAAAGTGTTATGCGAATCTTTTTCATTGCAGGCAGTTTAATAGGTGTAGCGGGAACTTTTTTGGGGGTAATGTTGGGATTAGTAATTAGTTTCAATATTGAAGCAGTAAGGCAATTTTTCCAAAATTTAACCGGAACAAAATTATTTCCAGATGATGTATATTTTTTATCCGAACTTCCTTCAAAAGTGGAATATAGTGAGGTGTTATGGGTTGTTATTATGTCTTTAACAATTGCATTTTTAGCCACACTTTATCCTTCTAGAAAAGCATCTAAGCAAGAACCTATTGATGTATTAAGGTATGAATGATGAATAATGTATTGGAATTAAAAAATATTTGTAAAGTTTTTAAGCAAGGTAGTTCAAAAATCGTGATTCTTGATAATGCTTCTTTTTCAATTAAAAAGGGTGAGATTGTAGCTCTTATTGGTCCATCGGGAACTGGAAAATCTACTTTACTTTATATTTCAGGTTTGCTTGATAAAGCAAATAGTGGTGATGTGATTATTGATTCTCAAAATACAAAAAAATTGAATGATAATCAAAAAACAAAATTACGATTGCAAAAAATTGGTTTTGTTTATCAACAACATAATTTATTTCCCGATTTTTCCGCCGTGGAAAATGTTATGTTGCCTTTGTTAATTAGTGGTAAAAGTAAAAAAGATGCTTTTGATATTGCTTCTTTACATTTGGATAAAATGGGTTTAGTAAATAGATTGCATCATAGACCTGCAGAACTTTCCGGTGGTGAACAACAAAGAGTAGCTATTGCAAGATCTTTGGCAAATTCTCCTATGTTATTGTTGGCTGATGAACCAACGGGTAATCTTGATCCTTATAATTCAGAAATGGTTTTTGAAAATCTTTTAAATAGAGTGAAACGTGATAATATGACTGCTTTTATTGCTACTCATAATCCTATTTTAGCAAAAAAAATGGATAGGAGAGTCGCTCTTGTTGATGGAAAGTTAATTGATATTGATGATAAGGATAATTTATCATTATTGCATAATTCTTCCATTGGTAAAAAGATGTTAGAAGCTTTTTAATTTTTATTGACTTTTTTTTCTATTATATTATATTTATACAAAATAAATTTATAGGGAATAAAAATGAAAAAAGTCAATTTGTATACTATTTCTCAATCTTGTCTTTTAAAAGAAGCTTTGAGTGATTTAGGTTATATACCTTTGTTTGATAAATTTAATAATAGTTCTAACTTTTTTTCTTTAAGAGGTTTGGGTAAAATTTTGGATAAAGAAGATAATAAATTAGTTAATTTCCTATCAAAAAAGGTTTTTAATGAAAACTCTTTCAATCTTTTTAAGAGTAATTTAAAAAATTACATGTATTCAATTCATCATTTAAATGATAAAGAATTTAAAATTAAACTCTTATATAAAAAATTATTATTAGATGATAAGGTAATTGATAATATTACTTCATCAGCATTAAATGAAACTAATAATAATAAATTAAGTAGGTTTAGGGATTTTATGAAATCTAAAACTATTTAATTAAATCAAAAATTTCACCCCTGATTTCATCTAAACCAGCACCGTTTGTGCTACTTGTTGCTATGATTATTGGGTGCATCGCTGGGTGTTGGGTATATATTTTTTCGGTAGATGTTTTTATTTTTTCAATTTCAGTTTGTGTTAGTTTATCGGTTTTTGTTAGTATTATTTGATAATTTACAGCCGTGTCGTCCAACATATTCATCATTGTTATATCAATATCTTTTATACCTTGGCGTGAATCTATTAACAAAAAGACTCTTCTTAATTGAGAACGTCCTTTTAAATATGTATTAACATTTTCGTTCCATTTTTTTACTAGATCCTTTGGAGCTTTGGCAAAACCATAACCTGGTAAATCAACAACCATTATTTTATCTTGCATATTAAAAAAATTTAGTGTTTGAGTGCGACCAGGTGTTGATGAAGTTTTTGCTAAATTAGGGGCATTAAATATTGCATTTATTAATGAAGATTTCCCAACGTTGGAACGACCTATGAATGCAATTTCGTTTTGATTGGAATAGGGTATTTCCATTATGGAAGGAAAACTTCCTATGAATATTGGTTTTGTTTTATAAAAATCTTTTAGTTTCATAGTAAACCTATTTTATAAATCTTTGTTGTATTATACTTAATATATTATTAACACTCCAATACAATACAAGTCCGCTTGGAAGTCCCGCAAACATTATTGTAAATAGTATTGGTAAAAATTTCATTATCTTTGCTTGGGTAGGGTCAAGCGACATATTTGGTTGCATCATTTGTTGTATATACATTGTTAATCCCATTATGATTGGTAGGATTCCTAAATGTGGAAGCCATGAATATGGTTCATATGGTAGTAGACCAAATAAATTAAAGATGCTTGTCGGATCTGCTACGGATAAATCCTTTATCCAGCCGAAAAATGGGGCTTGTCTCATTTCTATTGATATGACTAATGATTTATATAATGCGAAAAATACCGGTATTTGTAATAATAATGGTAGGCATCCAGAAAGTGGGTTTATTCCACTTCTTTTATAAAGCATTGCCAATTCTATATTCATTCTTTGTTTATCATTTGCATAAAGTGTTTGTATACGTTTCATTTCTGGTTGTATCTTTTTCATTTTTTCCATGCTTTTAAATGATTTTTGGGCAATTGGAAATAAAAGAGCTCTTATCAATATTGTAAATAATATTATCGCTATTCCAAAATTGCCGGTAATAGCATAGAACCATTTTAGTATTTGTGTGAATGGTTTTGATAATATATAAAAATATCCGTAGTCAATTACCAATTCAAATTTTGGAATTGAAAATTCTTTTTCATATTGAGCAATTATATTTGATTGTTTTGCTCCTATATATACATGGGTAGTGATTTCTTTCGTTTCTCCTTTTTTTAATTGTATTTCATCGGAAACATAATCTGCTTGGTATTGTTTATATGGTGATGGAGTTTTTATATTTGGTAATTCATTTGTTCCCAATTGTAAAATTCTTGCATTGAAATTACTATTTTGTTCTGGAATTAAAATAGTCATAAAATAATCGCTTGTAAAACCAAACCAGCCATTAGTGTTATTGAAATCTTTATTTTTTTCCTTTGATATTTTAGCATAGTTATATTCTTCTAAACTTTTATTTAAGAAACCTGTAAATCCAGTGTGAGATGATGTAGGGGGAGTTAATGTATTATGGGCGTATACTATCCTTCCATAAGGGAAGATATTTAAGTCTTTATTAGAATTATTTATTACTTTTTCATTTATGGTTAACATATAATTTTCATCAAAACTTAAATTCCTTATAAATTTAACTTTATCTTTGTTAGTCCAAGATAGAGTTATGGAATTGTTTGTTTTATTTTCTATGTTCCATTTTGTTTTATTGTTTGGAATTATATCTTTATCGGTTGTGTTGGTTAGAAAACCTAATTCTATATAAGATGATTTTTCTTCTGTTTTTGTTGAATCTTCTATATATTTCAATAATTCAACATTTGGTGAATCCTTTTGTATAGTTTGTTTGTATTGAGTGAGTATTATATCATCTAAGCGTAATCCAATAGTATTGAAGTTTCCTTTTAATGATTTTGTTTCAAATGGAATTAGGTTGCGTTCAATTTGTTCTGTTTCATTTATTTGTATTGCTTGTGTGGTAGAAGAGGTATTTTCTTTTTTACCAAATAACATTTGCAATATTAAAAATATTGAGAATACATATAGGAATGTTTTGAAAAAACTTGGCTTTTTTAATTGATTATTTGGTGTTATATTTTTTTCCATTTTGACTCCTTTTATCTTTTATGGGAGGTAGATCAAGACCACCTTTGAATAATGGATTACATTTTAATATTCTTTTTATCGTTAAATAACTTCCTTTTAATATACCAAATGTTTTTAAAACTTCAATAGAATAATCCGAGCATCTTGGAAAATATCTACATCTATATCTGCCCCCTATGAAAGGTGAAATATATCTTTGATAAAATTTTATTATTTTTATTGCAAGTTTTGTTAAAATTTCATTTAGCATATTTTATAGATAGTAATTCTTTTCAATTTTACAAGGTTATAAATCAATTTTTTTTATATTTATTTCGTGTTGAAACATATTTGTTGCTTGTTCAATATAACTTTTTGTTATATCGGTTAATTCAAATATATGTTTTGATTCTTTTGATAGACAAGCATCAATTTCAGGGTGATTGTTTAAATATGTCATTGTTTTTTCTGGAATTATTTCATCTTGGGAAATGATATCAACTTTATGATTAAATAATTTTTCCGCTTCATCTTTTATTTGTTTTTTGTAATGAGGATAGTGAGTGCAACCCAAAATTATGGCTTCTATATCTTTATTTAGATTGCTTATATAATCCTTTATAATAGGTGTGGTATATTTATCCCCGTTATTTTCTATTAGTGGAACTAAAAGAGGGGTGGCTTGGCTATATAATTTTATGTTTGGATTTAGTTTTTTTAATTCCTCATCATAAACATTTGAATTTATTGTGCCATTTGTTGCAAATAAACCTATTTTATTATATTGGCGTTCAATTATTGTTTCAAGAGTTGGTATTATTACACCTAAAATTCGTCTGTCATTGTAATGGCTAGGGAGGTATTCTTGTTGTAATTTTCTTAAACTTGCAATAGTTGCGGTATTACAAGCAATTATTATCAATTTACAATCTTTTTCATTGAATAGATAATCTATACAACGTTTTGTTAAGTCGTATACAACTTCCTTTGAGCGGTTTCCATAAGGAACATATTTAGTGTCACCCAAATAACAAAAATTATATTGTGGCATTGCCTTTATTAAAGATTTTGTTATTATTAGACCGCCGAGACCACTATCAAAAATACCTATATTCATTTTTATGAAAAAGGGGGTAGATTATTCCCCCTTTGTTTCCTCTTTTATAGTTGATTTTGTTTTTATTGATGATGTCTTTTCTTTTTTAGAAGAAGTTTTTTGTGAGGTTGCTTCCTTTGTTTTTTCTTTTGAATTAGTTTCATCAATTGATGGGGTTTCTTCTATAGGTTCAGGATTTTCAATATTTTTTGCTTGTTTTATTGAAAGTCTGTTTTTACCATCTTTTACTTCGGTAAGAAGAACTCTTACTTTATCACCAATTTTTAGGACATCTTCAACTTTTTTTACTTTTTTATTTTGGATTTCACTTATATGAACCATACCATCATTATTACCTAAAAATGTTACAACAGCACCAAAATCCATTATTTTTGATACAACGCCATCGTAAATTTCACCAACAACTGGTTCAATACAGATTTCATTTATTATATCAATTGCAGTTTGAATTTCTTCTTGTGATGAACCGGCAATTTTTACAAGGCCTGAGTCTTCTATTTCAATTTTTGTATTTGATTTTTCACAAATACTTCTTATTACATTTCCACCACTTCCAATTACATCACGAATCTTTTTAGTGCTTATTTGCATTTCAACAACCTTTGGTGCATAAGGAGATAATTCCTTTCTTGGTTCTGAAATTGCCTCAGCCATTTTAAATAAAATATGGTTGCGTCCTTCATGTGCTTGGGATAAGGCTTGTTTCATTATTTCAAAGGTTATGGAAGTTATTTTTATATCCATTTGTAGAGCAGTTATGCCGTTTTTGGTTCCAGCAACTTTGAAATCCATATCTCCCAAATGATCTTCATCCCCCATAATATCGGATAGTATTGCAAATTGATCACCTTCCTTTATTAAGCCCATTGCAATACCTGCAACTGGAGCCTTTACTGGAATACCAGCATCCATCATTGCCAAACTTGCTCCACAAGTTGTAGCCATGGAAGATGAACCATTTGATTCTGTTATATCTGATACAACTCTTATTGTATATGGAAATTCGGATTCACTTGGTATCATTGCATGATTTGCGCGCCATGCCAATTTTCCATGACCTATTTCTCTACGTCCAGGAGAGCCCAATTTGCCAGTTTCACCAACAGAATATGGTGGGAAATTATAGTGTAATAGGAATCTTTCTCCTCTTATTCCATTTAAATCATCTTCAAGTTGTTCATCATCCTTTATACCTATAGTTGCGGAAACCAATGCTTGTGTTTCACCACGTGTGAATAATGCGGATCCATGATTTCTTCCAAGTATACCTACTTCGCATTTAATTGGACGAATGGTTTTATTATCTCTTCCATCAATTCTTGGTGCACCTTTTAATACAGCAGTTCTCATGATTTCTGCTTCTAAATCAGAAAATACTGATGGAGCGATTTTTATAGATGCTTCATCTTCTTCATCAATAGTTGCAATGAAATTTTCCCTTATTTCAGTTATTTTATCAGCTCTTTCATGTTTTGCTTTTATTTTATAGGCTTGTTTTAATTCATCACCTATTTCTTTTTTCATTTTTTCCATTAATATGTCGTATTGTTCAGGTAAAGCTGGAATTTCCCATTTTTCTTTGCCAACTTCTTTATCCATTTCTTTTATTAAATTTATTATTGGTTGGAATGATTTAAAACCTGCTTCAACGGCACCTAACATGATTTCTTCGGTTAATTCGTTTGCCTCTGATTCAACCATTAAAACACCTTCATTGGTTCCGGCAACTACTAAATCAAGTTTGGAATCTTTCATTTGTTTTAATGTTGGATTTATAACATATTTGTCATCAATATATGCAACCCTTGCAGAACCTATAGGTCCCATGAATGGAATGCCTGATATTGATAATGCAGCAGAAGATGCTATCATTGCGACTATATCAGGGTTATTTTCTTTATCATAGTTAAATACGGTTGCAATTACTTGAACTTCGTTTTTGAATGTTTTTGGGAAAAGTGGACGAATAGGGCGGTCAATTAAACGGGATATCAATGTTTCGTGAACAGATGGTCTTCCCTCGCGACGATTAAATGAACCAGGTATTTTTCCACTAGATGCAAATTTTTCTTGATAATTTACTGTAAGAGGAAAGAAATCTTGATCTTCATTTACTTGTTTTGCTCCCACAACAGTGGCAAGCACCATTGTTTCACCATATGTTGCCATTACCGCACCGGTTGCTTGGCGTGCAATTTTTCCAGTTTGTAAAGTGAGTTTTTTTCCTTCCCACATTATTTCTTTTTCAACTATATTAAACATATTTTCAGTCATATTTGTTTCCTTTCTTTTTTATATTAAGGGATGGAAAGCGACTGTTGTAGTCAGAAAATACAATCCAAGTTATTTTCTTTTATTGGATTCTATATTCTGACTTTTCCTTCCCTTTAAAGTATAATTATATATTATTTTTTAAGTTATGGGAAGTAAAACCTTCCCATAATTATTATTTTCTTAAATTTAATTTCTTTATTAAATCTTCATAAGATGATGGATTTGTTTTTTTCAAATAACTTAATAATTTTTTTCTGTTGTTTACCATTTTGGTTAAACCAAGTTTTGAACCATTATCTTTTTTATTTGTTTTAAAATGTTCAGTTAAATTGTTTATTCTTTCAGTTAAAATTGCAATTTGAACTTCACTTGAACCAGTGTCGTTTGCACTTACTTTAAAATCCTTTATTATAGATGATTTTTTTTCTTTTGTTATAGACATTTTTTATTCCTTTCATAAGTTAAATATTCTTATTATCTTTAAATAGTTATTGGTTGATTTAACTATCGCTTGAAGAGTAGAATTGTAATGGACTTGATAAAAGGAATTTTCCCTTATATTTTGAAAAATTTTTGTCGGTAAGTTTATACCATTTCTTAATTTTTCACATTGCTCCTTTGTTATATCTAAGACCAAGATGTCGTTTAGCCCGTAAGATATAGGTAGCAATAAATCGCCAATACATTCCCGCACATCCAACGATTTTTCATTATTTTCCATCTTTTTTCTTAATTTGTCAAGTGTTATTGATTCTTTTATATCAAAATTCCCGTTTCTTATGCGATTTAAATAAGTTATATGGGAGCAAGTATTTAAATATAATCCAATATCACGACCAAGAGATCTTACATAAAAACCTTTGTTTGCGCATACTTCAAATTGAAATTCCTTATCATTTATTTGTTTTATTAATTTTAAAGAATGTATATAATTTTTTCGGGGAGAAATTTCGAAATCTTTTCCTTCACGGGCAAGTTTATATGCTCTATTCCCGTTTATTTTTATTGCAGAATATTTAGGTGGTGTTTGTTCTATTTCTCCTATAAAATTAGGTAAGATATCGTTTATTTGTTTTAATGTTGGAATCAAAGGTGAAGTTTTTATGATTTCTCCTTTTTTATCGTCAGTTGTGGTGGAAGTCCCGAATTTTACATTAAATTCATAAATCTTTTTTCCTTCCATTTGAAATTGTATTGTTTTTGTTGCTTCGCCAAGGGCAATTGGTAATACACCGGTTGCCATAGGATCCAATGTCCCAGTATGACCAATTTTGATTTTCATTGGATAAAATATTTTTTTTATTTGGTATATTACATCATTTGATGTCATACCGCTTTCTTTATTTATATTTAAGAATCCATTTAACATTTTAATTTAATAAAGTTTTTATTTCATATAATAGTTCAAGTGCCGATTTTGGTGTTAGCTCATCTGGATTGATTTGTTTTAATTTTTCCTCTATAAGACTTGTTTGTTTTGATATTTGAGGAGGTGGTGTTTGATATGAAAATAAATCCGTTTCGTTTATAGATTTTACTATTTTTTTTGTTTTTTTCATTGTTTCATCATTTTCAAAAGATGATAAAATTTGACTTGCCCTTTGGATTACGGAATTTGGTATTCCAGCTAATTTTGCAACATGTATACCATATGATTTATCTGCAATACCTGGAGCAACCTTATGTAAGAAAATTACATCTCCTTCATAATCTGTGATTTGCATGGTGTGGGCGCTTACATTAGATAATTTTGAAATACTTTCCGTTAATTCATGGTAATGAGTTGCGAAAAGACCTCTACATCTTGTTATATTATTTAAATATTCTAATACTGCCCAAGCAATGGATAGTCCATCAAATGTGGCGGTGCCTCTTCCTATTTCATCTAAAATTACAAATGATTTGTCATCAGCTTGGTTTAATATAGTGGCGGTTTCACTCATCTCAACCATAAAAGTTGATTGTCCGCGAGCTAAGTTATCCGCTGCACCAACACGACTAAATATTTTATTTACTATACCAATATGCGCATATTTTGCCGGAACAAATGAACCAATTTGTGCCATAATTATTATTAAAGCATTTTGTCTTAAAAATGTAGATTTTCCAGCCATATTAGGACCAGTTAATATCCATAATTTGCTTGTATCTTCTTTATTTTCTAAAATACAATCATTAGGTATGAATGTTATGTTTTGTTGTTTTAAATTATATTCAACAATAGGGTGACGACCTTCTTCAATTTTAAACGAATCTGTATCATCAATGATTGGTTTTGTATAATCATTTTCCAAAGCAATTAGTGATAGATTTGTAAATACATCAAGTTGTGAAATGCTTTGCGCGAAAATATTTATTTTTTCGGTTTGTGTTAGTATTTCATCACAGAGTTGTTTAAATAAGGATTCTTCTAATGCTTCATATTTTTCATTGGCAAGAAGAATTTTTTGTTCTATTTCAGTTAATTCATCGGTGGTAAATCTTACCCCATTTACCAAAGTTTGCCTATGTTTGAAATTAGAATCACTCATTAATTGAGAAGCTTGTTTTATTGGAACTTCTATAAAATATCCAACGATATTATTATATTTTATTTTAAGGTTTGATATGCCCGTATCAAATGCATATTTTGTTTGTAAGTCCAATATTATTTGTTTCGTGTTTTGTTGAATGTTTTTATATTCTTCAAGAGTTGGATGATAAGTGGATTTTATGTATCCACTTTCCTTTATAGTTAAAGGGGCATCCTCAATTATTGCATTTTCAATTTTTGTTATGAGAGGTTTAAAATCCATTAATCCATTTATTATTGTTGAAAGTGGATTTGTAATTGCATTTTTTAAACTTTCTTCCAATAAATTTTTTAAAATTGTTGAAGTGCGTAAGGTTAAAGCAATATTTTGTAAATCCTTTGGTCCTGCACGATTTAATGTAAGACGACTTAATATTCTTTCAATATCCGAAATAAGTGATAGATTATTTCTTATTTCATAAATTAGATTTGAGTTTTCCGTTAAAAATTCAATTATATTTAAACGATTGTTTATTTCAGTTGAATTTGCAAGTGGGGTAGATAAAATTTTTCTTAATAATCTTCTTCCCATTGATGTTTGTGTTTTATCCAGTATTTCAAATAAACTTGAATTTTTGATATTTTCGTTATTTATATTTTCAAATATTTCAAGATTTCTTATTGAAAAAGCATCAATTTGTAAGTAATTACTTTTATTTTCCTTTCGTGGAAATTGTAATGTTGGAATATTTCCTATTTGTGTTAGGGTTATATAATTTAATATCGCTCCACAACAAGATATTTCAAGATCAGTTAAATCTCCCATTGCATTTATATTTGATATTTTATATAAATCGCATATTGATTTTGTTGCATTTAATGTGTCAAAAAATGTATTACCCTTTATAACTAATTTACTTTTGAATTCATTCAATACTTTTTCAAAAATATGTGATTGAAAACAATCTTGTGATATGATTATTTCAGATGGATTTTTTATAAGCAAAAATGATTGTAATTCATTTAAAGCATTTTCAGTCCAGGATTGTATGTTAAATTCACCTGTTGAAATATCAGTTATAGCAATTGATATTGTTGGATTAAGGTTTCCTTTGAAATTTATACTACATAGATAATTGTTGAATGAACTATTTAATAAATTATCTTCTGTTAAGGTGCCAGCAGTTATTATTCTTGAAACTTCCCTTTTTATTACAGCTTTATTTCCTGCACGTTGACGTGCCTGTTCCGGAGTTTCCGTTTGATCGCATATTGCAACCTTATATCCTTGTTTTATCAATTTTGGCATATAGGAACTAAATGCATGATGTGGAACTCCACACATTGGAACAGGATTTCCCATATAAGTCCCTCTATGAGTAAGGGCTATATCCAAAGCCTTTGATGCTATTATTGCGTCATCAAAAAATAATTCATAAAAATCACCCATACGATACATAAGAAGGTAATCTTTATGTTTTTCTTTTACCTCCAAATATTGAAGCATCATTGGGGTTGCTTTTTGTTCCTTTGTATTTGTCATAGTTATGCTTTTGGTTGTAAATCTTGTGGTATTATCAAAGGATTGTTTTCAGGTAAGTATTCATTATATTTACATTTACATGTGCAACCATATATTGTCATGCTTAATAAAAACAAAAATAGTATTTTTTTCATTTTTACCTCTTTATAAAGTTTCACCATCTTCAGCAAGAATTATTGCCAATTTTTTTGTCTTTGGTATTTCATTTAATATTATTATCAAAATTATCATTAAAGGAACTGATAGGAACATTCCTATTATTCCCCAAATATAGCCCCATATAACAAGAGATAATATTAGTATTACAGGACTTAAATTCAATGTTGAACCAGTTAATTTTGGATCTAAGAAATTTCCTATTATCAATTGTGCAGAAATTATTACAATTGAAACAACCATAAATGGAAGAAATGTATCATTATATTGCAATAATGAAAAAAGCATTGGAAATGCTGTTGATATTATGGATCCTATGTTTGGTATGAAATTCAATAAAAATATCAAAATAGCCCAGAATAATGCAAAATCTAAATTAACACTTATCATTCCTATATATGATATAATAGCTGTTAATAGACTCATATAAAATTTTACAAGTATATAAATTCTTATCTTTGAAAAGATTTTTTGTGCAACGTCGTTTACCTTTGCTAAATTTTTTTTATCCTTAAATAATAAAGGTAGTTTTTTTATGATACTTTTTTCTTCCAATATTAAAAATATTACATAAAGGAGAACCATAGTTGTGCTACTTAAAAATGAAGCAAAATTTTGCACAACAGAATTTATCAATTTTGGTATATTGACCTCTTGCAATAATTCCGTAGTATTAATTGGTTTTAAATTTAAATATGTTGTAAAGCGATTTATTATTCCACCTATGTTTTGTTGGTATTTTGAAAAAGTTTCCGATACATTTCCAATATTGCTTTTTATTCCAACGACTATGAAATATATTATTCCTGTAATTGTTATTATAGATAATATCTTGGAAAGAAATCTTGTCCAATTAGGTAATTTTAGTTTTTTTATAAATAAATCCCTATATGTCCCATCAAGTATATAAATTAAAGCCCATAAAAAAAGTGCAACCACAAATGGTAGAATTATGTTTTGAGTGGCCTTTAATATATAAAGTATTAAAAAAATTAATATTATATTTAATGGAATGCTAGTTTTATTCATATACTTTTCCTTCATTATTTTTATATGTTTTATAATATCATAAAAAAAAAATACTGCAATAAAAAAGGCTTTGGTAATTCAAAGCCTTTCTTTTATCTATATCAATCTTATTACATCATTGGATTTGCAGCCATTGCTTGTAATAAAGCAAGGAATATATAGGTTGTATAAATCATTATTGTAACACCAATTACTGATATTGTATATCCAATGAATGATAAAACTTTTACAATTGGTGTATAGAATTTTTCTGTAAATTTACTTTGTAATAATAATACTTGAAGTAAATTGAAACCAGTTAAACCAATTATAAATGTTATTATGTATGGTAAAGATTCCTTTGTTGATGGGGTAGTAGATAATAAATAAGTTGCACCAACTGATAATATTGAAATTGAACCAATTATTGCAATATATAGTATTTGTCTTCCCATTGTTTTATTGAAGAAACTTCCTATTTTCTTCATCTTTTCAAATTTTGGTGCATAAGCATTATCGTTTGCAGCATCATTTTTTGGTGCATATAATGCAAAATATGGTTTGAATAATGCTGTTCCAATTATGGAATAAAAACCACTTATACCCAAAGAATGTGCTCTTTTATATCCAATTGAAAGAAGCATTATGAATAAAATTGTTTTTATAATGAAATTTGCCATTTCAATATAATAGTTAGGCATTACATAATATGAAAATGCAGATAATAGCATATCTAATACTGTAATTAAAAGAAATAAGATGAAAGTTGAACCTAGGAACAATTCCTTTGATATATGTCCGTTAAAGGAAAATAAAAAGTTTAATAAACCTTTTTTTGTTATTTGTTTTGGTTCAGCTGTTTTTAATGTTAATGTTTTTGTTGCCTTTGGTGCAGGCTTTTTAGTTGTTTTTTGAGTGGATACCATTTGACTCTCCTTATATTATTGTTAAACCTTTTATATTATAAACAAGTTTTTTTTAAAATGCTAGTAAAATATATTACGATTATTTTCTAATAAGAATATATATAAATCGGTTTTTGTGATAGTTTCTTTCCCAATTATATGTTTAAGTTTATCGGGATTCATTTTATATAAATTTTCCCACTTATTTATAGCATTATTTATAAGTAATTGAGTTTGGGAATCGGTTAATGAGTATTTATTTTGTATTTGTTCTTTTAATTCTTTATATAACGCGGGGGGAACATCTTCGGTTGTTTGTGATGAAGTTTTTGTATGGATTGTCGGCTGTGTTTCTATAATATTCATTTTTTCCTTCTTTTGTTATTGATTTAATTTTTCTATTATTATAGAGTATGTTTTAAAATAAACAATAGGAAATTATTATGGGTCTTAAATGTGGAATTGTTGGTCTTCCAAATGTTGGAAAATCTACTTTGTTTAATGCGTTAACTCAAACCATTCAAGCAGAATGTGCAAATTATCCTTTTTGTACCATTGAACCAAATGCCGGAATAGTCTCAGTTCCAGATGATAGGTTGGTGCAATTGGCTCAAATTGCAAAATCAAAAGAAATTATCCCTACTAAATTGGAATTTGTTGATATAGCGGGTCTTGTTAAAGGGGCAAGCAAAGGAGAAGGGCTTGGTAATCAATTCTTAGCAAATATTCGTGAGGTAGATGCTATCATTCATGTTGTAAGATGTTTTGAAAATTCAAATATTATTCATGTGGAAAATGATGTAAACCCTCTTCGTGATATTAAAATTATAAATACTGAACTTTTACTTTCCGATATGGAATCTCTTCAAAAAAGATTACCTTTGCTTGAAAAAAAATCCAAAAGTGGTGATAAAGAAGCTTCTTTGATGTGTGAAATGGTAAAGTTAGTTTTAAAACAACTTGAAGATGGTAAACCTGCTTTATCGGTTAAGCCTGATAAAAAAGATAGTGAAAAGTTGCGTGTGTTTAATATGCTTCAACTTTTAACATCTAAACCTGTGCTTTATGTTTGTAATGTGGATGAAGAAAGCGCAAGTTCTGGAAATCAATTTTCAAATCTCGTTTTTGAATATGCAAAAAAAGAAGGAAATGTAGCAACAATTATTTCCGCCAAAATTGAACAAGAAATTGCTTCACTTAATAATGATAATGAAAAAAAAGAGTTTTTGGAAACCTTGGGTATAAGTGAAACTGGACTTTCCAAAATAATTAAAGAAGGTTATAAACTTTTAAATCTTATTACCTTTTTTACAATTGGTCCAAAGGAGGCTCATGCTTGGACTATATTTAATGGGGCAAAGGCTCCTGAAGCTGCGGGTGTGATACATTCTGATTTTCAAAAAGGATTTATTAGAGCTGAAGCTATTTCCTTTGATGATTATGTGAAGTTTGGTGGGGAAGTGGGAGCAAGAGATAATGGTAAATTAAGAACAGAAGGTAAAGAATATATAGTTCAAGATGGCGATATCTTTCATTTCTTGTTTAATGTGTAATTAGGAAGATTATGGAAATTAGAGTTTTATCACAAAATCTTATCAATCAAATAGCCGCAGGTGAGGTTATTGAGAGACCTTCATCTGTTGTAAAAGAGTTAATTGAAAATGCATTAGATGCTGGTGCAAATAAAATTCAAATAAATGTTAGAAATGCTGGTAAGTCATATATTTGTGTTTGTGATGATGGTAAGGGAATGAGCCGTGAAGATTTAGAGCTTTGTATTCTTCGTCATGCTACATCAAAACTTCCTACCGATGATTTAAGTAATATAAATTTCCTTGGTTTTAGAGGTGAGGCTTTGCCTTCCATCGCTTCTGTTTCAAAAATGATTATTACAACTAATAATGGTAAGGAATCTTGGGCTTTGCATATTGAAGGTGGAGTGGTTAAAAAAATTGTGCCTGCTTCCTTTGTAATTGGCACCAAAATTGAGGTGATGGATTTATTTTATAATGTGCCTGCAAGAATGGCTTTTTTAAAAAGTGATAGAAGTGAAATGTCCGCTATAATTGATGTGGTGGAGCGAATCGCTCTTTGTCATAATGATAAGTCATTTTTTTTAAATGATACTTTGAAGTTTAATAAGACTTCTCGCTTGAATCGTGTTTGTGATGTTTTAGGTAAAAATTGTAAAGATAATTTAATTGAAATTGATGCAGTAAAGCATGATTTGAAAATTTCTGGCTTTATTAGTAGACCTACTTATAATATGGCTACTTCTTCTAATCAATATTTTTATGTTAATGGTAGAGCTTTGAAAGATAAATTATTGTTTGGTTCATTAAAAGCTGGTTATATGGATGTAATTGAAAAAGGAAAGTTTCCCGTATGTGCATTGTGGATTGATATTCCTCTTAGTGATATTGATGTGAATGTTCATCCTCAAAAGGCTGAAATCAGATTTAAAAATCAAGCAGATGTTAGGGGGGCTATTGTTTCTCTTATTCGTTCATATCTTTCCAATGCAAATGTTAATGTTGATGTCATTGATGTGGAAAAATCTTTTAATATTGGTATGTTAAATAGTAATAAATTTAATGAAGTTAAAGAAGAAAAGTTTGAGTTTTCTCAAAAAAATAATAATGCCTTTGTAAATGATACTCATCAAAAAACATTCTTAAATGAAATATCTTCATTATCAGTTAATTCTCAGACTATAAATATTGATAATAATGATAAATTTGTTGAAATGGAGTCTTTACCTTTGGGTGTGGCAAGAGGGCAAGTTCATAATACTTATATTATTTCACAAGTGGAAGATGGTATTGTTATTGTGGATCAACATGCATGTCATGAGCGAATAGTCTATGAAAAAATTAAAAAAGAATTTTTAAGTGGTGGTATTAAAAGGCAAATTATGCTTATTCCTGAGATTATTGAATTGGGGGAAAAGAAAGCTTTTGTTTTACTTGATATGAAAGATGATTTATTGAAATTTGGATTGGATATTGATGATTTTGGTAGTGGTAGTGTGATTGTTCGTGAAGTGCCTGCTATTTTAGGTGATGTCAATTTAAAATCTTTAATAGAAAATATTGTAGATGATGTGGAAAGTTTTAATAAAATTGATGTATTAGAAGATAAAATCTCTATGATTGCAAAAACATATGCTTGTCATACTTCAATTAGGGCTGGAAGAAGTTTGACTATTGATGAAATGAATAATCTTCTTCGTCAGGTGGAGGAAAGTGAAAATTCTGGGCAGTGTAATCATGGAAGACGTAGTTATGTTAAAATATCTTTAAAAGATTTAGAAAAACTTTTTGATAGATAAAAAAAGCCTCTAAAAGAGGCCTTAGTGTTGGAATATATCTTCATCTTGCCAACCTGATAAATCTAAATCACATCTGGTTTGTATGAAATCAAAACATTTGTATGCAAGTTCTATTCTGTTTTCACGTTTTAATTTTTCAAGTAATTTTTCTTTTATTTCGTGAAGGTATATTACATCATTTGCGGCATATTCTATTTGTTTTTTTGTTAATTTCTTTGATGCCCAATCAGAGGTTTGTTCATCTTTGTTTAAATCAATATCAAAAAATTCTTTCACTAAAGCCTTTAATGAATGTTTATCAGTTGATGTGCGGGATAGTTTTGATGCTATCTTTGTGCAAAATATAGGAGCAGTATTTATTCCAAAACATTTTTTTATCATTGCAACATCCGCACGGGCAAAGTGAAATATTTTTTCAATTTTGGAATCGGTTAATATCTTTTTTAAATTTGGGCAATTATATGGAGGATCTACCTTTATTACATATACGATTCCTTTGTTATCTGTTAATTGAATCAAACACAATCTATCTCTTAATAAAGAAAGTCCAGTCATTTCAGTATCAATTGCAATTGGAGATGTAAATTTTATATTTGAAGGTAAATCGTTTTCTAAGTATATGATTTTATGTTTCATTTTTATGTCCTCTTTTATTATTTTTTTATTATTATAATACTTTTTTTTATTAACTACAAGTAAGATGTTATCGATTCTTTGCCGGAAAACCTAGCTTTTTAGTTTTTTTTAGAATCTTTAAAAATTTTTTTAGGGGTGTAATCGTTTGAATCTTCCCATTTTTTTATGTTTTTTTATTGTGATTTTTTTCTTTTTTTATTGTGAGTCAAATAGATATCTAGTCAAGAAATAAAAAATAATTTTATCCTTTATTTTTTTGTTTTTAGTTTTTAATATCATCTCTGTATTGTGATTGATTGTATTTAATATTTATCATCATAATATAGGTTGAAGAGAGCAACCTTAATTTGAGAGAAAAGGGTAAAAGAGAAGGAGTTCTTTTAAAATGGAAAGTTGGAAACTTATTCAGGAGACTGTTCAAAAAAGTATTAGTACTTCCGCTTATAGTACTTGGATTGCGCCACTTAGTTTTGACAAGATTGATCTTGATGTTTTATATATAGTTTCTCCAACTCGTTTTATTGCCGATTGGGTTAAAAGGAACTTCTTCTCAGAGATTTTAAATGCTGTTCAATCAGTTTACCCAAATGTAAATGATTTAGTTTTTTCCGTTGGAATGAAATCTTTTCAACCAAAGGTAATTGAACGAGATATTAAGCGTGAAGAAGATAAATTACACAATCTTGAAAAAGTTGATAATGTTTTATCTGATTTTTTGGGATCAAAAGTTTCTCAAAAGTATACATTTGATAATTTTGTAAAAGGTCTTTCTAATCAATTGGCTTTTGCAAGTATTCAAAGAGTTTTAAATGATGATATGGTTTCATTTAATCCTTTATTCATTCATTCCCCATCCGGTTTTGGTAAAACTCATTTGCTTCATGCTTTTGTAAATGAAATGGAAAAAATTAATCCTTATAAAAGAATTATTTATATTTCTGCGGATAAATTTATGTATTCATTCATTAAAGCATTAAAGGAAAATGATACTTATCGTTTTAAACAGTCTTTCAAATCTGCTGATATTCTTATTATTGATGATTTACATTTCATTGTTGGAAAAGAATCTACTGCAAAAGAATTATTCCATATTATTGAAGATTATATGACAAATGGTAAGCAAGTCATTATTGCTTCTAATAATTCTCCATTTATGATGGATGGATTAAATGATAATATTAAATCAAGAATTTCTAGCGGTTTGGTTGTGGATATTAAACCTGCAGATTTTTCTCTTCGTTCACAAATTGTAAAAGTAAAAGCAGATGCTTTGAATTTAAATTTAGCTCCGGGAATTGGTGATTTCATCGCAAGTAAAATTTCATCTTCTATTCGTGAAATTGAAGGGGCTTTGAATAGAATTTATGCTCATACTATTTTAACAAATGAGCTTCCTACTCTTTCAAATATTAGAAAAATTTTGGTGGATATTTTAGCCGTTAATACTAAACCTTTATCAATTGATGATATTAAAAAGGTTGTGGCTGAAAAATGGGGGGTATCAGTTGCAGATATAGATTCAGAGAGAAAGCAAAAGGAAATTGTAATTCCTCGTCAAATTGCGATGTATATTGCAAAAAATTTAACTTCTAAATCTCTTCCTGAAATTGGTAAGAATTTTGGGGGTAGGGATCATGCAACTGTGATTTATGCTGTTAAGAAGGTTAAGGAATTGATGCTTGTTAATCCTAAAATGGAAGTTCTTATAAATGATGTTGAAAAGCAATGTTCTGCTTTATAATTAAATTTTAAATCCCCCTTTGATGGGGGATTTTTTATTTTATTTTTTTATACACATATCATTAAATGTTTGCGGGGTAATTGTTCTATCTGTTTCATTTGATTTTTTTAATATTATAGAACTTCCAACATAAGGAGTATTTGATGTTGTTGCAGTCCATGATGCATAAGTAGGGCAAAATTCTTTTATAAATGAATTTACTTCCTTATTTGATATAACACCATAAGCTGAGAAAGTAACATTATTGTTGTTATCAACATTTAATATGTTTATACTTCCTGATGTGGAATTATTTGTTTGTATATTATGTTTATTTGCAGCCTTTGACAATCTGGATGAAAGATTAAGTGCATATTTCCTTGCAGTATCCATATCCATTGCACTCATGGCGTCATAGGTAGCACCACAACCAGGAGATGATGTATCATTATTGTCGCATTTTGCAACATCTCTATATGTATCAGAATTTACTAAATCAAGTGCAGTGTTTATTGATTTTGCAAATTCGCTTAATAAAGTGTTATAATATTGTGTCTTTTGTGAATTTTGATGTTGTGCAAGAAGACTTAATTGAGATGACATAACATTTTTAATACAAGTAGTGTATTGTTCAATATCCATTATGTATTGTGTACATGAATTTATTACTGCGTAATTCATATTTGATGCTGCTACACTTCCTGTTGATGCAGATATATTCAATTCTTCTAATAATCTATCTGTATTTAAGACAGCAGTTAAAACTCTTTTTGTAAGGTCGGTTACTTTTTGTCCTATGCCTCCAACAACAGATTGTATATCTAGTTTGCCCATAGTTAAGAAGTTGGTCATGTTTGTATTTGAGGAGCTTTCGTTATTAAATTCATCACATTTATAATCTACATTTCCACTATCTTCTATAATAAGTCCATTTTCATCAAATTGTAATTCGCTGGAAGAGGTCATGGATGATGATATGCCAGCGCATCTTGTTTCACATGTAGTGTTTAGTGCCGCAAGTTCCATTTCCAATGAATTTATGGTTTCATTTTCTTTATTTAGTAATGCGTATAAACTATTTATTTTATCGGTTGATATACTTTCAACAGCATCAACATTTAAATTTTCAAGTTCAGTGATAGATGATGAAAGTTTATCACGGCTTTGTAGTAATACATTATATGCATTGTTTAGTTCATTTTTTATATAAGATTCTTTTACATCCT
The DNA here is from genome assembly GCA_944390685.1 of uncultured Alphaproteobacteria bacterium. Lineage (GTDB taxonomy): Bacteria > Pseudomonadota > Alphaproteobacteria > Rs-D84 > CACZYB01 > CACZYB01. The sequence continues at coordinate 52,266 of CALXQL010000019.1, read as the reverse complement.
TTGTACATTTAAAATTGGTAGTTTCTTTATAACGACTTCCATTTAACATGGCTTGACTTTTTGCAGAGCCATCTATTGAAATAGCATATACTTCAACAATAGGTGCTGGAAAACCAAAAAATGTTCCATTTGCTTGTTGTTCATTTGTTTTTGTGATACCCAACATATTAAAAGCTTTTGTGGTATAGGTCTTTGCTGATGATATATCCTTTTTTACTTCTGCCAATATGTTATTGTATTTTACATTAGGTTTATTATTTCTTGCATCAGCAGCAGCCTTTTGTTGGCGAGCAAGTTCCGCATCCTTTGCCTTTTGTGCAAGTTCAGCCTCTTGTTGTTGTAATTTTAATTTATTTTCGGCTTCTATTTTTGCAAGTTCAGCTTGTGCTTGTGCTTCGGCTTGTGCTGCTTTTACCTTTGCATCTGCCTCTGCTTGTTTGGCGGCGGCTTCTTGTGCTGCAATTTGTGCTTGTTGTTGTTTTAGTTGTGCTTGATATGCTTGTTCCTTTGCTGTATTTTTTGCCTTCACTTGGTCAGCATAATTTTTTGATAGGGCGGCAATATAACTTGAACATTTATATGGAAGTATGCTTCCTTCTGCTTTTAAACAACCATAGGCTAAATTTCTGTTTGCTGTTTCATTTGCACAACTTCCTTCCTCTTGACAATTATATGCAAAGCATTCATTTATTATTCCTTCACATTGTGAGGTAGAAGTTGAGGTCATACATCTTGCTAATATATTTGGACAAGAGTCAGCGCGAGATGTGAAAGTTAATGTATCCGGAGAGAATAAGTTAAGGCAAGCAATACAAGCAGGTGTAAGTGTGCTTTTCGTTTGTTTTTGTTTTTTTTGAGCCATACTTTGTATTGAAAATAAAGTAATAAGCATTAATGAGGTAGTTAAAAATATTTTTAATTTTTTTTGCATGGTATTTTCTCTCTTTATTTTTAATACAATGATACTATATTTTTTTAATATTGTAAAGAATGTTTGAATATAAAAAAACACAGGTAAAAATACCTGTGTTCTTAATAGATTGTTTTTTATTAGCGTTTTGCACCAACAACAATTTTAATTTTTGTTTTTGGAGCAGTTGTTGTTTTTGCTTCTTCCTTTTTTACCATAGGAATTATTTTTGCAACTTCAACTTTTTTTGTTTCAACTTTTTTTGCAACAGTTTTTTTTGCTGGTGCTTTTTTTGTAGCAACTTTTTTAGCTGGAGCTTTTTTAGTTTCAGTTTTTTTTGCTACTTCTTTTTTTGCAGGAGCTTTTTTTGTTTCAACTTTTTTTGCAACAACTTTTTTTACAGCAGTTTTTTTTGCAACTTTTTTTGTTGAAGTTTTCTTTGCAACTTTTTTTGTAGGAGCTTTTTTTTCACTAACTACTTGATGAGTTAATTCATATAATTTTGTTGCTTCATCCCATATTTCTAAATCTTGGTTTTCTGGACAACCACGATTTAACCATATGAAATATGCTGATTCTTGTATATAATCTTTTTTTGATACCATTTCTCTCTCCTTTTATTATTAATAATATATATTTTTTGATAACGTTTTAATTATAACATGTCTTTTTTAAAAATCTAGACTTTTTTATACTTTTTTGTTTTTTTATATAGTTGTTGAAATTATTTGTATTTTAATGTATACTTTTTTCATATCAATTTTTATAGGAGAAGTTTTATGGAAGTAAAAGATAAACAAGAACTACTTGATAACTTAACTAAAACAAAATCTGTTTTTAGCACATCTGTTTCAAAGGGACATAATGTAATGCCAAAGGCTGATGGAAAGCAACTCATTGTTGGTAAAAATATTAAGTTAAGTGGTGCAATTGATGTTTGTGAAAGTTTAGTAGTAGAGGGAACTTTGGAAGCAAATTTATCAGGTGCAAAATATTTGGATATCGTTTATGGGGGTAGTTTTACTGGAACTGCAGAAGTAGAAGAGGCTCATATTAGTGGAGTCTTTGATGGAACATTATCTGTTACAGGTGTTCTTTATGTTTATGAATCTGGTGAAGTTAGAGGTAAAATAAATTATGCTAATTTAGTGGTAGAAAAAGGTGGTGTATTAAAAGGTACAATAAAAAATATTGATGCTGCAAAACCTAAATCAATTTTGGATTAAAGCCGTCTTAACTCAGTTGATAGAGTGCCAAATTCGTAATTTGGAAGCCGTGGGTTTGAATCCCGCAGACGGCACCATATTGCATTTATCATAATTATTATTATAGACCAAAGCTTTCTAATTTTTCTCCACCTAAAATATGTATGTGGAAATGTTCAATTGATTGTCCACCATAGTTTCCTGTATTGGCTACTAAACGATATCCATTTTCATTTAAGTTATATTCTTTTATTATTTCATTTATTGCTTCGTATAAATCCAATTTTTCTTTATCACTTGCTTTTTGTGAAAATGTTGTAAATGATTCATATTCTCCTTTGGGTAATATTAACAAATGTATTTTTGCTCTTGGATAAAGATTTTTGATTACTATCACAGAATCATTTTCAAAGAGTTTTGTTGAAGGGGCTTCTCCTCTTATTATTTTTGCAAATATATTTTCTTTATTATATGTCATTTTTACTTCCTATTTATCTTGATTTTTCATTTGTTTTATTGTATATATATTATATAATATTATTTTGAATAATACAAGATTAAAGGGGTTATCTTGAAATTTGATAATGAAAAAATTGAAAAAGATTTAAACGAACTTGATATAAATCTTCTTGATGCTTATGTTGGAAAAAGATTGAAGTTAAGACGTGTCATGCTTCGTATGAGTCAAGATGAATTGGCTTCTATGATTGGGGTTACTTTTCAACAAGTTCAAAAATATGAAAATGGTGTTAATAGAATTAGTGCCAGTAGATTGTTTATCATAGCAAAGGTTTTACAAGTTGATGTCGGTTTTTTCTTTTTCGGTTTGGAAAAAGAATTACCTGATGTCGTGAAATCTTTGGGCTTGGATCAAGAAACTTTGGATAAGGTTTGTGAAGATGAAACTCAATTTGAAGATGTTATGAATAATACAGAAACTTTACGTTTAGTAAATGCCTATTGGCGTTTGGCAGATCCAGAAAAAAGACAAAAAATATTAGATTTCATAGTTTCTATGACTGGTTCAATTTAAACTATATATCATTACATATATAATTGCCTATATCATCCATTTTTATAATATTCTTATATATTGGAAGATTTGATATTTTTAATAATAAGTTTGACGATTTCATACAATCATTTCTTTTTAATTCTATCATTTTATATAAATTTTCAATTTCGGTTGCACTGTTCATAAAATCTTTATTTGAGGTTAGAAGGATATGTTCTTTTGAATCGTTTATCAATTTCATTGATATATTTAATAATTCAATATGATTATTGTATGTAGTTATGAGATTTGAGGTTTGTTCCTTTGATAATATATTTATTTTTATTATATCCTTTAAAGTTTCTTCATCATTTATTATATATCCTTTTGATATATTTATTATTTCTGGGATTAATTGTATTTTTTCATTGATTAGTTTTATTTGTTCTTTTTTATTTTGAATTATTTCTTCTTTTAAATTTGATGCTATTTGTATAGGAAGAATTGCTACAAATATTGTAAGTAATATAATTATTGGTAATGTAAATATATATATTTTTTTATTCATAGAATCCTCCTTTTTGTTGTTTCATTATATATTAATTTTTTTTTATTTTCTACATAAAGTTTTTCTTTTATTTTAATATTTTTTTTTGTATGATAGTTTTTTGAGGAGAGAGAAATGCATTTTTATTCAAGAAATCTTTTGAAAAAAGCACAATCCGGTGCTGTATTGATGCAAGTTTTGTTAGGCTTGGCTATTATGGTTGCTATGACTCCGGTTATTATGAATCAAATACGTCAATATAACGAATCTATAAATAGGGAAGAAGTCATAACTCAAATGACTTTGCTTCAAAAGGCTGTAACTTCTTATATTTCTTTTGATAGAACAGATATTCCAGATGGGTGTGTGGTTAAAACTGGTAATGAAATGATAAATTTATTACAAGATTATGGTGGTGAAAAAATTGCAACTTCTAATAAATTTGGACAAGTTTATTCTTTTATTACTTGTAAAAAACAAATAGGAACTGTTGATGAACCGGCTGATATTATTGAAGCTGCAGTGTTTGCTTATGGTGATGTTGATGACATTACATTAAATAGTATTGGTGAATATTTGTTTGATCAAGGTGTTGTGCTTTCTACTATAGATCATACAGAATTAACTAATTATAAGGCAAAATTATCTCCAACTTTGAAAACTGAAATTTCAAAAATTATTGGAAATCAAGGTGCTTTGGTTATGTTTGTAAGTGATGGTTTTGCTGTTTCTGATTATTTATATATTAATAAGGGACCTGGTGATAGTGTTGTTGTAAATACTATGTTGGCAAATTTAGATATAAATAATAATAACCTTATTGATGTATTTAATGCAAATGGAACTGTCATCAATATATTAAGTAGTATGAAGGTGGCTGGGCTTGCCGGAAAAAATTTGAGTATTGCTGATTCTGTTTTAGATGGGGTCTTTTCAATTGAAAATACTGCTCCTTTCCCAGATGCAAAAATGCAAATCAAACCTAAAACTGTTAATATAAATTCTTTGAAGGTTCAAGATGCTGAATTTTCAAATATAGAATTAGATCCAGGTGATTTGGAAGCAGAAAATTTGGAGACAAATGAATTAGTAGTTGAAGGTGAATTAAATGTTGTTTCATCTTCTGGAAATGTTGATAGTGGTTGGAGTTTTGGTGCATCTGATGTAGTGGCTGAAAGTTTGGATTCAAATGGTCCAGTGGCAAATAAATTTAATACTATCAATTTAAAGGATAATGAGGGAATTGAAACTTATATATATGATGGAACTATGTATAGTTATGGTGATTTTGATCCAAGTAGTAGTAGTAAATTAAATCTTTCTGGTGTTTCCGAAGTGGTTGATATTTGTTGGGCAGGGGGAAATTGTATTTCTACTCAATTACAAAATATTTATAATAAGCTTTTGGAATTATGGGCTTTATATACTAATAATGCAGGTGGAACAAATGATTAAATTTTATCACAAAGATCAATCGGGTTTAGGTTTAATGGAAATTATTCTTGCTTTGGCAATTATGACTATTATCACACCGGTTGTTTTGCGATTTTCTTTTAGAGAATTATATGAGGTAAAGTATATAAATACCGCAAAGCAATTGAAAATGATTGAAAAGGCTATGATGAATTATGCTGCAATTGAAAAGGAAAAGTGGCCCAATGGTTCAAATGGCGGTTTGAATAAAGATGTATATAAAACTTTGGTTGATAATTATGGTTTAAATGAGGATACTCCAGAGGAATTAACAAATAATATGATAATTAAATATATTAAAGATGCTCAAGGTGCAGTTAATGTATTTGCTGTGATTTATATGGATTATCTTGGACTTGATGAAATGGGATTTAAACAGACTTTATTATATGCTGGTGATACGGCTGGTTATAAAGAAGATAATTATGCTTATTCAATTACAGGGGCTTGGTCAGAACCTTTTGCAAATATAGCATCTAATGTATCTGGTGATTTCATTGCTGTGATTAAAATTGATGATACTAATTTGGAAAATGAGTATGCCTCTTCTAATTATCTTTATAGAAATAATCAAGGTGGTAAAGATGGTAATACCATGTTAGTTAATTTGAGTTTGGGGGGATATTCTATAAATAATTTTGGGACTATTAATACATCTAATTTGAAATCTTCTGTGCAAAAAGATGGTTTCGTTAGTGAATTAAAATTTAATAATGGTAATTTGGAAGGTAAGTTAAATATTGATAATAGTATCATTTTGAAAGGTGTATTTTCTTTTGCAAGTGATGCTTATATTATGACTGATTTGCTTAAAATAACTTCTTATTCAAATGGCGCTTTATCTGGTTCTTCTGTATTAGATGATTTTTTAACTCCTAATGCTTTGTTGGAAAATTCTTCTTTATCTTTATCAAGTTTCCGTGCAAATGTTATTGTAGAGGGAATCGCAAAGCTTTCCAATTTATTAACTAGAAATATGCAAATTTCATTGCTTGATGGGTATAATAATTATAATACAAATTTGAATATTGAACCTCTTACTTTAGATTCTGATCCAACCAATTTAAGAATGGAAATTTCCGCAAGTGATGTAAATAATTTATCCGCACATACTTTGACTGTTAAAGATGGGCATATAGTCAATCAAGATAATTCTTTCAATACAAATGCAGGTAGAATAAATGTGCCTGCTGGGGCTTCGGTTGTTATTTATGATGCTTGTCATACACCTGGAAATTGTGATGGTAAAATCTTAAATAAAGTGAATTTAACTACTTTTGCAACAGGATTTACATCTGCACTTAATGATTTGGAAAGTAAAATTAACAATTTAATTATACCTTAAATGGAGTTTTAAATGTATAAACATAAAAATGATAAAGGTAGTATATTATTAGAAATACTTCTCATGTTAGGGATTTTGATAGTTGTTTTCCCTATACTTCAAAAAAATATTAAGCAAAAGTCTGACACTTTACGTAATCAATTAGTAGTAAAGGATATGACTAAATTAAAAACTGCAACTGAAAATTATTTGAAGTTAAAACCTGATATTAAATTAGGGGTTAGTGAAATTCCTTTTTCTGTATTGGAGGAAAATGGACTTCCAAAAAATTTTAAAAAGGTCAATATCATAGGACAGAATTATAAAGTTAAGGTTAGGGCTAGGGAAAAAAGTGATGGTAATGTTGAATATGATGCTATTATAATTGCTGATGGCAATCCTGAAATTCCTGATATGCGTATACGTGATATTGTGAAGGAAAGTAAAGGTTTTGGTGGATATTTGGAAGATGGTATTATTTATGGAGCTAGTTGGTCTTTGGACGCTGCTGGATGGGGGGAAAGTTGGGCTACTCCTCCAATAGTATTTAAAATTGGTTTTGCAAAAAAAGATTATCAATATATTTCTCGTAATGGTTTTGGTTCTTCTACTATGAGAACGGATTTATTTATGAATCTTAATAATATTGATAAAATCAATAATTTTATTATTTCCGCTGGGGTGGAAGGGTTGGATAAAGGTGTGGAAGGTAAAATAGAAGTAAATGATTTATTTTTATCCGCATCAGGTGTGGGAGATGTAAATATTCTTTCCGTAGATGATCAATTAACTTTAAATAAAGTTATGGATGCAAGTAAATCTTCCGTATCATTTATTAATGGTATAAATCAGCCTTCTTTAAGTTTTGATGATGAGGCTACTTCTTCTATCATTTTGGAAGAAACTTTGCAAGTTATGGGGAATCTTTTGACTTCTTCAAGTAGTATAAGTGGATTGCTTGATAAATTCACTTTTATCACTGCAAAAAAATTATCTGTTAATGTGCCAGTTAATTTGTTTGTAGGGGCTTTGATTAAAACACCTGCACTTTCTTCTATTTATGCTCAATTTGGTAATATGAATCTTTCTAATGTTAATATTGATACCAATTTGGCAAGTGGTGGCAGTATGGGAATTACCATTGGTGGGGTCAGTATTCCAAAAGTTGGATTCGTGTTTAATAATATTTATAGTTTAAAAAATAAAACTAAATATAATATTCTTTCTTCACCAGTGAGGGTTAACTTATCTGATGTGGTGGTAAAAAATGTTAATGATCAATTTCTTGGAAATCGTATTGGTAATATAGTCATTACTGAAAAAACTCCTCTTTCCGTTGTGTTGCGGGGATTGAGTTATGAATATGCCGATATTTATAGAGTCGTTAAAAATAATTATGATGGTATGGTAGATCCTATGCCTGGGTTAATTTATGATGAATATTATAGATGTGCAAAGCAACAATGCACTGGTAATTCGTCAAATGATAATATGAATTGGTCCAATTAATTATAGTTTTTTTGTTTCATCTTCTATTTGTTGAGTTAATAGTTTTTGAAACTCTTCTTTTGATAAAATACCGGTTTTTATGGCAGGTAGAATATGAACCTTTATTGTTCCAGGCTTTTTTATAAAACCATGTTTTGGCCAATAGATGCCAGAATTTATTGCAATAGGAACAACATATTTATTTTCTATATTATGTGCAATAATGCTTAAACCAGATTTATATTTTGCAGTTGTATTTGGAAGTGTGCGAGTGCCTTCCGGAAAAATAATAATATTTCTATATTTTAATGTCTTTTTAAATTTTTTTATTAGTTTGTTTAGAGTTGTTTTATTACTTGCACCTCTATCAACCATTATGTTGCCTGCTTTTAATAAAGTTAATCCAAAAAATGGAATGTATGCTAGTTCCTTTTTAAATACAAATATTGTATTTCCTAAAATATATTGGTATGCAATAGTTTCCCATGCAGATTGGTGTTTTGATGCAAATATTACATTTTCATTTTGTGGTATGTTTTCAAGTCCCTTTACTTCATATCTTATATTACATATATATTTTAATAAAAGTAGAGTTGTATAACTCCACATATATGATATAAATATTAATACTTTTTTAGGAAATAAAAGTGATAGTGTTCCCAAAATTGACCAAAAGGCTGTGTTTAATATAAATAGTATATTAAATATTAAAGAGCGTAGTATTTGCATTATAGTTGTTCCTGTAATTTTAATATGAATGTTGATTCAAATCCGGCTTTGTTCCATATATAAGTGATTATGTATTTATTATATTCACTAAATAATACTTTAAATACATTTTTATCAAATATTGATGGTTTTTTTTCGCCAAATAAAATTGGGTGTTCTATGATTTTTATATGAGGTATATATTTTTCAAAGATTAATTTGCTTCGTGGCATGTGGTAGTAAGAGGTCATCAAGCGGATTGAATTTATATTATTTTTTTGTATCCAAGATGCACTTTCAAGACCATTTTCAATTGTGTTTTCTGCACGTCCCATTGAAATACGACTTTTTAATGATTGAGGACTAATTTTTAAAGATTTTTCATTTTGTAAATCTTGGATTGTTTTATTTATTAAATTTTCCAATGAACTTTGTTTATATATGCCAGAAATAAACAATTTATTGGAATTGTTTTTTGCAAGTTCCTTTATACTATCAGTTATGCGTTTACTTTCCCCTGTTAAAACAATTATTGCATCAGTTGGTTCGTTTGGTGCGGTATCTTCGTAATTTAATTTATAAGCAAAAATTATGAAGCCTATAAAATATATTATTACTAATCCAAATAAGAATAAAACAATTTTTTTACTATTTTCTTCATTTATTATTGAGGATTTTGGTTTAAAACCTTCTTTATATCTTTCAACTATTTCCATATTTATACCATTTGATTTAATGTTTTATTTATTGTAAACACAGCAGTTATTTTTGATATTATACCAGCAATTATTGGAATTGCCAATATATATATATATGTTTTATTTGAAAAAGTTATATTAGAAATTATTCCACCATTTATTTCAATTGCAAATTGTTGTATTGTATATATTGTGAGGCAGGATATTATATAACCAATTATTCCTCCACTTATTGATAATTTCATCATTTGGGTGGAAAATTGTTTTGATATGTAGGAATTATGGGCTCCTACCATATGCATTATTTCTATCACATTTTTATTTACAATCAAACCTGATTTCGTTGTGTGTGCAATTGTTATTCCTGTTGTAGCAAGAATCAAAATCACTATCAATCCCAATAGTGTTTGTATTGCGGATATCGTATTTGTAAAGTCATTCATCCAGGATTCATAATTTTCTATTGTAATTAAATTAGAATAATTTTTTATTTCATCTGTTAATGCCCTTATATTTAATGGGATTATTTCCGATACTTCAACACTTATTATTCGGGGAAGGGGTATATCAAGTTTGTCTTCTCCTATTTCCCCTAACCATGGTTTCAATAATTTTATTGTTTCATTCATACTCATAGCATAAGAAGATTTTATTCCAGGAGTTTGTTTTAAAATTTCTGTAATATTTTTTATGCGTTCTTCAATTTCTTTGTTTGGATTTTTATTTTTCATATCAGGTAATACTTGAATAGTAATATTTTTTGAAATTTTTTTATCCCAATCATTTGCAAGATATTTTCCAGTTAAAGCTGTTGCAAATGTGATACAGGCTAAAAATACCATAAATGCAGTTATGAATGGTAAAAAACCTTTGTTCGTGTCGGATTTGAATGCTATATCTGTTTTAAACATTTTTATTCCTTTGTTAAATATCCATTGTTTAGATGTAAAACTGGAAATTTAAATTGTTTGATTAGATTTGTGCTATGAGTGGCAATGATGATTGTTGTACCCATTTTATTTAATTCCAAAAATAAAAATAGTAATTTTTTTGCCATTTCCTCATCAACATTTCCAGTAGGTTCGTCTGCAATAAGTAATTCGGGATTATTTATAACAGCCCTTGCAATTGCAACACGTTGTTGTTGTCCACCAGATAAAAAGGGAGGTTTCACATTCATAAAATTTTTAAGTCCAACCCATTCAATTAGTTCAGGAACATGTGCTTGGATATATTTTTCACTTTTACCAATTATTCTTAAAGGTAGAGATACATTATCCAATACGGATAAATGGTCAAGTAAACGATAATCTTGGAATACAACACCAATTTTACGGCGTATGTTTGCCATATCGTTTTGTTTTATATAATCTATATCTTTACCAAAAATTTTTAATTTACCGCGACTTGGCCTATGTGCAAGGTGTATCATATTTAATAAAGATGTTTTTCCAGCGCCGGAAGCTCCTGTTAAAAAATAAAAATCACCTTGTTTCAATTCTAAATTTATATCCTTTAAAACCTCAGGATTTGTTCCATAACGTAGTCCTACATTATGAATTTTTACTATGGTTTTATTTTCTGTTTCATTTAGGCTCATTTAATCCTCCGTATTTCTTATAATACTTAACTTTTTTATAAATTACAAATATTTATTTTTTATGTTGTAATTTTATCTTTATTATATATCATATATTTATATCTTAATCTTTTAATATGGGGAAATAAAATGATTATTAAATGTCCAAAATGTCAAACAGAATTTGATGTAGATGATTCTTTATTAAGTCATAAAAAAACAAAATTTCAATGTGCAGAATGTGCTTTTGTTTGGTCTTTGGATTTAGAAGATAAAAAGGATAATTCCTTTGATATTGATACCAATGAAAAGAAAAAACTTCTTTATGGTTTGGGGGTGGAAGAAAAATCTATTGATAAAAAGGTTAGGTGGTATCATAAATTATTTTATCCAAAAAATGTTTTTGTATTCTTTTTGGGTTTGATTTTATTCTTTATCATTTTTATGTTGTTTAATTTCATTTATAATTATAGTTTTTCTTCATCAAATCAATCTCAAAGCATTTTTGATAAAAAAGAACAACAAATAGATACTTCTAAACTTTATATTGAACTTGTCACTCCTTTGACTTTGGTAAGAGAAGGTGGCAATGATTATATTATTATAAGAGGATTCATTTATAATCCTACACAAAATATTCTTCCTATACCTAAACTTATTATCAGCATTGAAAATAAGTATGGTAGATTGTTGCAAGAACAAGAAAGAGAAATTGAAGTTAAGGAACTTGCTCCTCTTGAAAAAACAGATTTTATGTTTAAAGTATTTATGTTCTCTGATCAGGTATTTTCTGTAAAGGTGGATTTGGCTGATAGTGATAAAATTTAATGGAGACTATTTTATGTTTAAATTTATTTTCATTGTTTGTTTGCTATTTTCTTTTGATGTTCAAGCATCTTGGACAAAGTGGTTCAAACTTTCCGATCAACAATATAAAATTTATATAGAATCTGATAATCCTCTTGTCACTACGGTTGGATTTTTCTTAACTAGTTTTCCTTGTTATGGTCAATATAATCAAGAATATTATAAAACTACGCCAGGGAAAAATATGATAACTCTTTATTGTTTGGAACCTCCTACGGAGATTTATTTATCTTATTTGGATAAACCACTTGGAAGTTTCTTTTCTTTAAATGAAAAGGCTGATGGTTATATGGTGTGTCCAGTTAGTGTTATTGGTAATATGGCAGGAGGGGTCATTCCTAGAATGCAAGTCAATATTAAGGATTGTACTAAAAAACAATTAAATTATAATGCTAATAAACAAATAATTGAAGAGTATGGTGGAGTTGAATTGTAATGGAAGCACAATCTTTTTTATGGCTGGTTGATGAACAATTTGATTCTTGGCGTTTGGATAAATGGCTTGCCCATATAATGCCTGTCTTTTCACGAGTTAAAATTCAAAAAATGATTAAGGCTGGCTGTGTGCTTGATGCAAATGATGATGTAATTGCAGATGTCAGGCTTAAAGTTTTTAAAGGTGATTCTTTTGTAGTTAATGTTTTGCCAGAAGAAAAATCTTTTATCATGAAACCTCAAGATATTCCTCTTGATATTTTATATGAAGATGATGATTTGATAGTGCTTAATAAACCTTTTGGTATGGTGTGTCATCAAGGGGCGGGGCGTGAAGATGGGACATTGGTTAATGCTTTGCTTTATCATACAAAAGGGGTGCTTTCTTCTTTTGGTGCAGAAGCTGGAAGAGCGGGTATAGTTCATAGGCTTGATAAGGATACAAGTGGGGCTATGTTGGTATGTAAATCTGATAGGGCTCATATTGAAATGTATAAGCAATTTGCCAATCATGATGTAAAGCGTGAGTATTATGCTTTGGTTTGGGGGATTGTTAATCCTGTTAAGGGAACAATTGATAAAAATATTGGTAGAAATCCAAAAAATAGGCAAGAAATGCAAGTTATGTTGGAGGGAGGTAAAACGGCAATTACTCATTATGAAACAATTGAGGTTTTTACCGGTGCAAAATTTAAACCTATAAGTTTGGTTAAATGCGTTTTACAAACAGGTAGGACTCATCAAATAAGGGTTCATCTTGCTTCTATTGGTAATCCAATTGTTGGAGATAGTGTGTATTGTAATTCTTCAAAATTGCTTTCTCAAATTGAAAATAAAGATGTGAAAACTTTTCTTGCTTCTGTTAATAGGCAAATGCTTCATAGTAAAAATATTGAATTTTTTCATCCTATATTAAAAAAAGTTTTGAAATTTGAAACGGATTTGCCTTATGATATGCAAAGTGTTATAGATTTCTTTCATAATTTAAAAGGTTAGGAGTTTGTTATGGAAATTATTAGAAAAATTGGTGTTATGGGTATAAATTTCATTCATGCAGTATGGCAATTCCTTGTTTTCTTTATGAGGGCTATACATAATTTCTTTTCACCCCCATTTTATCCAAAGGTTTTATTAAGGCATATTTTGGAAATTGGTTTTTATTCTTTGCCTGTGGTGGCTTTGACTGCATTATTTTCTGGAATGGTATTGGCTTTACAAAGTTATTCTGGATTTTCTCGTTTCTCAGCAGAAGGTGCAGTTGCAACGGTTGTTGTAATTGCAATCACAAGAGAGTTAGGTCCTGTATTCGCTGGTTTGATGGTGGCAGGTAGAATTGGTGCAACTATGGCTGCAAGTATTGGAACTATGAAAGTAACAGAACAAATTGATGCTCTTAAAACTCTTTCAACTAATCCTTTTAAGTATATTATTTCACCAAGAATTTTGGCGGGAATACTCACTCTTCCTTTTTTGGTTTTAATTGCTGATATTATTGGTATTTTTGGTGGCTTTTTAGTGGGAGTTGATGTATTAGGGTTCAATCCTTATGTTTATATTAAAAATACTTATAATAGTTTGGAAATGATGGATGTCTTTGTTGGATTGGTTAAAGCATCTGCTTTTGGGGCTATTATAACTTCTATGGGGTGTTATTATGGTTATTATACAGAAGGTGGGGCAGATGGCGTTGGAAAGTCAACTACAAATGCTGTTGTGATATCTTCTATATTGATACTCATTTCTAATTATGTTTTAACTGCTTTATTCTTCAATAAGTAAGAGGTTATTATGGTTGAGAAAAAGATTATTAAAAATGAACCGGTAATAGAACTTAAAAAAGTTTCTAAAGCTTTTGGTAGCAAACATGTTTTAAGTGATTGTGATTTAACTATTTATAAAGGCGAATCGGTTGTTATGCTTGGTCAATCAGGTATGGGTAAGTCGGTTAGTTTGCGATTGATGCTTGGGCTTATGGATGTAGATAGTGGTAGCATCAAAATAAATGGTGCGGAAATTTCCAATTTTACAGATGAGCAATTTTATAAAAATAATAAAAAAATTGGTATGTTGTTTCAAAATGGGGCTTTGTTTGATAGTATGAGTGTATGGGAAAATGTTGCATTTGCTCTTTTGAATGTGGAAAAAATGAATCCAGAAATTGCAAAAAAAATTGCAATTGAAAAGTTAGATGATGTTGGACTTTCTTCCAAAGTAGCAGATATGATGCCTGCTGAACTTTCCGGTGGTATGAAAAAAAGAGTTGGGCTTGCAAGGGCTATTGCAACCAATCCTGAAATAATTTTCTTTGATGAGCCTACTACTGGTTTGGATCCTATTATGTCTGATGTCATAAATGATTTAATTGTGAGATGTGTTAAGCAATTAGGGGCTACTGCTTTGACTATCACTCATGACATTGCATCGGCAAAAAAAATTGCTGATAGAATCGTTATGCTTTATAATGGTAAAATCATTTGGGATGGTAAACCAGCAGATCTTTCCCATCCAAATAATGAATATGTTGAAAGGTTTGTTAAGGGAATTGCTAGTTAGGTGTGTGTATGAAAAGTAAAATCTTTTTTGAATGTCAAAATTGTGGTGCAAAGTATCCAAAGTGGATTGGTAAGTGTGAAGCTTGTAATTCTTGGAATTGTATCGTAGAAGCCAAAGATGAAGTTTCAAACATCCCTACGGGGCTTACCGCTGGTGTTGGTGGATTGAAATTATCTTTTACCAATTTAAAAGGAGATGTTCAAGATTATCCCAGAATTTCATGTGGTATTCATGAATTGGATAGAACTTTGGGTGGTGGATTGGTCGCAGGTGGTGTAGTTTTAGTAGGGGGAGATCCAGGTATTGGAAAATCAACTATTCTTTTGCAAGCGGTTTCTAATATCGCAAAGGTTGGTAAATCTTTTTATTTAACAGGAGAAGAATCTGTTAATCAAGTTAGAATGCGTGCTAAAAGATTGGGCTTAGATGATGCTCCTATATTTTTAGCCGCAAATTCCAATATAAGAGATATTGTTGCAACTTTGAAAGAAGAAGATGATATCAAGGTTGTTGTTATTGATTCAATTCAAACTATGTTTTTGGATAGTATAGAATCAGCTCCGGGAACAATATCTCAAGTAAGAAGTTGTGCAAATGAATTGATAAGGCTTGCAAAACTTAAAAATTTTGCTTTGTTTTTAATAGGGCATGTTACAAAGGAAGGGGCTATTGCTGGTCCTAGAGTTTTAGAGCATATGGTGGATACTGTTCTTTATTTTGAAGGGGAAAGAGGGCATCATTTCCGTATATTACGTTCCGTTAAAAATAGATATGGCGCAACAGATGAAATTGGTGTCTTTGAAATGACAGATAAAGGATTAACAGAAGTCGCTAATCCATCGGCTTTATTTTTAGCTGAAAGAAGAGGAAATATTTCCGGTTCTTCTGTATTCGCTGGGATTGAGGGAACAAGACCTTTATTATTGGAAATTCAAGCTTTGGTTTCCTCTTCCAATTATGGTAATGCAAAAAGAGCTGTGGTTGGATATGATTTGGCAAGACTTTCTATGATTACAGCTGTATTAGATGCACGATGTCATCAAGAATTTTTTAATTATGATATATTCCTTAATATCACTGGGGGATTGAAAATAAATGAACCTGCGGGAGATTTGGCGGTGGCTGCTGCATTGATGTCTTCTAAAAATAATATTCCTGCTCCTTCTGATATGGCGATTTTTGGAGAAATAGGTTTATCAGGTGAAATCAGGGCTGTGAACCTTATGGATTTGCGTATTAAGGAAGCTTCTAAATTAGGCTTTAAACGTGTTTTGATGCCTAAATCAGTGAAGAAAAAAATACCTCAAGATTTTGGTATTAAAATCATTGAAATTGGGCATTTACAAGATTTGGTAAATATGTTCATGAAGTAATAAAATTCTTGATAGATTTGGCTTAATATGTTATATTTTTTATCATAAATAGAGGAGTTTTATAGTGTTTACTTTTTTAGATTTTGTTTTTTTAGTGGTGGTGGTGGTATCTGCTGTGCTTGCTTATAATGGTGGGCTTATTTCCGAATCTTTTTCAATTGCCGCTTGGATTGGTACAGCGATTTTAACTAAATACTTATATCCGTTTGTTGAACCTCAATTTGCATCTTTGTTCGGTGAAAGTAATGTTTTTTCATCTATGTCTGCATATATATCTATATTTGTAGTTGTTATAATGCTTCTTTCCTTTATAAATAAAACTTTTACAAAAAAACTTCATAATACTAATTTAGGTGGTATTGATAAGTCGTTAGGTTTTTTCTTTGGCCTTGTAAGAGGTATTCTAATCATGGCTGTTATTTATATTGCTATTTTATGGTTTATTCCGGAAAAACAAAATAGACCTAAATGGATAGTAGATGCTAGAAGTAAACCTGTATTAAAAGTGGGTTCTATGTTTATTTCTCTTCTTCTTCCAGAAGGTAGCAATTTTAAGGAAATTAAGGAAGTTATTAAAACCGATATGACGGGAAATGAAGTAGAAACCTTTGAAAAATTAAGTAAGCCAAAAGTGGAAGTTGTAGATGATAATAGTTCCGCAGAAGATGGTTATAAACAATCAGAAATTAGAGATTTGGAACGTCAGCTTAAACAGCTTGATCAATTAGAAATAGATTTCAATGAAAAAGAGTTAAATATTGAAAATCTTTAAATAAAAAAATGGGGCAAGTCTCCATTTTATGTTAGTATTATTTTAAACCTTTCATCTATTATTTTTTTAGCTATTTCAAAGGTTTGTTCCTTATTGTTTTCAGATGTATTTATTAGTATTGCATCATCAGCTTGTTTAAGTGGACTAGATGCTCTATGACTATCTGTTTCATCCCTTTTTATTATAGAAGCAAGAACTTCTTGATAACTTGCACTTTCACCCCTATCTAGATATTCTTTTAATCTACGACTTGCTCTTGCTTCTGCAGTAGCGGTTATATAGAATTTTATTGGGGCGTTAGGACATATTACCGTTCCTATATCTCTTCCTTCTATAATTGCACCTTTTGCCTTTCTTCCATCTGGTAGGTTTGGTGGAAATAGTGCAAAATCAATTTGATATTTTCTCATTATCGCTCTTAATTCAGGTATCTTTGCAACATTTGCAACATATTTATTTGTTAATTGAGATCTTATATTTGGATTTTTTGCATAGGTTAAGATTTCATGAGTATCTGATAATTTTTGTGCAGTTTCAGTTGCAAACTTTTCATCAAGGTGTTCCATATCATGACCTATTTCTATTAAACATAGGGTGATAGCCCTATATAAACTTCCTGTATCAAGTCCAGCAAAGCCATAATATTCACATAATTTTTTTGTTAAGGTTCCCTTTCCCGCACCAGCAGGACCATCAATTGCAATTATATTTTTATTTTCTTCTTTTATCATCATTACTCCTTTTTAAAAAATACCTACATTGATATGTAGGTAGGTGTTTTTTAAACTATTTTTTTATCCTTTTTCTTTTCTTGATAAATTATTATTGGGGATTTATCGTGTTCAATTACATCCCTATTGACAATTACCTTTTGAATATTTTTATTGCTTGGCAATGTAAACATTGTATCAAGTAATAGATTTTCAATTATTGAACGAAGTCCACGTGCACCAGTTTTTCTTTTTATTGCCTTATCTGCTATGGCTTCCAAACTATCATCGGTGAATTCAAGTTCAACGTTTTCCATTGAAAATAAGGTCTTATATTGTTTTATAAGTGCATTTTTTGGTTCTGTTAAGATGGAACAAAGAGCCTCTCTATCTAACTCATCAAGAGTTACAATTATTGGCATTCTTCCCATCATTTCAGGTATTATTCCAAATTTTATTATATCTTCTGGTTCAATCATTGAAAATAGCTCTGTTAAGTTTTTTTCTTTTTTAGATTGGATATTTGCACCAAAACCTATGGAAGTTTTGGTCGTTCTTTTTTCAATGATTTTTTCAATGCCGTCAAATGCTCCTCCACAAATGAATAATACATTTGATGTATCAAATTGTATAAATTCTTGTTGTGGATGTTTACGGCCACCTTGGGGTGGAACAGAAATTATAGATCCCTCAATTAATTTTAAAAGAGCTTGTTGCACACCTTCACCACTTACATCCCTTGTAAGTGATGGATTATCAGATTTTCTTGATATTTTATCAATTTCATCAATGTAAACAATACCCTTTTGTGCCTTTTCCAAATCATAATTTGTTGCTTGGAGTAAGCGGACGAGTATGTTTTCTACATCCTCACCCACATAACCTGCTTCGGTTAAGGTAGTGGCATCAGCAATTGTAAATGGAACGTCAAGAATTTTTGCCAAAGTACTTGCAAGAAGGGTTTTACCACTTCCGGTTGGACCTATTAATAATATATTTGATTTTTGTATTTCAACATCGTTTTTTATTGCAGAATTATATAGTCTTTTATAATGATTATAAACTGAAACAGATAAAACTTTTTTTGCTTTTCTTTGTCCTATTACATAATCATCAAGGTGTTCCAACATTTCTTGTGGAGTGGGAGTATCCTTTGTCCCTTCGGTTAAGGATTTTTTGTTTTCTTCCTTTATTATATTACTACAAAGTGTGATACAACTATCACAAATAAAAACATTTGGGCCTGCTATTAATTTGCCAGCTTCATGTTGGCTTTTCCCACAAAATGAACAATATTTTATATTTTTTGTATCTTCTGTCATAATTAACCTTTAATTTTTAATTATTGCATTATAATATCTTTTGATATCTTTTTCAAATATATTTTATTAAAAAGTTATCATATTGTTTTTACAATCTTATTTAAAGTTTTGTATTATTTCAATTATTTCTTTTATATTATCATAATTGATGGCGGTTTCACTTGTTAATTGTGAAATATCCTGATTTACAAATAACTTTTTAATTGTATTTATAGAGTTATTATCCCATGTTGATGGTTTTGTTATATAAGATATTGTATAGGTATAATTTTGTTTTGTTGGTGTTTTTTCCATACTTTCCTTTATCTTTCCATATATACCTTTATCCTTTATATCTTGTGCTAATTCTTCACCAATTACTACACTTGCTTGATTTAATGAATAATCAAAGAGACCTTTCAACAAACCTTTTTTAGCAATTTCCTTTTCAAGAGAGGATTGTTTGTTTTCAAGTGCAAAGTTTGTGTTTTGCATTTCGGTTTTGAAATCATTTCCACATGCAGTTTCACCTTCGGTTATAAAAGTATTTACAAGTGTGGTGATTTCACGTGGGTATGAAGAGGTTTTTAAATCCCATGTGCCATCAAGAAAATTTCCAACCTTTCCTGTTATATCCCAATTGGCATTACCAATATTGGCAAATTGTGTGGCTATGCTTGATGATAATTTTTTATTGGATCCAAGATTTTTTCCCGATACAACATTACTCATGGAATTAAAAAATGTTTCATCATCTTTTGTGGTCCATTCATCTATACTTATCATATTATAATTTTTGATTATTGCATCCCTACCACAAAGTTCATCAATTTTTTTATCCATAGTTGTTATTTTTGATGAATCAAAAAAATTATTTAATCCAGTGTTATTTTTTTCACTTAAAATATAATTAAAACAATTTTGAGCGGAGACGAATTTTGCCTTTGCAAAATTACAATTTTTTCTTTCCCTTATTGCTTGGGAAGAATACATTGGCCATAGTCCTTCCACCAATTCCTCTGCAAAATTTGAACAAAATGAATTTAAGCCATCAGCGCTACATTTTGTTCCGTTTATATCTATACTTATATCCTTTAATAAAGGGATACCAAAATTCATTGTCATAGCGACGCTGATTGCACTTTTACATTCAGTTTCACTACAATATTTTCCAAGGGCAGTAGAGTAGGCGGTGGCACATAAGCGTTTTGCAATTAAATTATCAATTGGAGCAGGTGTCCCACATTGTATTTCATTTTGATTATAGGTATTTGGGTTTGTATTTATTATATTTAAATTTGTTGTATCAATCGTTAATGGTAGACTAGTAGTATTTATTGTTGTAGTTTTTCTTATAGTTGCATTTCTTGTGGTGGAATTTGCTCTACTTCTTCTTTGTGAAGCAGAGACATCTGTATTTAATATACAGAATGTAGTTATAAGATATGTTATAATCTTTTTATTCATAATTTTTATTATATCATAATTTTAATTTTATTAAAAGAGGTTTTTAGAATTTATTTATTTCTTTTAATGAAAGTTTTATTAAATCATTTATATTTATGTCTGGAATTTCATTTAATATTTTCATTATGATTTCAAAACTTTGTGAACGAGTATATCCCATATTTGATAATGCTGAAATAGCATCTTCGGCAATACTTGATGGTTTGATTGTTTTTGTGAGATTTGTTAGTTCTATATTTATATTTGTTTTAGTTATTTTATCTTTTAATTCTGTGATTATTCTTTCCGCAGTTTTTTTGCCAATTCCATTTGCTGTCGTGAATATTTTTGAATCATTTGATAATATTGCAGTTGAAATTTCAGTCGGTGTTAATGCTGATAATATAGATATAGAAGCCTTAGGCCCTATACCTTGAACGGAAGTTAAAAGATTAAATATTTCCTTTTCATAAGGTGTAGAAAATCCATATAGTGTTATTGAATCTTCCCTTAAAATAGTTTCTATATATAATGTTAATGGTGTGTTTTGTTGCAATTGAGAAATTGTTTTTTGTGAAATATAAATTCCATAGCCAACACCATTTACATCTAATATTATGAAATTTTCTGTTATAGTATCTATTATACCTTTTAACTTATATATCATTATTCACACACACTAAATTTTAATTGATAATATTTATATGATTTTTGTGATAAATTATGGTTTGTTAATTGTGAAATAGCATTTCGTTTTGCTTCACAATTTGATGCAGAATTTATGTTCATTATTGGTTTTAAATCGTTATATAATGAATCTATTTTATCACAAGATGCCTTTTTTAAATCATTTGATTGTATAAAGGTTGTAAGAGTTGGAAGTTCACTTGCCTTTATAGTTCTTAACTTTGAAATGTTTCCATTTTTAAGTGCACCTTCTTCTTCACAATATTTTGTAAATGAAGATCCATTACAACATATATTTTTTATGTTTGATAATTCATCATCTATTTTATTTTGTGTTAATTTTTCTAATTCTGCCTTTTTATCCTTACAGAATTTTTCAATATCTTCTAATGATTTATAGGTGGTGATTGCCTTTGATGGTTCAATCAAATATTTGTTATTGTTATCCTTACAATTATTCATTATATTTTCTAATAATTTTAATAATTCTAAATTATCATAACAAATTTGTTGTTTTTCATGTGCTTCTTCAATACTCATTATTTGTGGTATTTCACAAGTTTTACATTTTGATGATGAAAATCCTTTCAAATATTCAATTTCAGTTGGATATAAGAATTTTGATGTGGAACAATTAAATGAAGATCCCTTTTCTATATAAAATACAGGACGTTCCTTTGTCGCACAATTTGTTTCAATTGAACTTTGTGTTAAATATACATATCCATTTGGATATTTGTTATGTTTTGGAGGTATTCCATTATTTAAAAGAGATGAAATATTTAATCTTTTTGTTATTTCATCAATGTTATTGGAACATACACTTAAATTATTTTTAATATCATTTCTTTCTTTTAAATCATCTTTTAATTCTTTTAAAAGATCAATATTTTTTAAGGTATTTTCAGTTTCAGTTGTAAATTCTTCCAATAATTTTGGATTGTCTTTTTCCTCTATTGTTTTATGTTTATTGAATATAAAATTAGGTTTTATATCCAAACGATATAGTTTAGAGTTTAAGGCCGCATTTTCACTTACATCGTTTCCATCTTTTATTTCCTTTGTGAGAGGACTTATTGATGGAGATACTATATCAATTATTTCTTTTAAAATTTTTGCCTCGTCTTGTTTTGCCTTTAATAAAGCATCTTTTTTCGCTTTGATTTGGGCTTCTTTATTCTTTTGAAGGGCGTTGTTTAATTTTTCAATGTTTGAAGTTGCTGTTTTTTCTTCTTTTTCAAGTTCTTTTAATATTTTATTTAATTCATCAGTATTATTAGGAAGATTTGAATATTTTGTATTTAGTATTTTATTGAAATCAGCATTAGATTTTGTCATTTCTGTTTCAATATTTTCTAAATGTTTATCAAGATTTAAATTTTGTAATATTGTTTTCAATTCTTCATTATTTCGTAAAGTATGTTCTTCATTTAATAAAGAATTTAAGGAATTTATTTTATTTTTAATTTCTTCCTTTAAAGATTGGATTTGAGCATTTGTTGCTTCTTCCAATGCATTTAATGTAGTTTGTATTTCATTTTTTACATCTACAATTAGAATGATTGAATCAAGAGCGTTATAAAATTCATTTATTTGTTTGAATTGATTGGATAAAGTATCGTCTGTTTTCAATCCAGTAAAATTGATTATTGGACTTATTTTACCATTTAATTGTGTGGTGTCGTTGCAAACACAATTATATAAATCCTTTATTGTTGTGTTAGGAGTGCAACTAGTTATTTGATTTTTAAGTTTTACATCACTTGTTTGATTTGATGATTGACATATATAATCATAAATATCAGTTTTAAAATCGTTTTTTATATTTATTAAAGATGTATTAGTTTGAGGAGAAATATCAATCACAATAGGTGATTTTTCAGGTTCGTTTGCAAGTCCACCTTTTATTAAAAATAAAGGCGAAAGTATAAGAATAAATAATGTTATAAGAAATTTCTTCATAAAAATTATAATATCATATTTTCTATTTTCGGTCAAGTAGGTTATAAAAAAACTCCCAAAAGGGAGTTTTTTATTCAGTTACGGTTGTTTCTTCTGTAGTAGTACTAGTTGCCTCTGTTGGAGTAGTAGCTCCTTCTATTGAGGTAGAAGTGGTTGCCTCTGTTGGAGTACTACTTTCTTCTCTTAATGTTTTTTTGCAGTCTTTTATCCATTCTTCTTTAAATTTATCAGTATGAGTTGAGCGGGTTGCTGCATCAAATGTTTCTTCATATTGTTTTTCACATTTGTTGTAATTAATTCCCCAAGTTTTCATACCTTTTTCTTTATATTCATCAGTTGTATTTGTGCCTGTGAAAGCAGATACTTGGTTAGCAATCCAATCGCCAGTTCCTTTAAATAATCCTTTTTCATCACGTGCTTTTTGCCATGAAGTTTGTTTTATTTCAAGTGGCATATTTGTATCGTATAATTGTGAATATCTATCAGGACCACACATTACATTTCCTTGGGATTTGATAGTATTTACAAGTTGAACTAATTCCCTTGGAAATGCAGATGTTTTAAAGTCAATTTTTAAATCCATAACTCTTGCTGGATATGCAAGTAAATCAGAAAAACCAATATTTCCTACTTTTGAGAAATAATTTGCTAAATCATCATGTATTATATCACTTTCTGAAATCTCTTCTTTTGTTATTTTTTTATATTGTTCTTTAATTGCGTTAATACCACAGCGTTTTTCTAATTCATCTTTATTTATTATTACTTGGCTTGATTGATTAGTCATAACATATAAATAACAATCTTCTGCAGCAAAAGATGTTGCCAATGCTATATTACAATTTTTTTCGTTGCTTAAATCCTTTGTATTATGAGCGGATAATAAATCCTTTATTGAACTTTCCAAAAAGTTTGCACAATAAATTTCGTTTGCTTGTCCTGGTATTTCTGTATATGTTAAATTAGCATATATTTGAGTTATATTTGTGCATTTATTGTCTTTACAATATGTATCCATTGCGTTGCTTACCATTTTTGCACAATTTCTTTTTGCAATTTGATCGGTAATTGGAGCAGGGGTGTTTGGATCATAAGTTGTTAATTTTGTTGTATCTTCAACATTTGCATTTATTGTTGTAATAGTTCCATTAAGGTTTACAGATGAGGCTGTACGTGTATTATTTCGTGTGGAAAGATTACGACGAATATTGGTTTTACTTGCATAACTTTCCATGCCAATAATAGATAATATTGTTGTTAATAGTATTAGTTTTTTATTCATTTAATGCTCCTTTTACTATTTACTTATGGTTTCATTTGTTCTACTGAAAGTTGTATTTTCTTTTTTATTTAACATTGCTTTTAAACTTTCATTTGAAAGAGTTAAAGTGTCATCATAGTTAATTGTTGTATATTTATAATCATTTGTATTATTTTCAATATCAATAATTCTGTATTCATCATTTGTAATGAATAGATAACGACCGCTTTTTGGATCATTGTCTTTAATAGTTTTTGATAAGTTATCATTATCAAAGCGGGATATTTCATATACTGGAATATCACTATATACAATTTCACTATCTTCTGTTGTGCCGAAAAACCCTTCCCTTTTTACCTTGTTTATAGTGTTTTCTCCAACTATTACACTTGCTTGATTTAATGCCCAAACTTGGGATCCCTTTATTGCTCCATTTTCATCAATAGATCTTTGTAAAGAGGATTTTTCATCAAGTAATTGTATATCTTCATTATGAAGTGAAGCTGTATAGGCATCACCACAATGAATTGAAACTTGATTTAAATAAGAATTGTTGATTTTTGTTATATCCCTTTCCCAAGTATCAGTTTTATCTGTGATTTTTCCATCCATAAGTTTTCCAACAAGCTCAAGTCCATCGGCAACACCAATTTTTCCTGCAGATACATATAAATCAGGTATATTGGTTGGAAAATCAATACCACTTGGAGCAGATGTTCCATATAATTTTTCATATTGTTGATTTAAACCTGCAACGCCACAAGTTTTTTGTAAATCTCCTTTTATTGCATTTGTTGCACCAGTTGCCTTTCCGGTTGCCAAAACAAGGGCAAAACATTCGGAACTTGCATTTGCAATTGCTCTTGCCTTTTTACAAGCAATGGAATTTGCACCAGTTATTTCATAATCTTTTGCAATGCTTGTTAATAAATCTTCTGTATATGTATAACATACTTCATCATATTTATAGGCTTTACCATTTACATATAAATTTAGATTACTTGTATCAAATAGGGCAAATAATTCATTTGGATCATAACATTTGTATTCACTATCGTTATAACCACCATAACCATTATGAGTATAAGAATTTTCACATTGTGCTTGAACAGCCTTTATCAAAACATTTCCACATTCTTTTTTTATTGCAACTATATTATCACTTGTTTTTGCAATACATTGTGTTTTGTTTTCTGGATTAACTATTAAATTACTATCTTCGCATACACAATTGTTATTAGCATCTTTTTTTTGACCAGTTGGACAAGCAAATGGTGGAATTGGTACATTATCATTTGGTCCAATACAATTTGGATCACCAGGATTTTTACAAATTATTGTTGTATTAGGTGTGATAAGCCCAACAGAATTTTTTTTACTTGTTGATTTTATGCTTACATTTTTTACAGCACGTTCACGACGTTGGGAATAAGAATCTGTTGTAGTTATTGCAGAAATACTACTTATTATAAGGGTTGTTAGTGTTAATTTTTTTGATTTCATTTTCCCTCTTTCTCATTTAAACTATTTGTAATGATAGCATTTTTTTTCACCTTTATCAATTTATTTTTTTAAAAACACTTGAAAATTTATAAAAATAGAGGTAAATATATAAGAAATTTAAATAATTGTAGGAGTTTATTATGGTTGGTAAAATTTTAATGCCTAAAGCAACAGCAGTTTGGTTGATTGATAATACTGCACTTACTTTTGAACAAATCGCTGATTTTTGTGGTATGCATACATTGGAAGTGCAAGCTTTGGCAGATAGAGATTCTTCTGATTATATAGTGGGGTTAAGTCCTATTTTAAATGGTATGCTTTCAAAAGAAGATATTGAAAAATGTGAAAAGAATCCAGCCCTTCGTCTTACACTTAATAAAAATTCCGAAGAATTTATTAAGAAAAGTCAAAATGTTAAGTCTAGATATACTCCTATGGCTCATAGGCAAAATAGACCAGATGCCATTTTATGGTTGGTTAAAAATCATCCTGATATTTCTGATGCTCAAATTTGTAAGTTAGTTAGAACAACAAAAGCTACAGTGCAATCAATTCGTGAAAGAACCCATAAAAATATTGCTGAAATACAACCTAGAAATCCTGTATTATTAGGTATTTGTTCCGAATTTGATTTGAGAAAAGCTATTGATGATGCCGAAAAAAAATTGGCAAACGAGCAAAAAAAACTTGAACAAAATATGAAAAAAGCTAAATCAATTTAATAAAATTTATTGATTTAATTTTTTTGTTAAAATTTTGTTAAAATAAATTGACTTTTATACCTTATTGGTATATATATTCTTTTTAGTTGTTGCTTTAACCTTGAAATTATGAGGCTTGGTGTGTTTTTTAGAAAAAAATCTAATAATCTAAATTCTGAAAATTTGTTAAGTGAAAATGAACCTTTGAATAATCAAGATAAAATTGAAAATGATATAGGTTCTGATTTTTTATTATCTTCTTTATCCGATAATTTAAAAAAACTTATTAAAAAAGCTAGAAATTCTGGATTTGTTTTAAAAACTATGGTGGAAAAGGCTGCAGAATTAGATGGTCTAAGTCCAGAAGAAATTGATGATGCTTTGGTTCTCATTTCCGAAATAGGTGTTGATGTTAAAGATGAATATGATGAAGGAGAAGAACTTTCATTAGGAGATGAGGATATATCTAATGATATTGATTTAGATGAAGAAGATGATGATAATGATAATGATTCATTATATGGTGTAAGTAAATCAAAAATTGAAAATAATGATGCTTTAAAAGAATTTTTATCCACTCATAAGGATGATGAAGAATATCAAGTCATTGATTCAAGAAGTAGTGATCCTGTTCGTAATTATTTAAGAGCTATGGGTAGTATTGAACTTTTTTCTAGGGCTGGTGAAATTGCAATTGCTAAACGTATTGAAGCAGGTAGAAAATTAATGATTGAGGGACTTTGTGATAGCCCTATGACCGTTAAAAAAATCCTTGGTTGGTATAATGATCTTGTAAAAGGTGAAATGCAACTACGTGATATTGTTAATCTTGAACTTATGTATGGTGATGCCTTTATTGATAAGGATTTTGAAGAAACTATTGAAGAAGAGCAAGATGTAGTTGATGATACTGATGATGAAGCTTTAGAAGATGGGGATTTTTATGAAGATAGTTCTTCTGTATCTCTTTCTGTTATGGAAGATGCTTTAATGCCAAAAGTCGTTGAAACTTTTGAAAATATCAAAAAAATTTATGCCAAAATTGAAAAGATGGAAGATAAAAAATCAACCCTTAAAACAAAAGCTGATATCGCGAATTTTAGGGAAAAGTATTCAAAACTTTATTTTGAATTAGTTTCTTATATGGCTACAATTAAACTTAATGATTTAAAAATAGCTGAAGTCTTGGATGAAATGGTCGATAAAAATAGAAAACTTCTTTCCTTAGAAGGTAAACTTTTAAGATTGGCTGAAAATTCAAGAATTAAAAGAGAAGATTTCCTTGAAAAATATCAAGAAAATGGTTTAACTGAGGCTTGGATAAAGAAAATTTTAAAAATTTCATCAAAAGATTGGAAACGTTTTACTACTGTTCATATTGATGAAATTTATCGTATCAAAAATGAAATGGATGCCATTTCTTTGGAAACAGGTCTTCCTATCAATGAATATAAAACTGTTGTAGAAGTGGTTCGTAAAGGTGAAAAAGAAGAATCAAGAGCTAAAAAAGAAATGATTGAAGCTAATTTACGTTTGGTTATTTCCATTGCAAAAAAATATACCAATCGTGGTCTTCAATTCCTTGATCTTGTTCAAGAAGGTAATATAGGTCTTATGAAAGCAGTTGATAAGTTTGAGTATAGAAGAGGTTATAAATTTTCAACATATGCTACTTGGTGGATAAGACAAGCTATTACTCGTTCTATTGCTGATCAAGCAAGAACTATTCGTATTCCTGTTCATATGATTGAAACTATTACAAAATTAAAGAAAACTTCAAGAGTTATGATGCAGGATATGGGCCGTGAACCTACTCCTGAAGAACTTGCAAAAAAAATTGGTATGCCTATTGATAAAGTAAGAAAAGTTCTTCGTATTGCAAAGTCTCCTATATCCTTGGAAACTACAGTAGGTGATGATGAAGATACTTCATTTAGAGATTTCATTGAAGATAAGAATGTTATTAAGCCTCTTGATGCAGTGGTCAATAGCAATTTAAAGGAAATCACTTCTCAAGTTCTTTCTACCCTTACTCCTCGTGAAGAAAGAGTTCTAAGAATGAGGTTTGGTATTGGTATGAATAGTGATCATACATTAGAGGAAGTGGGTAAACAATTTTCCGTTACTCGTGAAAGAATTAGACAGATTGAAGCAAAGGCTCTTCGTAAACTTAAGCATCCTACAAGAGCAAAAAAACTTAAAACTTTTATTGAATAGTTTTTATTTGTGGGGGTGTTATGAAAGTTTTGATTCTTTGTTTGGTTTTGTCTGCTTGTTCTTTTTTTAATAATCAACTTGATAATATTAGTAATAAGGAAATTATATCTCAAAAAAATGAACCTCAAATAATTGAAAAAACTTATGATGATTTGGTCAATTCCATTTCTTTTAATAAATCAATAATTAAGCAAGATAAACTTTTTGTTTGTAATAAAGTTGGCGATATTTATCAGCTTTATTGTGGGGAAGATAAAAAGGCTTTTGATGGCGAAGTTTCATTGAAATATGGAAATTTAAATTACCTTTGGAATATTAGTGATGGGAAAATATCTTCTTTGAAATTTTTTGAAGGGGATAATTTAATTTTTGATTATTCAAAAATTATTTCCAATAATGTAACTGATATAAAAGGTGGAGAGCAAAAAACTTTTTATCCAGATGGTAAAATTAAAACCTTAATTAAAATGGTTGGATTGGATTTTGAAGTTTATAATTATTGTCCTCAAGGTCAAATATTTAAAAATGATAGTGTTAGATTTTCTCATAATTCTAATTCATATAATGGTATATATGTGGTAAATTTTTTAACCGATGTTTATAGGGATAATAATTTAATTTCAAAAATTGCAAATAAATTCGTTAAAAATGGGAATCAAATATCTTTCTTTATAGGTGATATTCAAAATTCTTCTTTAAATGGCAATTTTAAGATTGTTGCATGTGATGGTAAAAATGTCATTGAAGAGGTGCGTTTGAATAATGGAAATGTTGTTAAATAGTTTTGTATATTTTCCTTGAAAATATTTGACTTTTGTTTTATATTTCTATTAAATTATTTTATAAATTAAACCAAAAAGGAGTTTTTTATGAGACGTGTTGTTATTACTGGTTTAGGAATTGTTAGTCCTCTTGGTCGTGGATTGAAATATAATTGGGAAGAAGGGCTTTTGAAATCAAAATGTGGTATTAAAAGAATCCCTTATTTTGATACAGAAAATTTTGCTGTTAAAATCGCTGGTATTGTTCCTCATGGTAAAGGTGAAGGGGAATTTGATCCTGAATCCGTTATTCCAGCAAAAGATTTGAAAAAAATGGATTTGTTCATTCAATATGCTATTGCTGCAGCAGTAGATGCCGTGGAAGATGCAAATTGGAAACCAGAAGATGAAGAAAGTAAATTGAGAACAGGTGTGCTTATTGGTTCTGGTATTGGTGGTTTGGGCACAATTTATGAAACAGCAAAAGGTATGATTGAAAAAAATACTTCAAAAGTATCTCCTTTCTTTATTCCTGCGGCTCTTATAAATCTTGCATCTGGTCATGTTTCAATTAAATATGGATTCAAAGGTCCTAATAGTGCTGTGGTTACTGCTTGTGCAACTGGAACTCATGCAATTGGTGATGCCGCTAGAATTATTTCTTTGGGTGATGCAGATGTCATGATTGCAGGTGGTGCAGAGGCTGCTGTTAATCCTATTGGTGTTGCTGGTTTTAGTGCTGCAAAGGCTTTATGTTCAGCATATAATGATCAACCAGAAAAGGCTAGTCGTCCTTGGGATAAAGATCGTGATGGTTTTGTTATGGCTGAAGGTGCTGGTATATTGGTGTTGGAAGAATATGAACATGCAAAAGCAAGAGGTGCTCATATCTATGCCGAAGTCATAGGTTATGGTATGAGTGGTGATGCTTATCATATTACTGCTCCTGCTTCTGATGGTAATGGTGGAGAAAGAGCTATGCGTGCAGCATTGGCAAGTGCCGGTATTAAACCAGAAGATGTTGATTATATTAATGCTCATGGAACTGCAACTATGGGTGATATGTTGGAATTTGGTGCAGTTAAAAGAGTATTTGAAAATTGTTTGGATAAAATATCTATGTCTTCAACAAAATCTGCTGTAGGTCATTTATTGGGTGCCGCTGGTGCTGTTGAAGCTATTTTCTGTACTTTGGCTATTAGAGATCAAATTGTTCCACCTACATTAAATTTGGATAATCCAGAAGAAGGAACAGAATGCATTGATTTGGTTCCTCATAAGGCAAAAGAAAGAAAAGTGGAAGTGGCCCTTTCAAACTCATTTGGGTTTGGTGGAACTAATGCTTCTGTAATATTAAGAAAAATATAAAATATATCCCCTCTTTTGAGGGGAATTTTTAAAGGAGGAGAAAATGAGAAAGTTTTTTATATTTATTTTCTGTTTATTTTGTTTCAATAGTTTTGCCAATGCAAATGTATTATTAGATTCAAATTGGATTGAAAAAGCAAGTGTTAGTGATGTTCAAAAAGCTATAGAAAATGGTGCTGATGTCAATGTTGAAGATGAGTATGGTCATACTGCTTTGATGCTTGCAAGTATGTATAATAAAAATCCTGAAGTTATAAAGACTCTTATAGAACAAGGTGCTGATGTCAATGTTGAAGATGAGTATGGTTATACTATTTTGATGAGGGCAAATAATGTAGAAATTGCAAAATTGCTTATAGATAATGGTGCTGATGTTAATGCTAAAAATAAAAATGGTTCTACTACTTTATATTATGCTATTTTAAATGATAGATCTATTGAACTAATCAAATTACTTATAGAAAATGGAGCTGATCCTAATGTTAAATGTGCTGATGATTTTAAATTCCCTATTTGGGTGTATGTAATTTATGGTAAAGAAAATTCAGAAGAAATTATAAGGACTTTTATAGAAAGTGGTGTTGATGTTAATGCGAAAGATGAGTATGGGTATACTCCTTTGATGTGGGCAGGAATATTTGCTAAATCTCCTGATGTTGTAAAACTTCTTATAGATAATGGTGCTGATGTTAATGCGAAAGATGAGAAAGGTGAATCCGCTTTAGATTATTTAAAGAAGTATAAGGGAATACTTGATTTAGATGATTAGTATATGCCCTTCCTTTTGGAAGGGTTTTTTATTTACATTTTTTCTTTTTTTTGGTAAAATCTCTTTATTATTTTTTATGGGGAAGTTATGAAAAAAGTCTTTTATTTTTTATTAGTGTGTTTTGTTATATTCTTTTCTTATATCTTTTTTGTTCCGGTTAGTGGAAAAGATAGAATCGTAATTGATATTGTTGAAGGGGATAGGCTTTCCATTGTAGTTGATAAACTTTATCAAAATAATGTAATTAAATCTAAATTCCTTTTTAAGGTTTGGATGTATCTTACTTGGAATCAAAATAAAATTAAATTGGGAGAATATGAGATTCTTCCTAATTCTACCACTAATCAAATTAAAAATGTTATTACCAGTGGACGTATGTATAATAAGTATATTACTATTCCAGAGGGGCTTACCATTAAACAAATATTTGAAATCTTTGATAGTAAAGAGGATTTAATGGGGGAGATATCTATACCTGTAAAGGAAGGTGAATTGCTTCCTCAAACTTATGCTTATAATAAATCTATTTCAAAAAATGATTTGATTTTAAAAATGAAACAGGCCATGCAAGATGTGCTTGATAAAGAATGGGAAAATAGGCAAGATGGTCTTCCAATAAAATCAAAGGAAGAAGCTATCATTCTTGCCTCAATTGTGGAAAAGGAGACGGGAATTGCCGAAGAAAGAGGTTTGGTTGCTTCTGTTTTCATAAATAGACTCAATAATAATTGGCGTTTGCAAAGTGATCCTACGGTGGTTTATACTTTAACCAATAAATATGGTAATATGATGGGACGTAAACTTTATAAAAAAGATTTGGAAGTGGATACCCCTTATAATACCTATAAAATTAAGGGCTTACCGGTAGGGGCTATTGCGAATCCTGGTGTGGATAGTATAAGGGCTGTGCTTAATCCTCCTAAAACCGATTATTTTTATTTCGTTGCAGATGGTACAGGTGGACATAAGTTTTCTAAAACCCTTGAAGAACACGAGAAAAATAGGCAAGAGTGGAAAAAAATTAAAGATAAATAATTTTTTCTTGACTTTAGTTTTTTTTTATATATAATTTTTTATATTGTATGGGTGTTTAGCTCAGTTGGTAGAGCAAGTGACTTTTAATCACTGGGTCACAGGTTCAAGTCCTGTAACACCCACCAAGTTTTAGAAAGTCCTTTATAGGGCTTTTTTTATTTTGCCTTGTTTTTTATTACTTTTACACATTTTATGAATATAAATTATGTTTAGTATTACTTTTATAATATGGAAGGATATATTATGAAATATTTTTTCAATGTGCAAAAAAGGGCAAATTATGATATAGATGATTTGAAAAATAATAGAGAAGTTTTATTTTATAATAATTTTATTAAATTTTTTGAATATGGAAGTATTGTTTTATGTAAATTAAGACCTAATGAAATTATTATGGATTATTTTGTTGTTAATCTTGATGATTTTATGCTTCTTAATCTTGCAAATGTTAATGATGATTTTGTTAGAGTTTTTAAAAATCTTATTACCGATAGAAAAGATAAGATTAAGGTCGTAAGAAATGAGGCTATTACTCAATTCTTTGATAAAGAAAAAAATACTCTTATTTTAGAAGTAAATAATGGTAAGATTGTTAAATTTGATGCCATGGATACAAAGGAAATTAAGGATAATTTTCTTTTTTATGATAATAGTTTAGAATCATTTAAAGGGGATAATATTTATCAAATTGGGGAAAGGTTTTTATTTGAAAATAATATGATTAGGCAATTGAACTTACCCAATGTTAGGTTTATTGATAAATTATTTTTATATTTTAATCAATCTTTGGAAAAATTAAATCTTCCTAATTTAAAAAAAGTGGGGAAAAATGTCCTTATGTATAATAAAGTTTTTAATCATTTAAATATAGAGCAGGGTGGTATTATGGAAGGGGCTATACACAATAATAATTTAAATATAAAATAAAATTAAATTAGATTTTCCCTCTTCTTTGAAGAGGTTTTTTTATAGGAATTTTGTATTATTGTTTTTATTTAGTTTTCATTTTATATTTTTTTTGAGGTATAAAATGAGATATTTAAAATTTTTTTTACTATTTTTTATTATGTTTATTAAAGATGGAATTTCCTCTACGCAACTTCCTTCTTTTATAAATAATTCTTCTTTTTTTGTTGGAAATGATATTTCCGGTATAAGTATTATGCCTGATAGTAATGGTTTGATAATTACTAATAATGGTAAATTATTGTTTCAGCATGAGTATTTTAATCTTCTTAATACAATTTTAAATGTTAATCCAGGTGGGAGTATTTCAATATCAAATAATGGAGAGGTTTATGTATATTCTTCCCAAGATGGACGTGCCTTTTTTAATATGAATGGTAATAATTTATCAAATAGAAATATAGGGCAAATAGTGGTTGGTTATGATAGCTCATTTATTGTAGGAGAAAAAAATTTTGGAAGAGGTATAGGATATTTAAATCTTTATGATTCATATTTGTATTCTTATTCTCTTTTACAAAATAATAAAGCAGGTGTTATCAATATTGTATCTTCTTTAAGAAATACTGACCAAGCAATATTTCCGTCTTCCATTATAAATGTGGAAAATAGTCAGTTTCAAAATTATGGTATAGTTAATATCATAGGTGCAAATAATGATGTTTATGATAGATCTTCTTTGGTATTTGAAAATGATGCTTCTTATTCTTCTTTAAATAATGGAAAAATATTTTTAAGTAAGTATGCGGATATCGTAAATTTATCAAATAGTAATAATGCTGATTTATTATCTAATATCTTTGTCGTAAATGATGGCTCATTAAATCAAAGAGCAAGAATGTTATTTTTTAATAATTCTAATTTATCTTTGTTGGGGAATAATGATTTTCAAATTGGCAATATGAATTCTTTTAATAATTATACTATCAATTCTATTTATGGTAGTTTGTTATTAGATTTTAGAAATCAAAATATAGATAT
Source organism: uncultured Alphaproteobacteria bacterium (assembly GCA_944390685.1). Classification (GTDB taxonomy): domain Bacteria; phylum Pseudomonadota; class Alphaproteobacteria; order Rs-D84; family CACZYB01; genus CACZYB01. The sequence goes on along the minus strand of CALXQL010000019.1, from coordinate 17,672 downwards.
AGCGTCTGGGGCTTTATGGAAAGTTTTATCATCTTCTAATAATGTTAATTTATCATTATATGATTCAAATTTGAATATACTTGATGGTGGTTGGGTTTATATAGATTCTGTTTTAAGTAATGCTGGGAATATATATCTTAATGAAGGTGGAAGGCTTTCTTTTGGTAAAAATGCTGTATATAATATTGGAACAAATATTGATGATGGTGAATATTTTTATAATTATGTTGTGAATAATATCAATGGTGTGAATTCTAATAATGGTAATTTTTATTTGGGGGATAAGAATACAATTATTGATATTGCTTCTAGTGATGATTCTATGTGGAAGAATTTTTTATCGCAAAATTTTTTAAATAATGGAACTATTTTTATTAGAGCTAATATGACACCTTTACAAAATATGAATATTCTTGGTGATGGCAATTTTAGTATAATAGATAATGCTATTTTAAATTTAAGTTATGATTTTAATATTGATGGAACTTTAAATGTTGGTAATAATGTAAAAACTGATTTTGATAAGTCTTTGATAGGTGAGGTGGAAATCAAGAATGCTACTTTATCTGCAAATGAAATCAATATTTATGCTGATTCTTCTTTGGGGTTATATGATGGAGCAATAGTAGATGTTAAAAATGATTTCAATGTAAATGGATTATTGTTTGGTGATGGAAGCATAAATTTAAATAATAGTCCTTTGATTGTAAGTAATGGAGGCTGGATTACTTCAAATGTTAATAGTATATTAAAAGTAAATGGGGATTTATTTTTACAAAATAATGGTGGGTATTTGGCTATCATAGAACCAAATACTTCTGTAAATCAAAATGCAATAGAATCTAAACTTATTGTTAATGGGGAAGTTGGGTTTGAAAATGATTCATCTATATTAGTAGTTTCTAATGGTAGAATTATTGATGGAGAGGAAAATGTATTTCCTGTATTGATTGCTGATTATGAAAGTACTACTAATCCTCTTAATATTGCTCAACATCTTGAATTTAGAGAAAGTTTATTTACAAATTATACTGCAAAATGGGTAATAGAAACAAGTGGTGAATATGCCGGAAAAAATGTTTTATATATTGTCGTTAATCCTTCAAATCTTAATATTAAACAAGTGCCTGGATTATCCTTTAATGAATATCAAATCGCTGATGTTGTAAATGATTTATATGATGTTTTAAATTTAGAGACAGAATTAAATGATGTAGTGAATTTCATTTATACTGATATAGGTAGTGTATCTTTTTTGAAAAAAGTGTTGAATGATTTATCTGTTGAAAAGTATGCTGATTTTCTTGCGTTTATGCCTCAAATCAATGATGTAATAAGACAACCAATAATTGATAGATTAAATCCTTTTATTAAAAATGATTATCTTGAAAGTGAATTATGGATATATCCTCTTCATTCTTCTATTAGTCAAAAAAATGTTAATGAATATATTGGTTTTGATAATGATTTTTATGGCGTTAGTTTTGGTTTTGATAAAGTTTTAAAAGGTGAAAATTCTTTGTTAGGTATTGCCTTCGTTTTGGGAGATTCTTCTTTTTCTTCAAAAGACAAAGTTATTGATATTGATAGTGCTCTATTTGGTGTAGATGTTTATGCTTTAAGTGAGTTAAAAAATTTCTTTATTGATTATGGGGTTGGTTTTTCATCTTTTGTAAATGATTCTTATTTCCATTTTGTTAATTTAGAGGAAAGTTTGAATACAGATGCTAGTTTTGATACTTATATAGTTGATACATTTTTAGATTTTGGATATAAATGGAAATTTGATGATTTTTATTTCTATCCTAAAATTGGTTTGAATATTTCTTATATAGATCAAGAAGGTTTTTGTGAAAATGGCGATGGGGGTGTTAATAGATGCATTGAACAAAAAGATTTCACTTTGACTCAAATACCTTTATATTTTTATTTTGCTTTTAATAAAAAATTAGAAGATTTTGTTTTTAATCCTTCATTCTTTATAGGGTATTCTAGATTTATGGTAGATGATGTGTATTTGACAGCTATGTTTGAAAATACAGATTTGGAATTTAATTCTGTTGCTTTGCCTTTTGCAAAAGATAAATTTTCATTTGGGCTTGATTTAAATTTGGATTTTTATAATCAATTTGATATTTCTCTTCAATTTATATCTGATTTTAAAAATGATTATAAGAATAATCAAATAGTGTTTGGATTAGATTATAAATTTTAATTATTTCTTTTCCAATATTGTAAGTGGATCTATTGATTGAGTTTTTTTCCTTACTTCAAAATGAAGTTGTGGGCTGGTTACTCTTCCTGTTTTACCTACTGTTGCAATTATATCACCACGTTTCACTATATCACCTTTTTTGACCTTTAAGTCTTTGTTATGGGCATAGATGGTCATATAATCCTTATCATGTTTTATTATTATTAGGTTGCCTAATCCCTTTAATTCATTTCCAGCGTATGCAATAATGCCGTTTTCAACAGCCTTTACCGATGTTCCAAGAGGGGCGGAAATATTTATACCATCGTTTCGTTTTCCATTATTTTTTATACCGAATTTTGATATTACTTTTCCATTTGTTGGCCACATAAACTTTTTGGAAGTCAATGGCGCTGGTTTTATTATGATTTTATCAACTTTTTCTTTGGTTTCCTTTTGTGTCATAGGAGATGTCTTTTTTATCTCTTCTTCCTTTGGTTTTTGAGGTGTGGTTTGTTTTGTTGGCGTTTTTGATGTAGTTTTTTCTAACTTTTTAATATTTTGTTGTTTGTTTTCTTCAGTTTTTTCTTTTTCTTCCTTGGTTAATTCTATATTGATGTTTGATGCAGGAAGAGTGATTTTTTGTCCTGGAACAATTGTATAAGGTTCCTTTAAATTATTAAGTTTTACAAGAGAGTTCAAGTTAACATTATATTTTCTTGATATGCTATATACTGTATCTTCCTTTTGAACTATATGGAATGCTGTATTAGGTATATAGATTTTTTGACCTATTGATAATGTATATGGTGGGGTTAAATTATTTCTTATTATAATATCTTTTAATGGAACATTATTTTTCTTTGCAATTGAGTATATTGTATCACCCTTTTGTATTATTACATAATCAACCTTTGGTTCTTCAATGAATGTTTTGTTATCATCTAGGTTTGTTATAACTTCGGTTGTTTTTTCAATGGTTTTTGTTGCAGTTTTAGGTGGCATACTTGGTATAGATATTATTTGTCCCAATTTTAATGTAAATGGTGCCGTCAATTTATTGTAATCAGCCAATTCATATACAGGTATATTTTCGCTTTTTGCAATGGAATATAGAGTATCACCCTTTTTTATTTTTATCTTTTTTTCTGGAGTAGGGGGAAGTTCTATTTCCTCTATTATTACTTTTTCTTCTTGTTTAATTTCATTTGGAGCGACAATTTCTATTTCATATTCGGGAGTATGTCTCAATGCAGATGGTATGAATAATGTTTCTTCCTCAATTACATCTTCGTATTGTGGTTGTAATTGAGGTATAGCATTTGTATTTATATTTGGATTTAATGTTTGTTGTGGTGGGTTTGCAATTGGTTTAGTTTGAGGGTAGGTCCTTTTTATTTCAGGGGTATAGTAGGTAAGACCCCTTGGCCTTGCATTATTATAATTTGTGCAACCAATTACTCCCATAGATATGAGGTATAATATAGTATATGTTTTAAGATTTTTTTCTCTCATAGTATTTATAATACTATATATTTTTTTTAAAATCTATAATTATTTATTATGTCTTGTTAAGTAGATTGATGTTTCATACATAAGCAAAAGGGGAATTGCCAATAAAATTTGTGATATAACATCAGGAGGGGTTAATATTGCCGATATTATAAATATTATTATTATTGCATATTTGCGCTTTGTTATTAAGGTTTGTCGTGAAACTATATTAAATTTTATTAGTAATATTAAAAATATTGGAAATAAAAATGAAATACCAAAGGCCTTTAATAATGTTATAGTTAAATCTATATATTCAGTGATTTTTGTTTGTAATATCAATGGTATTTGTGCATTATTATTTCCAAAAGAAATTAAAAATTTATAGGCAATAGGTAATATTAAAAAATAACAAAATATTACACCTGTTATAAATAATATTGGTGTAATTAAAAGATAAGGTAAAAAGAGTTTCCTTTCTTTTTTATATAATCCAGGCATTATATATAACCAAAGTTGTATTCCCATATATGGTATGGATAGAAAAAATGCACTTGAAAATGTAAGAGATAAAGTTGATGTGAAGGCTTCTGTTATTTTAGTATATATTATTGTTGTGGATAATTTTGATTCAGTTAAGGTTTTTAGTAATGGATAAGTAATTATATTGTATATTTCTCGTTTAAAACAATAACAAAATATAAAAGCAAATATGAAAAATATCATGCTTTTTATTATGCGAGAACGTAATTCCTTTATATGTTCTATCAGTGTATATTCTTTTAATACTTCTTTATTCATCATTGGTTATGTTCAATTTAGGTGTTTTTTTATCTTCATCATCAAAAGTATCAAGATTGCTTTCCTTTTCAATATCCAATCTTAATTTTTCAATTTTATCATGAAATGTTTCATAAGTAGTTTCCTTTGTTTCTTCAATTTCATTGGTGATATTTTTTATTTCATGTTCAATTTCATAAACAAAGGATTTTATTTTTTTTATAAATTGGGCAATGGTTTTTATTACTGATGGTATATCCTTTGGATTTATGAATATCACCATCAGTAATAATATTATTAAAAGTTCATTAAAACTTATTCCAAACAATGATTATCCCCTATTCAAATAAATCAGTTTTTGTTTCATTTGATGTTGGTGTTTCTTCAATTGTTTGTTCTTGTGTTGATGAAGGTGTAGTTTCATCATTATTTTGAATGATTTCTTCTTCTTCCTCTTCATTTTCCGCAATGATTGCAGTTGATACAACTTTTTCATCATCAGCGGTTTTTAGAAGAGTAACACCCATTGTTTGTCGTCCTGCAATTCTTATTTTATCTACAGCTAGACGAATCATCTTTCCTCCATCTGTTACCATTAAGATATTATCGCTATCCAATACTGGGAATGATGAAACAACAGATTTTGTTTTTTCTGCAATTTTTATATTTGCAATACCAGAACCTCCTCTGTGAGTTATTCTATATTCATAAGAAGATGTTCTTTTTCCAAAACCTGTTTCACTTATGGTTAAAATGAATTGTTCCTTTTCTTGAAGTGTTTTGAATTCTTCATCAGTTAAAGTTTTTGTGGTTTCAAGAATTTCTTCACCTTCCAAATCTTCATCTGTATGTCTTAATGATTTTGATTTTTTAAGATAGGCTATACGAGTATCCGCATCAGTATCAACGTGGTTTATTATTGACATAGATATCACTTTATCCCCGTTTTCAACCTTTATTCCTTTTATTCCAGTTGAGTTACGGCTTTGGAATACTCTTACTTCTGGAACAGGGAAGCGGATACATTTACCACCTTTTAATGATAAGAATACATCTTGATCTTCACGACATGGTTTTACTGCGATTAGTTCATCACCTTCTTCATCAAATTTCATTGCTATTTTTCCATTTTGACGAATGTTTAAGAAGTCTGATAATTTATTTCTTCTTACGGTTCCTTTTGATGTGGCGAACATCACATAAAGTTTTTCCCATTCGCTTTCATCTTCTGGAAGTGGCATTATTGTTGAAATTGTTTCTCCTTGTTCAAGTGGAAGTAGGTTTATTAATGCCTTTCCAACTGATTGTGGGGTGCATAATGGTAATTTATATACCTTCATTTGATATGCAATACCTTTGTTTGAGAAGAATATTAAAGGTGTATGGGTATTTGCAACAAAAACATCGGTTACAAAATCTTCTTCTTTTGTATTCATACCGGTTCTTCCTTTTCCACCACGATTTTGTGCCTTATACACATTTAATGGAACACGTTTTATATAACCTGTGTTGGTTATTGTTATTGCCATATCTTCACGTGCAATTAAATCTTCTAAATCAGTTTCCAATTCAGATGGGATTATTTCAGTTTTTCTTGGGGTGCCGAATTTTTCCTTTACCTCAATTAATTCATCTTTCAATATGGTTAATAATTTACTTCTATTTAATAAAATTGAAAGCAATTCTTGGATGTCAAGTCCGGTTTGTTTGATTTCTTCGGCAAGCTTATCTTGTTCAAGTCCAGTTAAACGATGAAGTTTTAATTCTAGAATAGCTTTTGCTTGAGCTTCGGTTAAACGATAAGTTCCGTTTACAATTTTACTTTCCGGATCATCAATTAAGTCAATTAAGACTTGCATATCAGTTGCTTTCCAATCGCAAGACATTAATTTATCCTTTGCATCGTTTGGATCTTTTGCATTCCTTATCAATGTTATAACTTCATCCAAGTTTGCAACAGCAATTGCCAAACCAACCAATATATGAGCTTTATTTCTTGCTTTATTTAAATCATATAAGGTTCTTCTTCTTATGACTTCTTCACGGAATTCTATGAATGCTTCCAATATTTGTTTTAAGTTCATAAGTCCAGGTCTTCCCTTATTTATAGCAAGCATATTTATTCCAAAACTTACTTGTAATTGGGAAAATTTGAATAATTGATTTAAAACAACATCGGCATTGGCATCCTTTTTAAGTTCAATTACAACCCTTACTCCTTGACGAGATGATTCATCTCTTATATCAGAAATGCCTTCAACTCTTTTATCCTTTACCAATTCAGCGATTTTTTCAATCATAACCTTTTTATTTACTTGGTATGGGATTTCATCAACTATTATAGCTGTTTTTGTGCGAACTTCTTCAAAGTGTGTTTTCGCCCTTATGATTATAGAACCTCTTCCAGTTGTATATGCACTATATGAACCAGATAAGCCCAAAATCATACCTCCAGTTGGGAAATCAGGGGCAGGAACATATTTTATTAAATCCTCTACATTTATTTCAGGATTTTCAATCAATGCACAGCAAGCATCAATTATTTCACATAAATTGTGAGTTGGAATATTTGTAGCCATACCTACCGCAATACCACCACTTCCATTTACAAGAAGATTTGGAAAACGTGCAGGTAATACCTCAGGTTCCTTTGTTGATTCATCATAATTTGGTCGCCAATCTACGGTGTCTTTATCTAAATCCTCAACCATATAAGCGGCTGCCTTTGACATTCTTGCTTCGGTATAACGCATAGCAGCAGCACTATCCCCATCCATAGAACCGAAGTTTCCTTGTCCATCCACCATTGTTATTCCCATAGAGAAATCTTGACTCATACGAACCATTGCATCATATATTGCAGCATCACCATGTGGGTGATATTTACCCATAACATCACCGACTACACGAGCGGATTTTCTAAATGGTTTACCATATTCAAACCCATTTTCCTTCATGGAGTAGATTATTCTTCTATGAACTGGTTTCAATCCGTCCCTTACGTCAGGTAAGGCTCGGGATATAATAACACTCATCGCATAATCCAAATATGAGGTTTGCATTTCGTGGACAATAGGAGTAATTTTTATACTTTTATCCATATTATTTTGAGATGTTTCTATATTTGTTGTATTATCCAATTTTATTCTCCTTTTCTTTGAAATTTTTATAGCTTGATACTAGCAATTTTTACTTTGAAAAGCAAGGAAAAAAGAGATATTTTTTGACTTTTTTTATTATGTAAAATCAATTGGTTATATAAATATTTTTTTATTTTTCATTTTTATTTGTTAATTATATGTTTTAGAAGTGTTGAATTACCAATATAATTCATAAAATTATCAAAAATTTTACATTTTGCATGATTCTTACATAATGCACATTTTGTAAAGTTTTTTATCTTTATTTCATTATTAGCAAATGTGCATTTTATTGTTTTGCTATAAGTTTCAATTTTATTTGGTTTATTATTTATCAATATATAGTTTAATGTCAGTTTTATTATATCGTTTTGTGTGTTAAAGTTTCTTATTACAAGATGAGTATGACTTTTGTTTTCAATTATCCATTTATTTTCAAGGTGTATTGCATCATGAATACATACATCGTTTGGTACATTTGTGATAGATAGTATATATTTATCATATTTTAATTTTTCATCGTCTAATAATTTTTGTGGGTTGATTATTATTTCGCGGTATTTTTTATTATAATTGGTATTGGAATTTTTTACTTTTATTATTAAATTAAAATTGCTTTTATATTTTGGTGTATGTATGTCGTATGCAATGATATTTAATTTTATTATTTCTATATCATTATTTTGTGATAAAATCAAACGTAGTTTATTATTGTTTGTGGGTATCCATAAATTATCATCTATATGTTTTGCACCTATTAAACTTGCAGATGTTGGAATACCTTCTATTTCAAATTTTATATCCTTTTTATTATTCATAGTATTTATATTTATATCAATTTCATTTTCGTTTATTGTGTCGTAATTGGCGCTTATGAATGGAGCAGGTATTAATTTATTATTTTCATAATAAATGTTGGATACTATTTCTGTTTCAGATATATTTTTATATACGAGTAAAAATTGAAATTTATTAGTTAATGATTTTTGTATTATTTGTGTGGTTTTCATTTCTTTTTTGGATATAGAATAGAAGCCATTTTCAAAATTTTTACCATTTGTTAATTCAAAATTATTTGTGTTTGGAAAATATATAAAAAATCGTGATAAAGGAGTAGTTTTTAAATTTCTTGGAATTTTTATATCAAGATTTATTGTTTTTATCTCGTTTTTCATTTTTTCTTGTTTTGTTATCATTTCTCTCTCTTATACAACTTATAGTTGTAATTATAATTTATATATACTAATAGTATATATTAAATCTTTAATAAAACAAGAGGAATTTTTATTTTATTATAGAAATAGTTCTATTTTCTTTTTCAAAATTAAAATAAATTTTTATTGGATGATAATTTTTTGTTATGTAGTCTTCTATTATTTCAGGCCATTCAATTATTGTTATGTTGTTTTTTAAACTTTCGTATAAACCTATTTCAATTAATTCTTCTTTATCTTTTATTCTGTATAAATCGTAGTGTGATAATTCGCCCTTTTGGGTTTGATATGTTTGTATTATTGTGAATGTTGGACTTGGCACAATTTCAGTTTCATTTGTTAAAGCCTTTATTAAGCATCTAGTAAAATATGTTTTTCCAATTCCCAAATTACCATAAAGTAGAATTATATCACCCTTATTTATTTTTGAGGATAATTCAATTGCTAGTTTTTTTGTGTCATTTTCTGTTGGTATTAAATATTTTTCCATCTTAATAATATTTACTTTTACTTTTTGTATTATTGAAACTTTTATTTCTTGTTATTTTAAATAAAGAGTCTTTTAAATTTTTTTCGGGTTTTATATTTGATAGGGTTATGGTGGTTGTAATACCTTGTGGATCTTTTACTTCCCATCCAATTAGGGATAAAGGTTTTGCTTGGAATAAAATTTTTATTTTACCTGATTGATTTTCGTTTGGAAGAGATAGGCTTATTTCCAATATATCATTTTCTGTTTTTGTGATATTTGTTATTTTTACAGATGGATTTTTACCAGTTAATGTTATATTGCCATTTAATATTATTGATGCAGGATTAGAATCCAATGCTATATATGAAATTTGATCTAATTGTTTATCAAAATATACTATTGATGAACCATCAGCAACTAATAATATTGGGCTTTTGTATTCAAGTCTCATCCTTCCAGGTTTATTTATATAAAATGTCCCAGAATCCTTTGCCCCATTTGAAGATTTTTGATTGAAAGTTCCACTTATACTTTGTAATGCATTCATATAAGTTTCAATTTCCTTTAATAATTTTGTATTGTTTGTTAAATCTGTATTGGCGTAACTTATACTTGAAAAAAATAAACTCATTATTATTAAGAATACTTTCATCTTATCTCCTTAGTTTTTTTAAAGTGTAGTTTAATTTTTATATTTTAGCAAGAATTTTTTAATTATCTTTTTTAGTAAGGATTGTTCGTTTTCCAGTGGAATCAGGTGCCGATAAGATGCCATTTGCTTCCATCTTTTCAATTAAATTTGCAGATTTATTATATCCTATACCAAGTTGACGTTGTAAATATGATATAGATGGTCTTTGGGCATTTAAAATTATTTGAACCGCTTGATTATATAAATCATCATCTTTATTTGCCTTTGCATCGCTAAATATAGTTTTATCAAGAAGACTTGGATTTGTATCCTTTGATGGTTTTTCAGATGTAATACTTTTTACATAGTTTGGTTTTGCCTGTGCCTTTATGAAACTTACTACTCTTTCTATTTCTTCTTCAGATACAAAAGCACCATGTATTCTTATTAAATTTCCTCCCATCGCCATATAAAGCATATCTCCTTTTCCAAGCATTAGTTCTGCGCCTTGTTCATTTATGATGGTGCGACTGTCTATTTTTGAAGCAACACGATAGCTTATTCTATTTGGGAAATTGGATTTGATTGTGCCGGTAATAACATCAACAGATGGACGTTGAGTAGATAAAATTAAATGTATGCCTGCGGCTCTTGCCATAGCTGCAAGTCGTGCAATTGCTGCTTCAACTTCCTTTCCTGCAACTAACATCAAATCTGCCATTTCATCCACTATTACAACAATATATGGAATAGGTTTTATTTCAATTCTCTTTTCTTCCATTATTTGTTCGCCAGTTTTTGGGTCAAAGCCAGTTGGAACCTCCCTTGTTATATATTCTCCCACCATATTTTTTGCTTTTTGATTATAGGATTCTATATTCTTTGCACCAATTGCGGACATATTTCTATTTCTTTCTTCCATTTCCCTTACTGCCCATTTTAATGCTGCAACAGCTTTTATTGGATCAATAACAACTGGGATTAGTAAGTGAGGAATATCGTTATATACTGAAAATTCCAACATCTTTGGATCAATCATTATGAATTTACATTCATCAGGGGTGAATTTGTATAGTAATGATAATATCATTCCATTTACACCAACAGATTTACCACTTCCCGTAGTTCCCGCAATTAATAGGTGAGGCATCTTTGCCAAATCTACAAATACAGGATTTCCACTTGTATCATTTCCAAGTGATATAGGTAAGATATGTTCTGTTTGTTTGAAAGTGTTGCTTTCAAATTGTTCCCTTAAATATACCATCTTTCTATGGGTGTTTGGAAGTTCTATTCCTATTTTATTAGTGCCAGGGATTACGGATACTCTTGTTGATAATGCGGACATGTTTCTTGCAATGTCTTCGGATAGGTTTGTTATACGAGATGTTTTTATCCCCTTTCCAGGTTCCATTTCAAATAATGTAATAACAGGTCCGGTTTTTATGTTTGTGATTTTTCCTTCTATTCCAAATTCAGTTAAAACCCCTTCCAACATATTTGCTTTTTTTCTATTTATTTCTTCGTTATTTGATAAATTTTTATCAAGTTTTACTGGATTTAGTAAATCTGTTGTTGGTAATATATAATTTGTTTTTGTTATAGTGGTTTTTTGTTTTATTGGGGTAGGTTGGGTAATAATAGCAGTTTCTTTTTTATGTGTTTGTGGTTTTATCTTATTTATTGTTTTTAAAATTTTACTTCTTTTTATGGTTTGTTTTTTCTTTTTTATTTGTTTTTTTAGTATTTTTTCTTTTATTATATTTATTAGTTTGTTAAAAAATCTATTCATATTATATTCAATTAAGATTATTGATTTTTCGGTTAGGTTTAATGAAAAATATAATGTGATTAAGTTTATTGTTATAGTCAATATTGCAATTATTATTTGTAAGTAAGGAGTTATATATAAACTTATTAATAAACTCTTTATATCTAATTTTATTATATAACCAAGTAAGCCCCCTAAACCAGTTGATGTTGGATATGAAATGTTAAGTAGACTTGATAAATATGAAAAATTTAGAGATAGTAATATAATGCTTAGTAATATATTTATATTTATTTTTGATAATGAGTAATTCAATTTTTTATTTTTTAGGAAAACTATACCAAAAAAGTATATATAATAGTTTATTATGAAACTTGTGATACCAAATATTTCATACATAAAGTTTGAATATATTGCTCCAATTGAGGACGTTATATTTTTTATTTGAAAAGATGATGAGGTAAAGACAGAATTATCTAAACCATTATAAAAAAATAAAGATATTGTTAAATAAATACTTAAAAATATAAGGAAAATACCAAAAAATTTTTGACAGAGTTTTAACAAATTCCGTCTTATATTTTCTGGTATAAAACTTTCCTGTATTGACATATTTTATTGTTTATTATTTTTTTGTTTTTTTAGTTTTTTTATTAGATGTTGTTTTTGCATCTGTTTGTTTTATTGTTTTTTTAAATGCATTTATTCCAGTTGCAAAGTTTTCCATGATTTTTGGAAATTTACCAGCACCAAAAACAATAAGAACTATTATTAAAATTAGTAATATTTCTGTAAATCCTATCATTTTTACCCCTTTATTTTATCACAAAACAAGATAACTTATATGCCTTTAATTGATTACATAATTCGGTTGCTTCATCAGATGATGAAAGATTTGAAACCCTTAATCTGTAATAAGTTTTACCATTTACTTGTGTATTTGTTATAGTATAACTTTTATTACCAAGAATTGTTGGATATTTCTTTTGTAAATTATCCCATTCTTTTTGTGCGGCTTCTTTGGAAGATGTTGATGTCAATTGAACATTCCATGTTCCAGTTGTTTTTTGTTGTGGTTGCACAACAGATATTTCAACTTCACCTTCTACATTAGTTGCCTTTTCAATTATTTTTTTGGTTTGTGGTTTTGGTGTATCTTTTTTCTTTGTAATTGGTTTAACAGGTGCAACCTTTTCTATTTTTTTTGCCTTTTCTATTTTTTTAATAGGCTCTGTTTTAACAGGTTCACTTTTTGCTTGTGGTTCATTTATTTTCTTTGGAAGAGATGGAAGTGGCGCAATTTCAGGTTGTTGTGCAATAGGTTCCATTTCAACAGAATTATTTGTCATTGTATTTGGTATATTGTTATATATACTTGCGTTATCAAATACTTCATTATTGTTGCCAATTGTATCAGGTGATATTTTTATTGGCTCAATTGGTTGTGTAAGTGTTGGTATTTCAGCTAAATTTGTTGGTGTTGTTTTTTTACCATTCATTGAAAAAATTACAACCAAGACTCCTGCAAATATAGCACCAGCAGTAATTGCAATTATTGTATTTTTTATATTAGATTTTTCACGATATTCGCCGTAGTTCATTCCACTTGAAGAATGAAGGCCTTCATCCATTGTATCGTTTTGTATTTCATTGAAAAATTCATTTTCTCTATCTAACATATTTGACCCCTTTGTTTTAATAAATATGTGTTATTATATCATAAAATAAATAAGATTTCTACTAAAATTATATTTTTATGATATTTAATTGACTTTTAAAAAGAATCATAATAGTTTTATGTTTGTTCTTTATTTGTTCTTTTGATAACTAGGAGGGTATTATGTTTTTAGAGGAAGATATTTTTTTGGAAAATGACTTGGGAGAAACTTTATTTAATTCTGCTGAGGAGGCTTGGTTTTGGTATTGTAAATATGAAAAAAAATCTCCTTATAAGTTAAATAATTCTAATAAATCTATTTTACGTCCTTGCGTTGTTGATGATATTTATTTGTGTGTCGTTAAACTTTATTTGGCAAAAAAAATTAGAGAGTGTCATTTAAAAACTTTGATTAAATTTGGAAAAAAGTTTTGTCCTCCGGATTCTAGATTACAAGAAGAAGAGCAAGAGGCTTTATGGTGGGATGATGCCATGGATAAATTGGAAACAATTTTTAGATTGAAAGGAATTGTCAAATGCAAAGATTTGGATTAAATCCTGTTTGGGATGATATATGGGTTGTTTTTTCTCCTTTTACAGATTTATTTTATTTAAAATTTTTACATAAAGATTTTAGACATTGTTTTTTAATTATGGAAGTTAATAACATTTTATTTGTGATTGATCCTTTGGCTTCACGTATTGAAGTTAATACTTTATTCATAAATAAAATAGAATTATTTGAAATATTTAAATCAAAGGGTATGAAAATTATTAAAACTTCATTTTTTAATATAAATAAAAAATCTTGGAAATTTGGGATTTTTACTTGTGTTGAAGTAGTAAAAAGGGTTTTAGGAATTTATAATTGGAAAATTATTACCCCTTATCAATTGTATAATTTCTTAAATAAATAATATTGTGGATTTTATCTTATTTTTTTGTTATAATAATTTTATTAAATAGAGGGATTTTAATTATGATGGATTTTAATTTGGCTAATTTTGATTTAAATTTATTATCTGATTATATATATAATTTTTATTCTTGGCTTAAATTATCTAATGTAGGTAGATTGTTAATCGCTACTCTTATTATGCTTTTTGCTGTGGTGATTAAGGATTTATTTTCTTTTTTAATTGTAAAGTTGCTTAATTTTTTAGTGTTAAAAAAAATAACTTATGGGCAAGAACAATCTTTACGAGAAATAGGTCAGCCTATTGAATTTATTCCAATAGTTGTGGGTGTATATTTATCTCTTAATGTAATTAAAATGCCTGCTTCTTTTTTATTTTATACAAGAAATTTGTTAAAATCTTTATATATTTTTAATATTACTTGGTTAATTTATTCTTTGGTTAATCCTTTTGTTATGATGTTTAAAAAAACTCATCTTGATAATACAAATACTGTTATTATTACTTGGGTGGTCAGAATTTCTAAATTCGTTATTTTTATAATAGGTTTTTCTTCTATACTTGAAAGTTGGGGGGTAAAGGTTAGTACTCTTATTGCTTCTTTGGGTATCGTAGGTATGGCTGTTGCCCTTGGTGCGCAAGATATGTTTAAGAATATTATTTCTGGTATTGCTATTATTTCAGAAAAAAGGTTTAATGTAGGTGATATAATTGAACTTAAAAGTGGAGATTATAAATTGGAAGGTATAGTTGAAAATATAGGTTTTCGTTCTACTATCATAAGGCAATTTGATAAAACTTATTTATATGTTCCTAATAATACTTTGGCAGATGCCGCCATTGTTAATGTATCATCAAGAAAGTATAGAAGAATAAATTGTACTATTTCTCTTGAATATAGAACTACTGCTAATCAACTTAGGTATATAAGACAAGAAATTGAAAATTATTTAATGGATAACCCAAATGTTATTAAACCTCCGGAAGGTTCTTTACAAGTTAGGGTAGATATGTTATCTCCTTATTCCATTGATTTGTTGGTATATTGTTTTGTTAATTCTAATGTTTGGGCTGATTGGTTAAAGGTAAAAGAGTCTTTACTTTTTAAAATCAGAGAAATTGTGGAAGAAGCTGGTGCTGCATGGGCTTTGCCTTCATCTTCTTTATATGTGGAAAAAGTTGATAAGGATTTGCATTTGACTACTCTTCCAAATCAATTCATTGATAAAATTAAAGTTGATAATGAAAAAATTGATAAAAATTTATATTTATTTCAAGATGGAGATGTGTAATTTATGGTTAGTTTTAAAAATATTTTGAAAAAAAATTTTGTTATTAAAATTGTTTCTTTCATTGTTTTTTTATTAGTTAGGTTGATACAATTATGTTCTTGGACCACTTATATCAATAAAAAAAAGTTAGTGAATTTTTTGAAAACTGGAAAACCTGTTATCATTGTTTTTTGGCATTCTAGAAGTATGTTGATGACAAAAGTTTGGCCCAAAAAATATCCTGTGTATGGCATTTTTTCAACTCATAGTGATGGTAGAATCATTGCCAATATTTATAATTCATTAGGAGTTAAAAATATTCTCACTTCTTCAAAATCTACTATTTCTGCAAAAGAAGTAGTTATGAAATCTTTGAGACTTTTAAAAAGTGGTGCTTCGGTTGGACTTACTCCTGATGGTCCTTTGGGACCTGCTCAAACTTTTGCAACAGATAGTGTCTTCTTATTTGCAAAAAGTAGTGGTGCTCCTATTGTGCCTTTATATGTATCAGCTAATAGAGTTAGATTCCTTAAAACTTGGGATAAATATATGCTTGTAAAATTATTTTCTAAATCTATAATAGAAGTTGGTGAATTTGTTTATGTTGATAAAAAAGCTTCACAAGAAGATATTCTTAAACTTAAAGAAAATTTAACCAAAATTATGCGAAAAAAGACCTATGAATTAGATAAGAAGATGAATATTATATAGGAGGTATTATGAAATTATTTTTATATAGAACTTTGATGTTCTTATTAAAACCATTTGTTAGACCTGTTTTATTTATAAGGAGATTAAAAGGATTGGAGACAAATGATCCTAAACGTAAAAAGGAACGTTTCGGTTATGCTTCTGTAAAACGTCCTAATGGTAAAATATATTGGTTTAATGCTGCAAGTGTTGGTGAAAGTAATTCAATTATTCCTGTTGTAAATGAAATTTTAAATATGAATCAAAATGCTTATGTTCTTATTACTACTACAACTTTGACTGCTTCTCAAAATGTTGCAAAAAAGTTTGAAGGAAAACGTGTTATTCATCAATTTATTCCAGTGGATAGACGCGCTTATGTAAATAGATTTTTGAAATATTGGAAGCCTGATTTAGGTTTCTTTGTTGATAGTGATTTTTGGCCTAATCTTATTTTGGCAGCAAAACATTATAATATTCCATTGATTGTTTTAAATGGTAGAATTTCTGATAAGTCTTTTAAGAAGTATAAGCAAAATTTGGCATTTTGTAAACCTTTAATGAGTGCATTTATTTTTGGTTTCGGTAAATCTGAAGAAGATAGAAAACGTTTAGAAATTATGGGAGTTAAAGATACTTGTTGTGTAGGTAATTTAAAATATGCTGTGCCTCCACTTAGATATGATAGAGATGAGTTATTTTATTTGAAAAAAGTTATAGGTGATAGACCTATGTTCGTTGTATCTTCAACTCATCCTGGGGAAGAAGAAAAATTATTAACGGCTTTTTTAGCAGTTAAAAAAATGTTCCCTAAGTTATTGATGATTATTGCTCCTCGCCATCCTGCAAGAGGTGAAGAAATAAAGGAATTGGTTGTTGATAATGGTTTAAATGCTTCGCTTCGTTCTAAAAAAGAAGAGATTAAACCTAATACAGATATTTATATTGCTGATACTTTGGGTGAGTTAGGTTTATTTTATTATTTAGCTGATATTGTTTTTGTCGGTGGTTCTTTTGTTGATATTGGAGGTCATAATCCAATGGAACCTGCAAGACTTAATACACTTGTTCTTTCCGGTAAAAAAGTCCATAGTTTTAAAGAAACTTATGATTTACTTGAAAAGGAAAATGCGGTTGTTATAGTTAATAATGAAAAAGATTTAACAACTAAATTAAGAAGTTTTTTAGAAAATAAAAATATTGTTGAAAAATATAAAAAGAAGGCTTTTGATGTTGCAGAGAGAGAAGCTTTTGTGATAAATAGAGTTATGGATAAGTTAAACCAGTTTCTTTAAACTTTTTTAATTTATTTTATCCCCTCGTTTGAGGGGATTTTTTATATTTACAATTATATTTTTTTTTGATATATTATGTTTTAGATATAGTTTAATCTATATTTAGTATCATTTTTGATACGTGGGATAAAATAGAAGGAAAACGG
>CALXQL010000018.1 GCA_944390685.1 uncultured Alphaproteobacteria bacterium | reverse complement strand
TTTATCTTTATTTATTATGTTAACTTTCTCTTCTACATAATTAGATAAAAAAGAAAGGAGATAAAATGAAACTAAATAAAAAATTGGGCTTTATTGCATCGTTAATTGTTGCAATGATGCCAAAGGGAAGTGAGGCAAAATTATTCCAATGCGTCGCCTGCCCTGCGGGAACATATAGTGATGGAACAAAAAGTTCTTGCACCAAATGCGACTACGGCACATATTCACATATGGGCGCCACAACTTGCACAAAATGCCCATCTGGTCAAGTATCAAACCAAGGGGCAACATCATGTACTAGTTTCTCAAGCGGTGGAACTCAAATAGGTCTCGGTGGTGGCGGAAGAGGTACTTTAGCACCTGGAGTATATAGAGTTGAACTTTCCGGAGGTAAAGGTGGAAAAGGAGAAGGAATATGGTGTTGTGCTTTTGGATGTAAAGAGTGTTATGGTGGAGCTGGTGGAAATGGTTATACAGATAAAGGGGTATTTATAATAACAAAAACTACATCGTATACTTATTCAATTGGTGGAACAGGATATTCACATGGCTCTCAAGATAGATGTTTTGGAGGAGGTTGTAATGCTACTGGTGGACGTGGTGGAACTTCCACATTTAATATTCCTGGCATTATAAATATATCTGCTGCTGGTGGATACGGTGGTAGCGGAGCCTGTGATACAGCTTCTGGATGTACAACAGGAGGTGGAGGTGCCGGTGGCAATGGAAGTAGTGGTAATGGCTGGGTAAGAATTTATAAAATGTAATCCCCTCCCCTCGTTTGAGGGGATTTTTTTATAAATTAAATTTTCCCTATTGCAAAACTTTGCGAATCGTGATATTATATATTTATACTTTGATAAAACTTATATCTAACACTTTTAAAGATGACCACTTTTTAAGTGATTTTTTATACCTAAAACTTAAACAATAAAATAAAAAGGCCCATAAAGAGCCTTATATCCATTACCTTTTTCCTCTCCCATTATTTATGTGCTTTTTTTATAATATCCCCCAAATTAGCTTTTAACCAAGTTTCAATTTTTGGTGATAAATAAGAAATTGCTAAATCTCTACCCAAAGCAAACGCAACCTCTTTACAAAACACATCAAAATCAATATTATCAAAAGAAATTTTTTTATTAACCTTCATATTTTTGGTAAGAATAAAAATATCTTCTCTATTTTCCACCTTTTGACTTTGAGATAAATGTTGAACGACTTCATCATCAGTTTTCTTTTGCACCACAGGCTTAATGAATAAATTATCATCAATTAAATTATTCACAATTTTTTCGGTAACATTTTTTGATGAAGAAAATTCCTTCATTTTTTCAAAAGTCAATACATCATTACTTTCTTTATGAAAATTTTGTTGAAAAGAAGTATCATCACTACTTTCATAATTGTTTTCCAAATTTGCAACTTTATTTTCACGTTCGGCCAAAGCCTTTTTAATACGTGATAAAATTTCATCCATAGATGGATTATCAGAATAATTACTTGGCATATTTCCCTCATAAAATTTTATAAATATATAATAACAAATTTTAAATATAAAATAAAGATAAAAAAGATTTAAAAGTAATAAAAAATATGCTATTGTAATAAAGGAGGCAAATAAAATAATAATAATTACGGAACCAAATTTTGATTTTATAATAAATGCTCTTGGGAAAATGATGCTTATCATACATTCAAGAGAAGATAATCCATTTAATCCATTTATGGTATACGATGGTAAAAAACATCTTGCCCTTTTCCGTGATAAAAATGAAATAGTAAAATTAACATATATACATAGAAAAATTTTAAAAAAATTAAAAAATTTAGAAGAATTAAATATAACCGAAATGGATTACGAAAGCCACCCTATACGACAATACACCTGTAAAATAATAAGGGATAGCAAACTAAAACAAAAATTAAAAAAAGAAAAAAAAGTATTATATTAACCCCTCCTTAATTGGAGGGGATTTTTTTAACCTAAACTTACATTATAACTTGTAAAGTCTGACATAACCTGCAGATTCAGCACCAGCACCACCACCTCCTCCACTTGCTGCACTACCCCCACTACACGACGTAGCTGTATCTTTTGCACCTTCTCCACCGGCACCACCTTCAGCTGAAATATTAACTATTCCATCAATTTTAAATGTTGATGTTCCTCCTGTTCCACCAGTATTCATACGGTTTCCTCCATAACACTCCTTTCTTGTGCCATGACTTTGACCAGCAGCACCAACAGAATAAGTATAATCAGTATTATTTAAAACAAAAAATACAGCTCTATTTGTATATCCACTTGCACCCCTTCCACCACCACAAGTATTCCATCCACAAGTTATACCTTCACCCTTACCACCACCACCACCTGATATTTCAACCCTATATCCACCTGGGGATAATGTACCTTTTCCACCACCACCGAGACCTATTAAAGTTCCGCCACTACCCAAAACCGACATCAATTGTTTTTGTAAAGATTTATATGCCGATGTTTCAGTCCAACCATCAATTTCGGCACAGGCAAACTCTGGATACTTTGATAAATCAGCATCTGCAAAACCTCTGCTTGAAAAACTTTTTGTATCAACCGGAGTCAATATATCACCTTTTGCCCCTACCTTAATAGAAACGCTTGTCAATCTATTAACCAAATCGGAGGTATTATTACCTGAACTACGCCAAGAATTATATTGATAAGAAAATACCTCACCACAAGCATTCAACATTCTATTTTTATGAGATTTTGTGATTGTTTCTTTTAATTTAGCAATACTATCAAGATATTCTTTTTCTTGAGAAAGTTTTTGTTCTAAAAACTCTTGTTCTTGTTGTTGAGCTTGCAATTCAGCATCTAACCTAGATTGAGCACGTTCTGCTTCTGCCTCTATTTGATTCATAGTTCTTTCATAATCATCTTTTTGCAAAGAATTTGCAGCCCCAGCAATAGCATTCAAACTTTTTACCTTATTTTTAATAATTGTAGCCAAAGCATCTTCCAAATAATTTTTAATTTGAGTATCAAACTTTGCATAATTATTATCCCTAACAGAAATTAAAGTTTGTTCATAAGTATTGCAAGATTTTTTTGCGGAATTAAAATCTAATTCTTCATAATCAGTTTCTAAATTATATCCACCTTCTGCACTTGGCTCTACATCTTCCTTTGGCCAAAATCCGGATAAATAATAACGTTCCAAATCATACCTATAATCTGCTTTACAACTATCCAAAACGGATTTAATGGTATTAAATTCCAAAGCATCTTGTTTTTGTGTGCCGGAAAGATTAAATGTCATTTTTTTATTACCATCAAAACAATAATTAGCAGCTTGACGGAATAAAACACTAGGGAATACCATACCAGAACCCAAAGGAGGCACAACATTTATAGAGAATAAAGAACTATCTCTATCTATACCTAAATCTGTATAAATGCTACGAGCATCTTTTTCGGCTTCCTCTTCTGCTGCGACCAAAATGGCCTTACCTTGAGTTGTCTTTTTTGAGGTTAATTGACATCTACGGACAACAGAATTCCATTCACTATCCACATCACATTGAGCGCATTTTTTCTGCACAGGATCATAAACAGCTCCACTTGGACACTTTGCATTTGATGAACTTATAAATTTTGCAGTTGATAATCCCGCATCATAATATTTACGCGTAGTAGAATCATAAAGTTGACAAGCCCCAACCGCAGCATTGTATTTATAATCGCTTGACGGACATTTTGTTGAAGTGTTAAGTAAACTGGAAATATCAAATGCTTGAAGTGATTCCAAACCAAGTCCTTCTATTCTTTCTTTATAAAGTTGACTATCGGTGAAATTCACCATTTTCAATTCACCAGCATCTAATCTAGCCAAAGCCTCTTTATAATATTCTGATGAGGAAGTAGTCCCAAACACATTTGCAATTTCAGCTCTTATTTTTGCTTCTCCGGTTAAACCTTCTGTATTTTCCTCTTCGGAAGACAAAGCACAATAATTTGTTTTAAGACCCATAGGGTTTTTAAGTGTAGTAGTTCTTAAATCACAATAATAATTATAAGAAAAATATAAATCATTAACATCTCTTGCGACACAATTATCATCAACAAATTTTTGATATTCAAGTGATGGTTGCCCCCCTTCGGCAAGGGATTTATTAACCTCAACTAATTGCTTATCTCTACATAAAGATTGATAATTTTTCCACTTATTATTAAATACATTATTGGCATCTAAAAATTCATTCAAAGTCTTATACGAACAAGTATTACAAACTCCCTCTGGAGCACTTGTTTTTGGTGTCAAAGTAGCAACCCCACTATCACAAGTCGCAGATTGTATATATGAAGGGAATTGAGTTTGAATCATAGTATTAATTTCTGTTTGTATTATATTGAAACTATTTATAGTTGCTTCATTTAAAACATCACGACAAGTTGCAATGACTTGCATATTTGTAGGCAATGCTGTATTATTTCTATCATAATAAATACATCTGAAAGGCTCCCCCATATCAAGTATTGCTTGAACAGCCTCATCATCATAAAGATAGGTATACTTATCAATGATATCATTTATTTGATTATCCATACAAGAAACAAAAGCATCACGACATTTATTTTCATCTGCTTTTTGAGCTGTCGCAGTTTGTGATAATTGCACTTTTTGAGATGTTGGAGAACTTCCCCCAGAACTTCTAACCCTTGATGTTCTAATAGAAGATGATGCGGAACCTGTTGCAGCTCTTTTCGTTGAAGTTGCAGCTCTTTTCCTTGAACTGGAAGTTGGCTTTCTTGCGGCAGTAGAAGTCTTTGATGTTCCCGCTGCCCTCTTTGTTGAACTGGAAGTTGGCTTTCTCACAGCAGTAGAAGTCTTTGAAGTTCCCGCTGCTCTCTTTGTTGAACTGGATGTAGTCTTTTTTGCGGCAGTAGAAGTCTTTGATGTTCCCGCCGCCCTCTTTGTTGAACTGGAAGTAGTCTTTTTTGCTGATGAAGATTGTGATGAAGGCACTCTTCTTACTTGTGCGAACACAAAATCCATTACAAAGGTTGAAAACAAAACAACCCCCAAAACAAAAACCAAAAATTTAAACTTCCTATTCATCATAACAAATCCTCTAATTCCTAATTCTCTGGGAAAGTATTTTTCAAATCCTCACTTACTGCATCTCTAACTGAAACACCATAAGAAGAAAGCAAAGAACCAGGCAAATTATACAAGAATGATTGTTTATAATTAAAATCTTCAATATTTACACAATCAATTTCATAATATCCATCTGTACTATCTTTTGTATTATAATTGGAACCATCAGATAAAAGTATGCTACCAGTTTTAGATATTTTTATAGCTTTTTTATTTATATCTTCTGTCCAAGAATAATATGTTGGAGATAATCCAAAATTTCTAGAAAAACACTTAATACCATTAGATCCACAAATCCTATTATAAGAATTTTGTATCATGGTATTACATGCCTTTAATGCTTTTGAAGAGAAGGTTTTAGCATATAATGCAGCAATTTGTTGTTGAGCTGTTGCATTTTCAATTGTAGCATTAGAAACAGCCATTTCATAATTTGTTTTTGCCAATTCAAGATCGTTTTGAGCTTTCATTTTATTGAACTCTATTTCATTTTGTAATTTTTCGTTATCCAAAGAAATGGAATAATCTAAATTTTTTAATTCAGTTTCAGCATTTACCATAGAAGAAGTTGATTTAATTTTCTTTTCAATGATTTTGGCTAGATTTTCTTCAATCCAATTTTGCATTTGATTATCAAACTCCCCATATTTTTTATCACGAACAGAAATCAAGGCTTGTTCATAAAGTCCACAACTTTCCTTTGCGGAAAAGAAACCAGACATAACATCTTTAGCTTGAGCATCTTCAACCTTATTTCCATTTTCATCTAAAACGGCACCTTCCCACTTACCGGTTAAATAATAGCGCTCTAATTTAGGACGCATTGCGACACAATTATTATTTTTCATTTTATTTATTCTGGTATTGACTTCTTTATCACTAGTCAATTCCGTAGAAAAACATTTATTAGAAGCGGTCAAGAATTGAGAACTTGGAAGGAAAGTATTAACACCTATAGGAGGCAATACATTAACCGAAAATAACTCTTGATTATTTTCCAAATTAAGATCATTGAAAATTTCATTTGAAATATCCGGATCCAATACATAACTAGATTCGTTAGAAAGATTCAATTGATTTATAAAGTTTTTATAAATGGTAGAATTTTCAAGATTTATGATTTGCAAACCATCACCTTCAATACGTTTTAACACTTCATTATAATATGCGGAACTATATTTAGTTGCAAAAGAGTTAGAAGTTTCCAAATCACATTGATTGACCTTACGACCAATACTATTTTTAAGAGTTCTATTTATGGAACAAAAATAATTATAAGCATTATAAAGTTCATTAGGACCGCGTTGAGTATAACAAGTATCATCGGTTAAACCGATACAAGTCATTTTATCATCTTGCATAGGGGAAATGTTTGATTTCAAAACCGAAGAGTTAGTGTCATAAAATATGCAACGAAAAGCTTGCCCTGTATCCAAAACTTCATTTACCGCCTCATCTTCTTCAAAAAAAGAAAACTTAGAAAGTAAAGGATTTATTTGTTCATCCATACATGCGACATAAGAATCAATACATTCCAAATCGGAACTAGTAGCATTATCACTTAATTGATTCATAAAAGAAAGTCCCCTACCTATAGGAGTTCTTGCACTCACCCTAGCCCTTGAAGTGGAAGTTCGTGAAGAAGCGGATCTTACACGCCCACTGGAAGAAAGACTTCTTGCTCTGGAGGAAGAAGAAGCGACTTTTCTTCTGGAAGAAGTTGCAGCCCGTTTTGTATTTGAAGTAGAAGGTTTACGGGCAGTAGAAGAAGATTTTCTAACCGCGGAAGAAGAAGCTTTTCTAACACTTGAAGATGAACGTTTGGTTTGAGAATAAACCGGAAGAGATAAAGAAAGAACAACTATGCCTAAAAAACAAAGCATAGAAAATAAAATTTCTATTTTCTTTTTAAATGCTGAATTCATAATTTTCCTTCTACTCTTCTAAAAAAAGTATAAATAATAAAAACTAAAAAGACAAGAAAAAAATAAAGGAAAAGAAACAAAAAAGAGGAGGTTTTCACCTCCCTTTTGTTATTATTCTTTTTTCTCTAAATCTATATTTATATATCTATCTAAAAATTCATTAAATAACTTTTTACCTTTTCCTATATAATAATCTTTCAATGCTGGAACAGTTTCTTTAGATGTAGAAGTATCAACAGTCCATAATAAAACTTTCTTTGAAGTTTTTTTATCTCTAACACAATATCCACCTTCATTAGTTGTTGTCATATAAGCATTACTATAAGATACTTTTTCATTGTAAAATATATCTGTAATCACATCTCCAACAAAAGTTGTAATTACGTCCAAAGTATCTGATACAGCTTGAGCTGCATTCTTACCTGCAATCTCACCCCAACCACTACCTACTTGACCACCATATTGAGAAGACCAATCTACTGACATTTTTTTAACCATTTCCATATCACCAGTACAACTACCAGTTAATAAAGCATTATAAAACATATCAATACCACTAATAGTAGGATACATTATTTGCTCTTTAAAGTTTGGCATATCAATACAATATAATTCTTCATATCCTTCTGGTGCTTTTTCTGTTATATTTTGCTTAATTTCATGAGTTTTCTGTTTTAAACTTGTTTCTGTACATTCAGACATTGAAACCTCTTTTTCAATTACATAATCAGCTTTCCATTCATAAAAACCAGATGTACAACTTTCTTCTGTAGCACCACTCAAAATACTACCATCTGATTTTTTAACACATGCTCCTGTTGTTTCTTTTTTAATACAAATTGTTTCTGTTGGAGGAATTATATCACCATCAATATTCATATAGAAATTTTGATTATTAAGTGTAGTAGCTAAACTATTTAAGAAATTTGCATCACTGAAAAAAGTTTTCAAATTAAAACATTTTGAAAAATCACTACCACAATTAGCAAGAATTGATGAAAACATTATATTTGAACAATGTTGTGTTATTTTTCTTGTATGTTGTTCAGAATACATTTTTGCTCTTTCTCTTCTTGCTTCCAAAGTTTTTTGATCAACTTCAAGTCTTTTTTGACTTAAATTTAAATCTGCATTTAAAATTGCAATTTCAGCTTCAGATTTTGCATTTGCAATATCTGCTTTCATATTTGCAAGATTAATAGAAATATCCGCATCCATTTGTTGAAGAGATTGGAAAGCAGATGCAATAGTGTTAAGATCTTTTGTCTTACGTTTGATAAGTTTTGCCACCTCATCTTCAATATAATTTTTAAGTTGAGTATCAAACTTACCATATTCAGCATTTCTTGTTGAAATCAAAGTTTGTTCATACATATCACAAGATTTTTTTGCAGACAAGAAATCTGTATCCATAAGTTCGGCTTTACCTTTTGCAACTTGTTCTGCTGTATATTTTTCTTTTGTATCACTTTTATCAGTAAGACTTATACAAGTATTACCAAGTGAATCCAAATAATAACCATCTGGACAATCTTGTCTCCATGTTCCAGCCAAATAATATCTTTCTAAATCGGCTCTTGATTCAACCCCATCACAACCTGCCAATTGATTTACAAGAGTTTGTAATCTACTTTCCGATTCGGTTGCTTTTTTACCAGCTAATTTAATATTTGCTTTTGAAAAACAGATATCAGAAGCCTTTTTAAACACACCTGCAGGATTAAGATTTCCTGCACCAACCGGTGGAACAACATTTATAGAAAATAATTCATTTTCATCTGCTGTTAAACCTAAATCAGCAAGCAAATCATTTGTATCTTCATAATCAAGACTCATCATATCCCAATTTTCAAGATTCATTTTTGAAATTTTATTTTTAAATAAATTAGTTTTTTCAAAATTTATAATTTTAAGTTCACCATTTTCGACTCGTCTATTTGCCTCGGCATAATAAGCCATAGAATCCTTTGTTGCAAAAACGGAATTTTTATCAGTTGCATCTTTTGATACTATATTACATTTATTAATAGGCATACCCAAGGCACTAACTTCACTTGTATTCAAATCACAATAATAATTATATGCCATATAAAGTTCGTTCAAATTTTTTTGATTTGAACAGAAATTAAGATTATTAAAGATAGCATCTTTTGAAGAATTTCCTGTTTTATCATCAATTGACATTGTTTGTCTTTTTGCCATCAAATCACTTGAACAATATTTTCCGGTTATATCAGAACCGAAAATTTCTTCCACTTTTGCAGTATCATAATATATACAACGAAGAGGATCACCGGTTTCTTGAATAGATTGAACTGCAGGATCATCTGCTAAATATGGATAACTTGAAATTATATTTGCAATTTGAATATCCATACATTCTGTATACCATGATTTACAATTATTAGTATTTGCCGCACCAGATGCACTTCCATCTGATGAAACACCAGTTCCCATATTTCTTATTGTGCCACCATTAGTTCTTGAATCAACTCTCGCTCTTGAAGAAGTTCTTGAAGCGGAAGATGTTCTTCTTCCAGTTGCACTTCTTATATTTGATTTTGAAGAAGTAGCAGCCCTTACAGTTTTACCAGAAGTTTTCTTTGCACTTGAAGAAGTTGCCTTTCTTGCAGTTGATTTTCTTGCCACTTTAGTTTGAGCAAACACAGGCAATGTTATTTGACCTATAAATACAAATAATGAAAGCAAAATCGTAAAAATTTTAAACATAAGAAATTCTCCTTTAATCTCATTCCTTCAATATATACAAAATATATTAACAAATATTTTTCCATTTTTCAATAATTTTATTGATTTTCAAAATCTTTTTTTGTAAACATTTATTTACAAGGGGAAAAGGAGACTCAAATGAATATTTTTATGATACTTATTATGACCGTCATGCTTGGTATGTATCAATATTTTACAGCAAAACGCTCTTCTGATGTTACTTTGAATAAAGATGAAAAAGCATTCGAAGTTGAATTAAACTGTCTTAAACAATTCCACGATTATGGTGCTTCACGAAACGAAAGCGTTTTATACTCTACTGAATTAAAAACAGATTATGTATGTGCAGGATCTGAAAACATAAAAATGATAAAATATTGTTTATCCGGAGCCACCGAAATTGATTGCGGAGATTCTACCGTAACTCAACATTGTGTTGCAACTACATCACAAAAAAAAGGATTGGAAAATTCTTTAAAAGCATTACTTTTTCAAAAAGGAATAGAGGAAATAAAAGATAAAGGATATATAAAAGGAATAAAAATTTCTCAATTAAACCATCCTGTATCAACAAACGAAACTACAACCTTTGGACTTGCAACCTGTATCCCAGCTGAACAAATAAAACAAAATGAAAAACTTGCAAATGAAGACTGTAAAAAACAAGGTAAATTTGCAACATTAAAACCTGATGGAACATGGGAATGTACTGATGTTCCTGATCTTGCAGAATGCACTGCACATGAAATTTCATACGAAACAACAAGCGGTAAAGAAAATTGCACTGGACCAATAAATGGAAAATATTGTTGTGCGAATACAGAAATTGCAAAAAACATTTGTGGAAACGATCCAAACTTAAAAGCAACATGGAATTCCAGCACTCGTTTCTATAATTGCACCACAGGTGATGAAATATGTAATAATAGAGATTTATCACTTACTGTTGTTGATGAAAACAATTCACCAATAGGAAGTGGCGTTATCATAATTCCAAAGCCAGGAGAATCCACTCCAAGTTCTGAAAAATTCTATACTGCAAAATACAATTCAACAAAACAAGCCTG
Source organism: uncultured Alphaproteobacteria bacterium (assembly GCA_944390685.1). Taxonomy (GTDB): domain Bacteria; phylum Pseudomonadota; class Alphaproteobacteria; order Rs-D84; family CACZYB01; genus CACZYB01. Next base: position 14,658 of record CALXQL010000018.1, on the reverse strand, counting down.
GGATTGTATTCCTAATGGAAAAAAATTGATAAGCGAGTGTAAAAAATTTACATTACAAAATAAACACGCTTATGTATCTGTAAGCAATTTAAGTGTTGCAAATTCTACACCAGTATGTAACGGAGCATCAAGCCAATCCGCAAGTGCGATTGAAACTTGTTCTGCTTGTGGAACTGCTGAAGTTGATCCAGTTACCAACCAATGGAAATGTTCTTATGCAAAAACCTGGGCTGAATTAAGAGGTAAAGGTGCCGAATATATAGATAGATTAAGAGGAGGCTCAAGTGGAACAAATAATAAAGGTGTTCAAGCCTGTTTCCAAGGTTGTACCGAAGAAATGATTGCATCTATAAAAGCAGGTAAACCAAATGGAATAAGTTGGGGATTATCATGGAATCCTACATCTCTTCTTTGGGAATGCTTTTCTTGTGATAAAGAAAACCAAGTAAAAGGTGCATACATGAATGAAAATTGTAAACCAACCAATACAGATGATACAAAGGAATGTAAAGACGATACCTACACAGATGCAAACTGTAATCAAAATAAAATCAATGGTCGTTGTGTATTAAAATGTTGTAATGAACTTTATCAAAAAAGAGGAACCGATGGTGGATGTTATACAAAATGGTGTAGAAATATACCAAGTGAAGTAAATGCAGTTATAAACAGACCTCAAGATAAAACTTGCCCATCTTCACACCCAAGATTGATGTATAATACTGTTCAAGATTGTGTATACTGCATAAGAACACCACCAACAAGAGTATAAAAAAAAACTTCCTTAATGGAAGTTTTTTTAATCTTTAAATCCTTGTGCTATTACATAGGTTTCAGCACTTTCTTTTCTTGATGATTGAGGTTTAAAATGTTTCACCGAAGAAAAATGTTTTTTCATTTCACTAAGTAAAGAAGCTTCAGTCCCACCTTGTCTAACTTTTGCGACAAAACTTCCACCAGTTTTTAAAACATCTATTGCAAAATAATAAGCTTGTTCTACCAAAGCCATAATTTGCAAATGATCTACTACTTGATTTCCTGTTGTATTAGGAGCAATATCAGAAATTACAACATCAGCTTTTCCTTTCAAAGCATCAAATAAAAATTCCTTTGCTTCATCAAGATTAAAATCAACTTGTTTGAAATGAACTCCATCAATTGGTTTCATATCTAAAATATCAATACTTGCCACATTACCTTTACCAACTTTTTTAACGGCAACCTCACTCCAACCTCCAGGAGCCGAACCAATATCAGCCACCTTAAAACCATATTTAAAAAGATGAAATTTTTCATCAATTTCAATAATTTTAAAAGTAGCCCTTGACCTATACCCCATTTCATGAGCTTTTTTTACATAAGGGTCATTAAGTTGTCTTTGCAACCATTTTGTTGAAGACTTACTTCTATATTTTGCAGTTTTAACTTTAACTTTTGTTCTATTTGAAATTGCAACCATAATACACCTCAAAAAAAGGATAGTCTATAAGCCGGATTCTGTATTAGGGGACTATTCATCTTGAATATACATTACTGCATATTTCCTTGCGACCTACCCGACAGCTACCAAGGGTAATCAACGCTATCCTGTTTAGTCTTGCACCAGATAGAGATTGCCGCGTTTCACCCTGACTTAACAGGCTCGTCTCTGTGGCTCTAATCCTCGGATTACTCCGGATGGGGATTACCCATTATCTTTCCCTTGTGGTGTCCGGACTTTCCTCTATATGCCGAAACATACAGCAGTCCCTTGACTATCCTACAAAGAAATATATATTTTTTTTATTTAAAAAGCAATAATAATATGATAATATAAAATAATGAGAAAAATTTTAATCACATTATTTTTTTTACAAGTGAGTCTTCCTAGTTTTTCCGCACCGGGAAGATTACAAGGTTTTTCATACGCAACTGATGAATATGGTTTTATGAAAATAAAGGATGAAACAATATACTTTAATGAACCACCATCAGAATACTTCACTGACCCAATATTTCCCCACTACCTAAATGATGATTTAAGCGATGCTAGAACTGGTGTTTCACAAAGTGGAGATAAGTATGAACTAACACCTGTATACTCTACACAAGATTTATATAATAAACAATACGATTATGAAAATGGATATATAGAAGACGAAAATTATTCACCCGATGATTTTTATAGCAATGAAGAATCCTATAATGATGGTGATGAATTTTATGAAGATGAGGTAATTTATTAAAATTGAGGGATATTATCCGTTCCCCAAATTTCTTCTAAATAAGTTTTTCCACTGATATTTTTACAAACTACATCTGGCATAGATAAAAGTATTCTTGTGATGGCTTCATCTGTAACCGATGTGGTCATAGAATTTTTATTACCTTCCACTTTACTTTGAACGACAGAATTTTTATAAATAATTTTTTTAATACCCGCTTGAATGATATGTTTTAAACAATTTTCACATGGGGCATAAAGGGTATATAAAATACATCCTTCTAAATCTCGTTTTGCAAACATCAAAGCATTCATTTCTGCATGAAGAACAAGATGATATTTCATAGGTCTTTCAACAGACATTTTATGTTCATCGCAACCAGCAATAAACCCATTATATCCAAATGAAACAGGTCTGAATTTACTATCTACTATAACACAACCAGTTTTAGTTGATGGATCTTTTGACTTTTTTGCTACTTGTTCAGCAATGGAAATAAAATATTCATCCCAATTCATAACTTCACCTTTTTATTTTAAATAAAATATGTTATAATTATAAAATATAATAAAATTTATACAAGGGGAAAAATGCAATTAAAAGAAATACAAAATAAATGGATAGAATTTTTAAATGCGGAATTACGTCTTTCCCAAAATACACTTGAAAATTATACCAGAGATTTAAAGCAATTTATAAATTATATACAAAATAATATAACACAAAATATAACTGAAAAAACATTTGAAAATTTAACTATAAAGGATTTTCGTGCATTTATAATATCAATAAAAAATAAAAATCCTTCATCAATTGCACGCAACATATCAACCCTAAAAAACTTTTTTAAATTTTTAAATGAAGAAAATATTGCAATAAATACCCAAATTGAAATATTGAAATCCCCAAAACTTCCAAAAAAATTATCCAGTGCACTAAATAATGACGATGCCATTAATATATTGGAAACATTTGACAAAGTTATAAATGATAAATGGCAAGCCGAAAGGGATAAGGCTCTTTTTACACTGATTTATGGAACAGGTCTTCGTATATCAGAGGCATTAAATTTAAACATAAACGATATACAAAATGAAACTCTAATCATAAAGGGAAAAGGAAATAAAGAAAGAATGGTTCCACTACTTGATATAATAAAAGATACAATAAATGCCTATATAAAAATTGCCCCATTTAATTTTAGAAATGATGATCCAGTTTTCAGAGGCGCCAAAGGTGCCCGCCTCACCCCACGTGTTGCACAAAGGGATATTGAAAAGGTAAGAAATTATCTTGGATTATCAAATAACACTACACCACACTCATTAAGACATAGTTTTGCAACACAATTACTTGAAAACGGAACTGATTTAAGAACTATCCAAGAATTACTTGGCCATGCATCACTATCAACGACACAACTTTACACAAAAATGAATATGGGAAAGATAATACAAACCTATAAAAAATCCCATCCACATGCAAAATAATTACCCACAAACACAACTATAAAAAGATGGTAATTTATTTTTAATAATATTTATATATTCTAATTCTTCCTCACTACCTGTATATTTTTTACCTGATTTCATTTCCAAAACTCTTACATAATCAAGTATATCACTTTTAGGATTATTTGAACAATTTCCATTATATTTACTTGTATAACTATACCACATAGTCATACTATTAACATCAGTATAATTCACATCTGATAAACTATGACTACACATTTCATAAGAAACAGATGAAGAAGTATTACTCTTATTTGCCAAAGAAGTACCACATACACAATCTCTAACTCTTTGCATATTATTCAAAACCCCATCATTTAAACCAGAAATATAAACAGGTTCATGTTTTCCAATATCACCACTATTACCGGAAAGATAATTTGAAACTTGCCTTGTTCCAGAAGTATTTGAAGCACTACTTGAATTTCCACCATAAAGATAATTAGAAACCCTAACAGACTTACCATAATTTTGTAAAGAGTATAAAAGAGCTTCTACTTCACCATTTTTACAAGTTGGGAAACTATAAGTATTTAAAACATCTAACCAAGCATTTCTTACCGTTTCTGTATCTTTTGCTTCTGGAAGATTTAAACAAATTGCAACAGGTTTTATTGAAGAATTATTACCAATATCACCCCCACAATATTTTGCACAATTTTGATATAAATAAAGAGAAGCATCAGTTGAATAACCATTACCAAACTTTACAAAATTTGTTCCAAAAACGGAATTTATAATATCCATTGAAATCAAAACATGATAATCATAAAAACCACTATTATCACCAACACAAAAGAATTCAGCACTATCAGTATTTCTTGAATACCATCTTTTAGTTCCCAAAGAAGATGATGAACATTGAGGGAAAAACACACGACAAATACCCTCTTTTGTTTGAGAATAATTAAGTTTAGGTAAAGCTTTTGAACATCCTCCATTATCTGGATAACTCACATTAGAAGATGATGAAGAAGCCCCAGCATCAACATTATTATTAATAGTTGCAATTGAGGAATTAGCCCCTACACTAACCTTACCCCCTGCTCCTAAATTGAATCCAACAAAATCAGTTGAAGCTAATTCAATTTTAACACATTCACTACTATCTTTACCTCTTTGATAACCAGATGCACAAACAAGCCTACAATCAGGAGCGCCATCTTCCACATACTCCCATCTTTCACCACCAAGAGGAAGAGGAGAGTTTAAACAATCTGTCATTCTAAACCAAGAATTTACAATTTTATTAGCCATAGATTTACCAACTTGAGTTGCCTGAGATTTAAGTCTAATCATCTCTAAATTATCATGATTATCAAGTTGATAATTATTTACTTTTGTAAGAGAGTAATCTTCCTCACCACAAGAAAGTTCAGCTAACTCCATATATCCAACCAATACTGCATCAACAACTTGTCTCCAATTTTCACGTTTTTGAGTATTCTGTCCGGATAATTGTAAATCAATTTGAGCACCTAAGTTTGCATCACCATAATTTCCAGCATTATAAAATCTATCAGCCATTAACATATCACCACTAACACTATAACCACAAGTAGCATTTAAAGTATTTTTTAAACTTGCATCAATTGAACCATCATGAGAAATCATAATAGCCCAACAAGCCTTTGCCGCATCCAAAGCCTTTGATGCGACTTGACATTCTTTAGTATTTTTCTTCAACCCTTTTTCAATTACATCTTTATTGGCAAGAAGATTTACAATATAAGTATATGTATAATTTTTACATCCCTTATTTAAATCAAGTTCTTTAATGATACCTCTTGTATCCAAACAATCTTCAACATTTATTTGTATTTGAGAAGCGGAAATTGTGCCACATTTTGAATACACCCCATTTGTTAAAGTTTTTTTATCAAAACAAAACCTATTGAAACAATAATCAATATTTTCCTTACAATCCAATTCCGTAGGTGTTGCAAGTTTTGTTGTATTTGTTTGCACGATTCTTCTACGAGAAGAAGACACACTACGTGTTGCAGCCATTAAATTATATTGAATAAAAATCAAAACCAAAAAAGAAATATAAAATAAAAATTTTTTCACTTTTCTCTCACCTATTTTATTATAATAAATAAAGTATAAAATATAAAAAATAGTTTCTCAATAAAAAAATAGACATTATGAAATAAACTGCTATAATCAAGCCACGGGAGAAATAAAATGAAAAACTTATTTAAAATTTTAATGATTTTTGCACTAAGCGGTTGTTTAACAAAGGAATATAAATCTGGCGTTCCAATACGTCCAACACAAATAAATGAAATAAAATCAGCCACAACAAAGGCGGAAATATATAATATTTTGGGCTCTCCTGCATCTACAACATTTGTTGGAGATGAAAAATGGTTTTATTATACAGCCCAAGGAAAAATATTTGCTTTTCTTGACCCAAAATTTTCAAAATATGAAATATTAAGTATAAAATTTAATCCTGATGACACAATAAATGAAATAAAATTGAAAAATATATCACACAAAAAATTTAATATAAATATGGAACGAGAAACTTCATTACCATCTGAGATAAAACTCAACTTTATTGAGGAATTATTTGGAAATATTGGAAAATTCAATACATCAAACGTTCCAAGCTCATTATAAAAAATCCCCGAAAAATCGGGGATTTAATTTAGAATATATCAGAAACAAAATCATACTTAATTTTGAACATGAACATATCTTGACTATAATCAAACGAAGAATTTGCATCATCACGTTCATCACCAGTATTCATTTTAAATTTTCTATATTCAATACCAACAATTAAAGGACTTGTAGGAACTCTATATTCTACACCCGCAATCAGTTGATGAGAACCTTCATTATTAGTTCCACCTGCAACTCCCATTTGAGTTGTATCAATTTTTGTAAGTCCATAACCATATCCAATATAAGGATCAATATTACCAAATCCAGGAATTTCAAACAATACATTGAACATATAACTATTTACATCAAAATCCCTTATTTCAAAATCCTCATAAGCCAAATCAAATTGATACATATTTGTTGGGACACAAGTTCCATTACCATTATTTTGATCACACCAAGCACCATCTGCACCTGGATAAATGAACATGGTCCAATCTCTAACATCAAAGGAAGTCTTCATCCATTCCAATTCAAAACGAAACGGATTTTTTGGAATAGCCCAACCAATAGCTAAAGATAATGTATTAGATTTTGTTGGATAAAACTCCCATTTTTCTGGAAGTCCAGCACTCCAAGGTTTTGCCCAAAGTCCACCAGCATTAGGTAGATTTGAAGTTGGCCAACCATAAATGCCATCAAAACCGGCATAAGCTTGCCCCGGAGCAGTATCACTTGATGAAGCGGTTAAAGTATTAAAACTTACATCAGGTTCAGCATTGGCATACCCTGCACTTACATAAAGTCCAGCGGAATTTGCATTATTACCACATAATAATCCCATTAAAAGCATAGGAATAGTAAATAAACTTTTTTTCATCCGTTTCTCCTTTAACATAATATGAATTATATTAACACAAACAAAATAAATTAACAAGTTTTTTTATAATAATTGATTTTTTTTTTGAAATATACTACAATGCAACAAAAACAAAAGGAAAAAAATGATAAAAACAAGATTAGCACCATCTCCAACTGGCTTTATGCATATAGGAACCGCAAGAACAGCCCTTTTTAATTGGTTATATGCAAAACATACAAACGGAAAATTTTGTTTACGTATAGAAGACACCGATAGAAATCCTGAACGTTATTTTCCAGAGGCTGTTGATGTCATATATAATGAATTAAAATGGTTAGGTTTAAATTGGGATGAATTAGAAGAATCCCAATACGCTAGATCATCTCGTCATATTGAAGTTGCAAATGAGTTAATAAAAAAAGGTTGCGCATATTATTGTTATCTTACCCCAGAAGAATTGGAAGTTTTAAGAGAACAATCAAGAAAAACTGGACTTCCTATAAAAAGTCCATATAGGGATTCAACAACCCCACCTCCATCAAATATAAAACCAGTAATAAGACTTAAAATGCCAACAAGTGGTGTTTCAATACTAAATGATATAGTCCAAGGGGAAATCAAAGTTGAAAATCAATTAATAGAAGATTTGATATTGGTTCGTTCAGATGGCACCCCTACTTATAATTTATCTGTAGTAGTTGATGATCACGATATGGGAATAAATTATGTAATAAGAGGCGCCGACCATATAAATAATACTTTTAAACAAATGCAAATAATAAAAGCAATGGGATGGGAATTACCAACATACGGACATGTTCCTTTAATTTTGGGACAAGATGGATCAAAAATGTCAAAACGACATGGAGCCACCACCACCGAAGATTATAGAAAATCAGGTTATCTTCCAAAGGCTTTATTTAACTACCTTTTAAAATTAGGTTGGTCCCACGGCGATGATGAAATAATTAGTATAGAAGATGCAATAAAATGGTTTGATGCACACGACATACTAAAATCCCCAGCAAAATTTGATCATACAAAACTAACTGCACTCAACGCTTTATATATAAGAAATAGTGATGATGAAGAACTTTTAAATATAACTTTACCATTTATAGAAGAAAAGGTTCAACACCAATTATCACAAAATGAGAAATCCTTACTTTTAAAGGGTATTCCATATATGAAAGAAAGAGCAAAAACACTACTTGATATTGCCAATATGGGAATAATCTATATAATTGATGAAACATCAAATTTCACTCCAACATTTGATGAAAAATCAATAAAGACCCTAAATTCCGATAAAAATAAAATTGATGAAATTATAAAGGATTTTGAGGAAAAAGATATTCCTTGGACAAAGGAAGGTATAAACGATTATTTCAAGGAAAAAGCAAATCAATATGATATGAAAATGGGAGATTTAGTTGCACCACCTCGTGTTGCAATAACATTTTCTACAATTTCACCACCTTTATTTGAAGCAATGGTGATAATAGGTAAACAAGAAACCATAAGACGATTAAAAACATATAGATAAATAAATAAAAATATGATAAAATATTCTCAAAATAGGGAGTATTTTTTTATGACAAAGAAAAAAGATGATATATTTCAAAAAGGCACAAAAAAGCTAAACAAAGTAAAAAATTCTAAAATATTAACGGCACTAATACTTGGATTCTTATTAACAAGCAACTCCCCTATTATAGCACAAGATGAAAATACATCTACAACTACCATAGAAGATTATATTCCCGATTTAATAATAGAATGCGAAAGTGAACATATTGAATATGCAAACCGCTTAAAATCTCTACTTGAATTATGGGAAAGTTTGAATATAAACAATAATTATCTTTTAAATGTATTAAAGGAAAACAAAACAAAATTTCAAATAAGCAATTCTGTAAGCAATTATTACCTTGATAATACAATAAATATTTCAACTACAACCCTATCTTATACAAGTGATATATTCATAATACAATCCATCGCACATGAGGCAACCCACCTAACCCAAGAAAAAGATGGAATAATAGATAAAATAAAAACATTACCTCCTAAACAAGCAACCATTGCAAACCTTTTATTGGAATTTGATGCAACATTAAAATCTCGTTTAGCGACAAAAGAATATTATAGTAAGGACGGAGGAAAAGAAATAAATAATTACTTAAAAAGACTTCCCAATATAATACCTGAAGCAATGGGAAGTTATATCGCAAAATCTATACACAACAACACAAATAAAGATATATCATTAACTAATACAAGCATAGAAGATATAATAAATATGTTAAATGCAAACCCTATATACCCACATTTAAATTATGATGAAGTTATAGATGACACCTATAATCAAATACCGGATAAATATAAAAAGCAAATAGAGGAAATTAACACAGAATATTTAACAAGACAAAAAACAATTTTAAATGAAAAAGGATCACTAGAAAAATGATTTTACTAACTGGATTAGGAAATATTGGAGAAGAATATTCCAACACAAGACATAATATAGGTTTTATGACCATAGATAATATTGCAACTTCATATAATTTTCCAAATTGGAAAGAAAAAAACAAATACCTATATACAAAAAAATCAATTAACGGAATTGATGTTATCTTACAAAAACCAACTACATATATGAACCTATCTGGCGAAGCTGTCCAAGCCATACAAACGTTATATAAAATACCAATTGATAATATAATAATCATACACGATGATTTAGATATAAAAACCGGAGAAATAAGAACAAAACAAGGAGGTTCTGCCGGTGGACATAATGGATTAAAAAGCATTGATGGGAAAATAGGAAATAATTATCACCGAATAAGGATAGGAATCTCCCACCCACGTGATACCAATCCAAACCAAGATGTTGCAAGCTATGTTTTATCAAAATTTAATACTATTGATAAAGAAAAAATAACAAAAACTATTGATAAAATTACACAAAATTTTGAAAACATAATACAAAAAAATTTCAAAGATTTAAAAAATTAAGAAAATAGTAGACTTTAAAGTAAAATTATCATATACTAATAATATATTTTCCTATGGAGAGGAGATGAAACAAAAATTATTAAAAATTACTGGTTTACTATTAACCACATTTTTTGTGGATTCTTTATCATACGCTCAAACAAATAATATGAAATTACCAAACCAAGTTGGCGTATATCAAGCACCTCAACAACAACATCCAACATCTATGCCACCAAAAATAAATTATAACTCTGCTCCAATGATAAATAATACCTTATATAATGAGGTAAAAAATTATCAAAGCCCAACTACATATAGTCTACAATCAAATAAACAATTATTTAACTCTTCTAAAAATAATAAAAATGCAAATGTTGAAGAAGAAGAAGCTGGTGTTGAATACTATATGGCGTTAAGCTATGGAAAAACAAGTTTTGATGGCACTGGTTTAACGGGAAGCCTTATTGCTGCAAACCAATATGGTGTAAATTATGATTTTCCACTCAACCATTATTCAAATGATTTAGGAGATGCAAATAACTTAACAATTGGTTTTGGTGCTATGGCAAATAAAAGTGTCAAAGTTGAATTAAGTTATACAAATTTATCTGGATTAAGTTATGGTTCCACATCAACATCTGATTTTCAATGGTGCCCAAGTGATTTTGATGAAAATGGCGGTTTTTTATATGATTGCACAAAAAGTTTACCCGTAACTGGTGGCAATATATCCTCAAATAGTGTTAACTTAAATGTATATTTTGCATTAGATGACTTAATCGGTGGAAAATTACTTGATGGTTTAATTTCCCCTTATATAGGTGGGGGTATAGGTTTTGCATTCAATACAATTGATGATTATTCAACCTATGATGAAATTGGAACTGCCGAAGTTCCATTAACTGCAAATGGAAATTTAACCACTGATGATGGTGAATACGCATGGGGATTTATGGATTATAATGGAAACATCACACATTTTGGTGCAACAACAAATTCAGTTGCATGGAATGTAGAAGCTGGATTAACCTTTGAATTGGATACAAAAACCTTAATTGACGTATATTATAAATTAAATAATATGGGAACAATAAAATCAAAGGATACAATATTTTATTCCTACGAAACTGTTGATATACTTGATCCAACTCGTGATGGTGGCAATAATTTAGTTATAAATACTGGTTCAGATGGCACACAAACAGCATGTAGTGTAGATGCAATAAATGCAGGTTTCATATATAATGCAGCAAGTGGTTGGTGTGAAAGTGCTCCTTATACAACCGAAGGAATTCTTTCAGACGCAAGTGAAAGTGGTGAAATAAAAAACACTGAAATAGGAGTAAAATTAAGATTGATATTCTAAATATCTTGGGAAAGTAAATATGAAGAACAAAAGAAAAAACATATTATACTTAATAAGCGCAATAACACTATTTGCGAATACTACCTATTCTCAAACGGCAAAACCTATTGGAATGGAATATGTTGGCTCACAACAATATATTGGTCAAACGACTCAAATAAAACCAAAAATACAACAACAAGCACCAACAATAAATTCAATCTACTCTCAACCAATGAAAAGGGTAAATGAAATACCTTTGTATGGAAAAAATAAAAGCACATATTTTTATAGCCAACCAAAACAACAAACCGGTATATTTTCTGATGGCAATTTATATATGTTTGGAACTTTTGCGACTGGAAAAACAACTGATGGTATAAATTTACAAGACAAAAGTGTATTGGATTATATTGGAAGTGATGCCCACGATAACATGGGAAATCCAACTGGACTTGGTTTTGGATTCGGCCGTGCAATTTCATCAACATTTAATGTTGAAATATTTTATTCAAAATATACAGGTATGAATTACGGACCATTCACTGCCCAAGCATACGAGGAAGAACTTTGTGAAGATGAAGAATGCACAAGCACATATTGGGAAACCTCAATATTAAATGATTATGAAAACATCCGTGGTGGTGATATATCATCTGATTTTTTCGGTGTTGGTTTTCAATATAATTTAAACAATATCTTTGGTTCTGTATTTGGTAGCAATATAAAACCTTATGTTGGATTTCAACTTGGCTTTGCAATGAATAACATTGATGACTATACATTGGCTGATACTTATGGTTTAGTGGATGGGGATTTAATGTTTGTTGAAGATGAAGAAGGAAATCAAATGGCTAATCCTGATTTAAGTGGTGTATGTACTGCAAGTAACCCATGTTATCAAAGGGATTATACGGATGGTGAAGTGACCTATATTGGAAAAAATAATAAAACCTTTGGCTACGGATTGGAAGCTGGAATAACATTAACACTTGAAGGAAATATGGAACTTGACTTTTTCTTCAAACGCAATATGTTGGGTAAGGCAACCACATCTGGAAACGTATTATCATCATATTATGTAAGTGAAACCGAATTCATAGAATCAACTGATACAATAGGTTCTGATTGCGCAAGTCAAGGCTACGGTTGGAATGGGGCTTGGTGCGTATATGAAGGAGGTTCATACCTAAGCGAAACCATGGAACAAAGATTAACAGAATCCGGTGATGTGGTAATGAATGTATTTGGAGTTAAATTAAAATACATATTCTAAAAAAAATACTTGCAAAATATAAAATAAGAATATATAATATTGAAATATGTATTGCGGGTGTAGCTCAGTTGGCTAGAGCGCAACCTTGCCAAGGTTGAGGTCGTGGGTTCGAGCCCCATTACCCGCTCCAAAATCAAAATCCCAGTAAAAACTGGGATTTTTTTTATGAAATAAAAGATTATAACTATCTTGAATATTCAATTCTATGAATAAGAGTAAGAAGTTTTTCTTTTTCTAACTCTTTTCTACGTTGCTTATCATGTTCCTTATCTCTTTCATGAACTTTTTGTATCATATTACTCAAAGTTTTTAATAAAGCAAAAAGTTGTAAAATGATTTGGGTTAATTTTTTAAATATCAATTTTGCATGTTCTGCTGACACAGCTTTTGTATTCAAAAGAGCCTGTCCCATAATAATTAATTTTTTAATAATGTTTAATAATTCTTTTAGTTTAGAAATTTTAACATTTTGCTTATTTTGCTTATCATCATTTGATAAATAGATTTTTTCAATATCCCCAAGCAATGAAGATATTTCAGTAAAAATTTCACTAAACCATTTTTGATTTTTTATAGAATATATAAAGACTTTTTTCATAATAACACCTCCATATAGCTGTTATTACATAAAAATGATAATAAAAATATCAAAACTTGTCAAGAAAAACTTACATTGACAAATGATTCTTTCTTGTATATGCTATAGACAATTTTAGACATCTATAATAACAAGAAATAAAAAAGGCTAAAAATGAAACAAGTAGAAAAAAAAGTATATAGAGCAAATGAAAATCATATGATAGAAATTGATGGTAAAGAATATAATATATATAATTTACCAGATGGCCTTGTTATAAATGGTGATTTAGATTTATCTTATTTAGATTTAACTGAACAACCTGATTTATCAAAAATTATTATAAATGGAATATTAAATTTATCTGGGAATCCATTAAAAAAGATAAATTCTAATAAATTACCTAAAAAATGTGGTGGTTTACAACTCATAAGCTGTGGATTAACAACTCAACCTGATTTATCAAAAATTATTATAAAGGGAATATTAAATTTATCTCTTAATCCATTAAAAGAAATACACCCTAATAGATTACCTAAAAAATGTGGTGGTTTACAACTCATAAGCTGTGGATTATACTTCACACCTAATTTATCAGAAACTAATATAAAATATTTAAATATTTCTGCAAATAATTTAACCGAAATAAATCAAAAATCATTACCACAAGGTATTATAAAATTAGAATGTGATCTTAATGAGCAAATAACAGAACTTGATTTAACATCTGTAAAAACACTTGAAGAATTAAGTTGTAATAGTTGTGATATAACAAAACTTCACATACCATCAAAATTAGAAAAATTATCCTGTATGAGCAATGAACACTTAACAGAACTTGATTTAAGAAAAGCTAAAAAACTTAAATTTTTAGATTGTAAGATATGTGATATTAGAGAACTTCTAACAAATTCAAAAAATTTAAAAGAACTAAATTGTTCTTTCAATTCAAATCTAAATACTCCACCTAAATTATTAGTAAAACCTAAATATTTTCATTATGACTGTTGTGGTTTTACAAAGAATGCAAATTGGAAACAAACATATTTGGAGACAATTCAAAAAGCAAGATAATAAAAAATACTTTACCAAAGGCCTTGCCCTCCGCAAGGTCTTTTTTATATACATCAACTATTAATGACGAGCGGTGTTAGCGAGGAATTTAGAAGCGAACAAGGTTGTTTCCGACTTATGGCTTCTGATGAAAAACTTTATGGTGCGCCCAAAGGGAGTCGAACACGTTCTTGTGAGACCTTAATGA
>CALXQL010000017.1 GCA_944390685.1 uncultured Alphaproteobacteria bacterium | reverse complement strand
TTTATCTTTATTTATTATGTTAACTTTCTCTTCTACATAATTAGATAAAAAAGAAAGGAGATAAAATGAAACTAAATAAAAAATTGGGCTTTATTGCATCGTTAATTGTTGCAATGATGCCAAAGGGGAGTAAAGCCGATTTGTTTTTATGTGCCGCTTGCCCAGTAGGAACATACGGAAAAGGTGATAGTTTAAATTGCACCCCTTGCCCCGTTGGACAATATCAAGATATAGTTGGACAAGGCTCCTGTAAATCATGCCCTGTGGGTAAATATCAAGATAAAACAGGACAAGGTTCATGTAAAACTTGTCCTATGGGTCAATATCAAGATAAAACGGGACAAAGTTCATGTAAAACTTGTCCAAGTGGAACTAAAAAAGTATTTTATAAATGTACAGGACTTATGCCAGCATATCCTATTTTACCTTGCTCGATAAATGAAACAGAAGAAAGTTGTAAAGCATGGAGTTATTGTACACCTGAATATATTGAAGTTCCTTATTTTTCAAATCCTTCTAGAACAGGTTGTGTTTCTGCAGATAATTTAACATTAGATAATTTTACACAAATTGCAAGTGGTAATAAATCAGGAAGTTTACAATCAGGATTTTATTTAATACGATTAATGGGAGGAACTGGTGGACAAGGTGATTGTAGTGTAGGAAGTAAAGGTGATGGTGGATCTCCTGGCCTTCCAGGTGGAAAATTTAATTATATTTTTTATCTTCCACAATCTGCAAGTTATCAATTGTTAGTTGGTAATAATGGGAGAAATATTGATTGTTTTGCTGGTGGTAATTGTTGTAGTGGGGGAGGTGGTGGTACTGGATCATATTTGAGATTAACATTTAATGGAAAGGATTATTATTTTGCTGTAGCAGGTGGTAAAGGTGGTGGTGCATATTACATAAATAATGAATGGGATACATATCATAGGGATGGAGAAAAAGGAACAGGTATAAAATCTCCTATAAATATAATAACAGATTATAATAAGACTAGTATATATAGTATATATACAAATGAATTAATAAATAGTCGTCAAACCCATACATCAAATGTTCCAAAAATCCCTGATTGTGGTTCGTCGTGTGCGATATTGTATAAATTGAAGTAGAAAAAAGCCCCCGGTGTCGGGGGTTATTTATTTATAAAATCTTTCAATTACTTTTTCGTTTCTTTTTACACCATGTTTTTTATATAGGTATTGTATATATTCATCAAGGATATTTTCAGATGTGGTTTGTTTTACACTTTGTTTGAATTTTTCAAAGTCTTCTTTATCACTTGTTTTTATTTCTGGAAGTATTACATCTTTTACCTGTGCAACATAGTAGGTATCATTTGATTTCACCATGAATGGTTTATTTACATCCTCAACAAATACTTTGGTTAAAAAGTTTGTATCGTATAGGTTATTAAATCTTTTTGTTTTTGCAAAAAGAGCTGTGTTTGCACTTGAATCAACATTTATTACTGCTGTGGAAAATTTTTCTCCTTTATTTAAGTTTTCAAGTATTTTTGTGGCTTTTTCATTTGCACTTGATATTTGCATATTATGTTTCCACATTTTTGTTAATTCTGGTTTTACACTTTCAAATTGTTTTGGACTTGGAGCAAACACTTTTTCAACGTAGATTAACATTATATTATCTTTGTTATCCAATACGTCGCTTATTCCTTTTTCATCAAGAGCAAAAAAGGCAATATCTATATATTTTTGTGTGAAGTTTTTATCTTTTAGGGTTGTTCCTTGTCTTGTTTTTCCATCGGTATTGATATCAGGAAGAGAGGTTTTTTTAACATTGAAACTTTTTACTATTTCATCAATGTTTGATCCTCCGTTTATTTCATCAATTATGTTTTCCCCTATCTCTATCATAGTTTTATAGAGTTTATCTGTATCTTCATCATTTATTTCTTTATATTTTTTTGCGGAATCTGAATCTATTATTATGTATGAAATTTTTCTATATTCTGGTTGAGCAAAGTTATTTATGTTTAATTGATAGAGTTCTTTTAATTCTTCATCCTTTGGAGTAGATGTTATTTTTTCTTTATCTATATCAAATTGAACTACATCAATTATTCTTTCTTCATTTTTTTGTTGGTATAGAAGTTTGGCAATATTATCTGTATTTATATCGCTTACTATACTATTTACTAAAAGTTCCCTTGCAATATTATTTGCAATTTCGGATACAAATTCTGTTTCTGTAGTATTATTTGCGTTTAGTATGTATGCAAATTGTTCAGCAGAAAAGTTCCCGTCTTTGTCTTGGAATTCCTTTGTATTTTTTATTATTTCATAAATTTTGTTGTTGGATACATAGATACCTTGATTTTTTGCTTCGGCATCAAGAAGTAATCTATATGTCATATTATTTATCACTTGTTCCAATAATCCCATTGATATGGCTTGTTGATAATTGAAGTTTATGTTTCCCATAGCCATTTGCATTTGAGCTATTTGTCTTTTTAATTCGCTTTCAAGTTCAATTGCGGATATTTGTTTATTTCCTACTTTTAATGCTGTATTGGAATTGGTCATCATATTTCCACTTATTCCCCAAAATACAAAACTTGCACCAATTGCGAATAATAAAATTTTGCTTATCCATGTTTCTGAGTAATTTTTTATTTTTTCTAACATTTTTTTCCCTTTCTTCATTTTTTTTCACTTTTATATAGAAATAGCAAAATAAATATGTTAAAACAAGAAAAATATTTTATTTTTTTTAATAACAAACAAAAGGAGTATAAAATGGCTTTTTCAAATAAAAAAATTATTGCGGGAAATTGGAAAATGAATGGGTTGAAACAAGATTCTTGGCAACTCACTAATGATTTACTTAATAAATTTGAAAGTCCAGATGATAATTTCGGTTTTCAAATGATTATTTGTCCTCCTGCAACTTTATTATCTGAAATTACTTCTATGGTTGAGGGAAGTCCTATTGCAACGGGTGCTCAAAATTGTAGTGATAGACTTAATGGCGCTTATACCGGTGAAATTTCTCCAATTATGGTTAAAGATGTTGGTGCTAAATTTGTTATTTTAGGTCATTCTGAAAGACGTGCTTATTATGGTGAAACTAATGAAATAGTTGCTCTTAAAGCTCAAAGCGCTTTGGATCAAGGTTTGACACCTATTATTTGTATAGGGGAAACTTTGGAACAAAAAGAAGTTGGTTCTGCATTGGCTGTAATTGAAGATCAATTTATGAATTCTGTTCCTGTGAATGCTACGGTAGATAATATTATTATTGCTTATGAACCTGTTTGGGCAATTGGCACTGGAAAAGTTGCTACTTTACAAGATATAATTGATATTCATTCAAAAATACGTGAAGTTGCAGAGAAAAAATTAGGTTCAAAAAATATTACTATTCTTTATGGTGGTAGTGTTAAACC
Source organism: uncultured Alphaproteobacteria bacterium (assembly GCA_944390685.1). Taxonomy (GTDB): domain Bacteria; phylum Pseudomonadota; class Alphaproteobacteria; order Rs-D84; family CACZYB01; genus CACZYB01. The sequence goes on along the minus strand of CALXQL010000017.1, from coordinate 4,157 downwards.
TACAAATGCAAAAGAAGTATTTTCAACAGATGAAGTAAATGGTGTGTTGGTTGGTGGAGCTTCTTTAAATGCTGATGATTTTTGGAATATTGCAATGGCAAGTATATAATTTTTAGATATTGTTAAATTAAAAACCTCCAATTAAGGAGGTTTTTTTTATTTTGTCTTTGAAAGTAATTCTATGATTTTAGATATTTTATTTTTTTCATTTTCTGTAGAATGTCTTTGTCTTATTTTGGCGATATCTAATACTGTTAAACCATATATATTTTTTTGTGTTTTATTTACGTTTTCATCTAGTAATATTTTTACTGCGGTAATACTTAAACTATCTAATGCTTTAAATAATGAATTTTCTTTGAAATTATCAAGTTCATTTATATCTATTCCCATAGATATTAGCATTTTTATTATCTCTATTTTCCTATTGTATACAGCATAGTCTAAATAAGACCAATTATTTATTTTATTATGTATATTATCTAGTGTTAATAAAGTTGATAATTCCTCATAATCATTTTTGCGAATTGCATTTATAATTATATCTTTTTCTGGATCGTATCTTTTTACCATAATATTACCTTTTTATATTGTTATTTGGTTATAGATTAAACTAAAAAAAAAAGTTGTCAATAAAAAATTTAAAAAATATAAGTTTTGTTAAATTTTATTTGGAAAAATTGAAAAAATAATGTATAATATTTTTGAATAGGAGAGAACTATGAAAAAAGTATTTTTATTTATTACTATTTTAAGTATTTGTTTTATCAAGCCTTTTTATGCAAATGCATCTTTTTTATCTTTATGGGCAAATGAAGATGAAGAGGATGATATCAATGCTAAAAAAAATAATAAAAAGACAGTTTCCTCTTTAGTGGAAGTAAAACAATCTGTTGAAGAAGTTAAGCAACCTGTATCTGTTCCTTCTTCTCAATCTGTTGTTGTGAAACAACAAAATAATACTATTACTTATTCTCAACCTATTACTCAACAAAATAATATAATTTATACTCAACCAAGAAAAAATAATGTAATTGTATTGGAAGATTTAACCAATAATTATGATTCAATTGATTATGATACCATTCAAGCAGAACGTAGAATCACCGAATCTGAAATAATCAATTCTGTTGATAAGTGGCAACAAGGTGTTAAAAATGTTTATTGGGAAAATTATCGCGGTAATAATGTAAGAGTTGAAATGCTTCGTAATAATAGAGATTTAAAGGAAATGAGACTTAAATTCGTTCAATCTCAAGATATGATTGCCGATCCAGATGGGTCCATATCCGATATGTTAAATAAAGTTGCAGAACAAGTTATGAAAAGGACATGTGGTAAAAAAGCTAAACAATCCATTATTCTTTATGAACGTCCTTCCGTTGAATTAGTGCAAGAGACAACCTATGATAATTATAAAATTATTGCAAAGGGTTCTTCATTAAAAGAATATGGTTTTAGATGTATTTATTAAAATATTAAAAAAAATACTTGATTTTTATTTTATTTTAATGTTTAATATATCTATCTTTTTTAAGATAGTCCTTTTAAGTGGGGGTGTAGCTCAGCTGGTTTAGAGCGCTTGCCTGTCACGCAAGAGGTCGCGGGTTCGAGCCCCGTCACTCCCGCCACTTAATTTTAATATTATAGGTTTTAAATTGGGACAATCTAATTTTCATAAATTTTCTTTTTTTAAGGTCTTGGGTATTACTCCACAAGTATTGTTTATCATTTTTTTTGGAATTTTATTAACCGGAGTGTTTATTGGGCTTTTTGTTAAAAATACTTCTTCTTTTAAAAAAACATCTATTCCTCAAATTAAAAAACAACAAGTAAGTAAAAATCAAACAAAAAAAATTGATATTAAAAAAGATAATCTAAAACAAATAGAAAGTAAAAATTTACCAAATAAACCTTTGGATAATAATGTGGCGTTTTATAAAAACTCTCTTATTATAAAAGATGTGGTAAAATCTCCTGTGGTTGCAATTATAATTGATGATATGGGAATTGATATGTTAAGGTCAGAGCGTATATTGAATTTGGATTATCCTTTTAATGTGTCCTATTTGACTTATGCTCCAAATTTACAAGCGCAAATAAATCATGCAAAAAATTCGGGAAAGGAAGTTATGCTTCATATTCCTATGCAAGCATATAATGATAATTTTGATTATGGTGGAAAGTTTTTATCCGTTGATTTATCGCTGGATGAAAATCTTAAAATTTTAGATGAAATGTTATCAAAAATTACTGGCATTATTGGGGTTAATAATCATATGGGTAGTAAATTTACTGCGGATTATTCTCTTTTATATTCTGTTATGGAAGATGTTAAAAATAGGGGGCTTGCATTTATTGATTCAAAAACTATCAATAAATCAAAAGGGGATAAGGTGGCAAAAGAAATTATTACGCCTTATATTGCAAGGGATGTTTTCCTTGATGATAGCAATAAAGATGAAGATATAAAAAAGAGTTTGATTAAACTTGAAAATATCGCAAAAAAAAGAGGGTATGCTGTTGCAATTGCTCATCCTAGGGATAATACAATTTTGAATTTGAAAGAATGGCTTCCTCTTTTGGAAAAAAAAGGGATTAAGTTAGTTCCTGTATCATATATTATTAAAAATAAAAATTCATTTTAAGATTTACTTCTTATAGATTGTATATTCATTTTATGTTATATTTATATAAAAAATATAGGAGGTATTATGGCAAATGTTTTAGTCATTTATGGGCATCCACAAACCCCAAAGAGTTTCAATTTTGATTTGAAAGAACAATTGGTTCAAGCATTATCTTTAAAGGGGCATAATGTGATTGTGCGTGATTTATATCAAATAAATTTTAATCCTTTATTATCAACAAATGATTTAAGTAATATTCATAATAATTCTTTTTCAAAGGACATTGTGCAAGAACAAGATTATATCACTAAATCAAATATCATCATTTTCATTTATCCTATATGGTGGGCGGGACAACCTGCAATAATTAAAGGTTATATTGATAGAGTGTTTAGTTATGGATTTGCCTATGTTAATAAAAATGGTAAAATCACTGGGTTATTAACAAATAAAAAAGTAGTTATTTTAAATTCCCATGGTAATGGTTTTAACATTTATGATACAGAAGGTTTTTATGATGCAATGCGTTTGGTAATTGATAAAGGCATTTTCGCTTTTTGTGGATTTGATGATATTAAACATTTATTTTTTGATAGTATGAATATTAAAACCAGTGATGATAAACAAAAGGATATTGAACTTGCCATCAATGAAGTATTGTTGGAAATTGAAAAGGGGGTATAAGCCCCCTTTGTTAATATTAGTTGTAGCAATGTTTTCTATATGCTCCGTCTAGTTCTTCTAAACATACTTGTCCTGTTTCTGGATAGCAATACATGACAAAGTCATTTCCGTGTGCTACAACTTCTGGACCCATTTTACCCCAACTAGTTATAGCAGAACAATATGCATTGCTATAGTTATTATTAGTACATTCATATATTATATTGAAATTATATTTACATCCATTACATATATTAACATAACCATAATTTCTTCCACCAGATCCTATATACATACTGAATTGTTGGCAAGAGTTGCAAGATGTGGCACCGGTTGCGGTTTGGTAATATCCAGGTTCACATTCATGTTTTATTCCATCAACACAATAGTTTCCGGCAGGGCAAAGATTACAAGCGGTATGTGAATCGTTAGGGTATTTACCAGCAGGGCAGGTTATACAACTTGTTTGTCCGGTTTTATCTTGGTATTGACCAGCAGGACAAGTTGTGCATATTCCATTTGATGCATAGGTTCCCGGTGGACAAGGAATGCAGGTGGATTTTGTTATATCTAATCCAGTTCCAGCCGGACATTTTTCACATCCCGTTTTTGTAGCGTTTACAACGTAGCCTGCTGAACCATATTGTGGTCTACATCCCATCCAACTAGAGGTATTTTTTTTACATTCACTTTCTGTCTTACCAAGACAAAAAATGTTCCCTCCACACCATTTAAAATCAGTCGTAGGGCAAGAGACACACTTACCACCGCTTGCATAACTACCCGCAGGGCATGGCATACATTGATAAAAGGTTTGTGCCAAAACATTTGTGGAGGCGATGATCCCCAATCCCAACATCGCCA
>CALXQL010000016.1 GCA_944390685.1 uncultured Alphaproteobacteria bacterium | reverse complement strand
AATAGAAAAAAAAGATAAAAGTTAAATTTCTTATTGTTTTTTTATATACAATTCTTTATTATAATACGGATAATATAGAGGGAAAAAGGATACATAATGATAAAAAAGAATAAAAGTGCAAAAAAAGAATTAAAGGAAACATTAAAAGCCATACTATGGGCTGGATTATTGGCAATAGTAATAAGAACTTTTGCAATAGAGCCATTTCATATTCCATCTGATTCAATGATACCAAATTTACTTGTTGGCGATCACCTTTTTGTATCAAAATTATCTTATGGATATTCCCGACAATCTTTTCCATTTTCACTTCCCTTGATAAAGGATAGAATATTTTTCACAGAACCCGAAGTAGGAGATGTAATTGTATTTAAAAAAATAAAGGGTCATCCAGATAATTATATAAAAAGATTGATTGGTAAACCTGGTGATAAAATACAATTAAAAAATGGCATTTTATATATAAATGGGACTGCACTTAAACGTGAATTTATAAGTAAATTTTATATAATAAATTTACCATATAATTTACGTAAATCTGATAGTATTACTATCACAACCCAAGATGCCCAAACCTTAACTATAATAGATACCAAAAAACTATACCTAAATGGTCGCCCATTGAATAAGGATCAATATAGTATAGCATATAAGGAAATTCCTAATTTCAAAGGAGAGGCAATAGAATTAAATAAATATCAATATACATTACCAAATGGTAAACAACATTTTGTAATTGAAATAAGTGATAACGAACAAATGGATAATACCCAAGAATATATTGTTCCTGAAAATCATTATTTTATGATGGGAGATAATCGTGATATGTCAGAAGATAGTAGATTTTTAAATGAGGTAGGTTATATTCATCGTCGTGATTTAATTGGAAAAGCAAACATAATCTTCTATTCACATAATAATTCAGTCAATCTATTTGAAATTTGGAAATATTTAAAACCAATAAGATATGATAGACTTCTCAAAAAAATAAATTAAAGGTAAAAAATGATAAAAGAAACAATTGTTGATGATATCTATGCGCCAAAAAAACAAAAGGCACCTAAAAAAACAAAATTAACATATGATGATTTTTGTGAAATATTAAATTATAGATTTAAAAGAGTAGTTTTATTAAAAAAAGCCCTAACCCATTCAAGTTTTTCAAAAAATCGTCTTGAAAATAATCAAAGATTAGAATTTTTAGGTGATCGTGTTCTTGGTTTATCAATTGCAACAATTTTATATGAAAATTACCCATTGGAAGATGAAGGATCTCTTGCAATCCGTCATTCATCACTTGTATCAGCAAAGACCTTAGCCATGATAGCCGAAGAAATAAGGATTTCAGATTTTCTTGAACTATCATCACAAGAATTGAAAAGAAAAGGTTATAAAAACCGCAATATTTTAGCTGATTCTACCGAAGCATTACTTGGAGCAATATATCTTGATAGTGATTTTGAAACCACTTTTAAAATAATAGAACGCCTCTGGCACGATACAATTGAAAAATCAAGAATTCCAATAAAAGATTCAAAAAGTAAACTTCAAGAATACACTCAAAAAAAATATAATACCCACCCAACTTATGTTTTATTGAGTAAGGAAGGTCCAGCCCATGCTCCAACATTTATAATAAGCACCACAATTGGAGATACAACGGAAACCGCGCGTGGACCATCTCGCCGTGATACGGAACAACTTTTGGCTGCAAAAATATTAAAAAAATTAAATCTTCTAAACGATGAAGAATTAGAAGATTTAAGATTATACGAGGAAGCTCTTGAAAAAGAAGAGCAAGAAAAAAGGGAACTAAATCATTTATAAAGATTTAGTTATGAAATATAAATCCAAAAATTTTGCCATCAATTTAGATTGATCATCTTTATTTGCGGAAAGTCTATTTTGTAAATAAAATATTTCACGAGTATTTCTTGCGTCCAAGATTTTTTCTAAATCAATTCTTAATTTAGGATCTATTGAATAATAAGCATCTATTGTTGTGTTAATATCTAAAATATTAGTATCAAATAATATATGCTTATGTTGCATTAACATATTGATTATTTGTGCAGAAAATAAAATTTTTTGTAAAGCAAAAGCGTTTTTACGTCTTTCCATATATTTTTGTTTAGCATTTCTATTTGTATTCATAATTTAATCCTTTCATTTTTTTAAATATACAAAGTATATATATAAAGTTAGATTTTTCAATAAGTTTTTATACTTATATAAAACAAATATTTTATTTTGTCAATAATAAAATTAAAAAAATAATATTTACAATCATAAAAAGTTTTGTTATATTGAAAAATAGATATAGTAAATAACTATATTTAGTATCAGAGATGGTACGGAGTCTCGTAAACTCTTTAATCAGACGGTGTCGTATAGCATCGTTATGTTGCTATTTTTTTATACCCAAAATGCGGGTATGAAAGCAAAAGGCAAAATATATATGCCCCAATCCTTTGAGGTTGGGGAGTCGTAGGAATATAATAAAAGTATATTTTATATGCTTTAAATACTACGAGGTCATTGTCTGATTATGATTTACGAACTGCCCAGCCATTAAACTCTGGTCTATGGTAAAAAGGGGAGTTTAAATGAAAAAGATTCTTACATTTATTTTTATTAGTAATTATAAGAATATCAATCAATCAAGGTTTATTTTAAACAAAGATTACATACCCTCTTAATTATATACATAAGAAATTATGAGAGGAAGTTTATCTTTGTTCGTTGTCTTCGCTTCCTCTCTCCCAGAATTAACAAGGAAAAGAAAGGAGATAAAATGAAACTAAATAAAAAATTGGGCTTTATTGCATCGTTAGTTCTTGCAATTGCGCCAAAGGGAAGTGAGGCAAAATTATTCCAATGCGTCGCCTGCCCTGCGGGAACATATAGTGATGGAACAAAAAGTTCTTGCACTAAATGCGACTACGGCACATATTCACATATGGGCGCCACAACTTGCACAAAATGCCCATCTGGTCAAGTATCAAACCAAGGGGCAAGTTCTTGTATAGATTTTTCTACAGGAGGAACTCAAATATCACTGAGTGGAGGAAAAGGAACATTATCACCTGGTGTGTATAGAGTTGAGCTATCCGGTGGAAAGGGAGGTAGAGGTCAAGGTATAACTTGTGGATGGAACACTTGCTATGGAGGATATGGTGGTAATGGTTATACAAATAAAGAAGTATTTATAGTAAAAAACACAACATCATATACTTATTCAATTGGTGGAACAGGAGTTTCACATGGCGTACAAAGTAGATGTTATGGTGGAGGTTGTAATGCTACTGGTGGACGTGGAGGAACTTCTTCATTTAACGCTCCTGGAGTTATAAATATATCTGCAGCTGGTGGATATGGTGGTGGCGGTGCTTGTGATACTACATGGAGTTGTAATGGTGGCGGTGGCGGTGCCGGTGGTAATGGAAGTAGTGGTAATGGCTGGATAAGACTTTATAAAATGTAATTCCCTCCCCTCTTTTGAGGGGATTTTTTTATAACAAAATAAAAAAACTATTTTACTTTTAAATAAAATATGCTATATTGAAAAATAGATATAACGAATAGTTATATTTAGTATCAGAGATGATACGGGCCGTCAGAAGCCAACAAAAAAGAGGTATGATAACTGATACCTTTTTGGTATCTTTTTTTGTATCTATACCCCCAATCCTTTGTGGTTGGGGAGTCGTAGGAATATAATAGAAATATAATCCTAATTATATTTTAAATACTACGAGATCATTTCTTTTTTGTGATTTCTGAACTGCCCGGCCATTATCCAGATACATGGGATAACAAAAGGGGAAAACGAACATGAAAAGAAAGATAAAATCAATTATTCTTTCGTGTGTATTATGCACGACAATATCAAATATAGGACATTCCGCCACCACAAGCGAACTTCAATCAGTATTGGAAAAATATGGTGTTCCATATACAAGCGATTGTGGAACAAAAAATGAGGCACATTATAACGGCACTCTTCCAGAATGCCAAGAATGGGGCATGTATTACGATAAACCAAACAGAAGATGTGATTATTGTGAAATGGGATACATAACGGATAGCAAAACCGATACAAAATGTAGAGAAATAAAATGTCCCGACGGATATGCCATAACAATTATAAAAGACGGCATCTGTCCGGAAGGATATGGACTATTTGAAATAACAAATGGCACATGTCCAGATGGAACACAATTACATAAATTATAAAGAATATGGGGAAAGTTATGTTGTCCGATTACCTTCGCTTTCCCCTCCCAGTTATGAGGAAAAGTCCGTTCGTTCACCAAAAACTTTTCCTCTCCCAATAATATTAACAAAGAAGAAAGGAGAAGACAATGAAACTAAATAAAAAAGTGCTAATGCTGAGTTTTGGGTTGGCAAGTTCAAGCACAAGCATGGCACAAACATTTTATCAATGCTTGCCATGTCCAAACGGCACGTATGTCATAGGAGACAAATGTAAATATCTTTCGGATTTTGTTGAAAGCGATTTTACACAAATTGCAAGCGGAAGCCCAGGAAGTGCATCATGCCCAACCGGCACCCTTCAACCCGGATGGTATTTAATAAAATTAAGGGGTGGAAAAGGTGGCGATAATTATAATGGAAAAGGAGGTAATGGAGGCTCATTACAATACATATTCTACCTTGATAAACAATCATCTTATATGCTTTGTGCTGGTGGAAATGGAGAAAATTTAAGTAATGCCCTTGGTCCTGGTGGTGGTGGTGGATCTTGGTTAAAATTAAATTTTGATAAAAATGATTATTACTTTATTGCAGGTGGTGGAGCTGGTTTTGCTGAAAGGTATGGTGGTGGTGGTGGTGGTATAGGAGGAGGAGGTGGTGGTGGTAGTTTATTCGCATCATCAGGAAATGGAGGTCGAAGTGGACCTTATGCTGGGGGAGAAAGTGGTGCAAATTCAGCTGGATATCCTGGAGAAGGATTAAATAAAGGTACAAAACCTAGTAATGGTATAGCAGGTGCTGCAGGTGGTGGTGGTGGTGGTAATGGTGCAGGAATATCTCCAGATGAGAAAGGTGGAACTTGTCCTGCTATTACTATAAAAATAATAACTGGATATAAAACTATAGGAAGTAAAACAGCAAATTTTGGTGGGCATGCTACTTCTAACAAAAATGGAAGTTCATCACATACATCAAATACAAGTATATCTGGATGCGGTTCATCCTGTGCTATATTATATAAAGCAAAATAAAAACTCCCCTCGTTTGAGGGGATTTTTTTATAAATTAAATTTTCCCTATTGCAAAACTTTGCGAATCGTTATATTATATATTTATATTTTGATAGAATTTATATCTAACACTTTTAAAGATGACCACTTTTTAAGTGATTTTTTATACCTAAAACTTAATTTTTATTTTTCTTATTTCTTAAATTATCCCAATATTCAATACGTTTTTTAATTTCTCTTTCAAAACCTCGCTCAAATGGATAATAATATTTTTCCCTTTTCATATTATCCGGGAAATAATTTTGTCCGGAAAAACCATCTTTTGTATCCGGATCATAAATATAACCTTGCCCGAAACCTTGTTCTTTCATCAATTTTGTTGGAGCATTTATTATATGTAATGGAGGATTAAGAGAACCTGTTTCCTTTGCCCTTTTACTAACTTTTATGAAAGCAGATTCTGTTGCATTGGATTTAGGAGCCGTCGCCAAATAAATTACAAGTGAAGCCACAGCCAAATCCCCTTCTGGACTTCCCATTCTTTCATAAGCTTGCCAAGCATTTATTGCATAAGGCAAAGCATGTGGATCAGCCAATCCCACATCTTCCACTGCAAATCTGGTAAGTCTTCTTAAAATATATTTCATATCCTCCCCACCTGAAACCATTCTCGCAAACCAATAAAGTCCAGCATCAACATCGGATCCACGAAGCGATTTATGAAGTGCGGAAATAAGAGAATAATGTGCATCTCCCATTTTATCATAATTTGGAAGTCTTGTTTGTATTACTTTTGGTAAAGTATTTTCATCAATAATATTACCTTGAGAAAAATCATATATCATTTCAACCATATTAAGGAAATAACGTCCATCACCATCACTAATTGCAATCAAATTTTGTTTTGCAATATCAGTCAATGGTATAGCCTGACCCATTACTTCCTCCGCCCTATTCAAAAGTTGCAATAAAGCATCTTCATTAAGTCTTTTTAAAATAACGACTTGACACCTTGAAATCAAAGCAGAGTTAAGTTCAAAAGATGGATTTTCAGTCGTGGCACCAATAAGTGTGATGGTTCCATCTTCCACATACGGTAAAAAACTATCTTGTTGAGCCTTATTAAATCTATGAATTTCATCAATGAAAAGAATAGTTCTTTTCCCAGCATTACGAAGGTTAATAGCATCATTAAAAACTTTTCTTAACTCTGCAACCCCAGAAAATACAGCGGATAACATTACAAATTCCGCATCTACATATTTTGCCACTAATTTAGCAATTGTTGTTTTACCACATCCCGGAGGTCCCCATAAAATCATAGACTTTATATTACCAGATTTAAGTTGATTTGTAATTATACCATCATCACCAAGAATATGATCTTGCCCCACAACATCATTAAGACTATCCGCACGAAGTCTTTCCGCCAAAGGTGTTCCAATTTTTGTTTCAAAAAGTTCTGCCATAATATCTCCAATACAAAAATGATAAATGAAATGAAAATAAAAATCAAGTATATTGTTCTCATTTTGTTTTGAAATAATTTGAAATAATTCTTTTATTGAGAAAAAATACAAATAAAGGTATAATCAATAAAAAATAAGGAAAAATATATGACTTGGAAAAATGTAGAAATTCACCCAACATCTTTTGTTGATGAACATGCAATAATTGGTGAAGGCACCACAATCGGCCCATGGTGTATAATCGGTCCAAATGTAAAAATTGGAAAAAATAATCGCTTAAAATCAAATGTAATAATTGAAGGTAAAACCACAATCGGTGATAATAATATAATTCATCAATTTGTTGTAATTGGTAATAAATCACATGATCTTAAATGGACTGAGGAACAAGCAACCACTACAACCATAGGAAACAATTGTGATATAAGGGAATTTACCAATATACATGCTGGCACTCCAAATGGACCACGCGGAACCTGGATTGGTAATAATGTTTTCTTAATGAGCCATACTCATATTGGACACGATTGCGAAGTTCATGATTATGCTCTTTTATCCCAAGCTACAACATTGGGAGGTGAAGTATTTATATATGAACATGCTGTAATTGGAGGTTGTTCTGCAATACATCAATTCTGTAGTGTTGGACAATATGCAATAATTGGTGGATGTTCTAAAATAACACAAGATGTTATACCTTTTTCAATGAGTGATGGAAATCCGCAAAGTCTTGATGGATTGAATCTTGTTGGTTTAAAACGAAACCACTTCACTACTGAACAAATAAGGGTAATAAAGGAAGTTTATAAAGATTTATTTATGTCCGATGAATTGATTTGGACTGAACGAGTTGCCACTGCAAAAAAAGTATATGAAAATTCGGACATTGCAATGCAAATAATTGATTTTATTGAAACAAAATCACGCCGAATCATTTGCAAACCTCGTCAAAGATTTAATAAAGAACAAAACGAAGAAAATTAATATCTTATGAAAACACTTGGATTGATTGCAGGTAATAAAAATTTACCCATAAAAGTAATAAATTGGGCAAAAAAAAATAATATAGACTTGTGTGTTATAGGAATAAAAAACATAACAAATCCAATCATAAAAAAAGATAAATTCATAAAAAAATATATTGAATTACATATAACTGAATTATCAAAAGCTATAAACTTTTTCAAAATCAATAATGTAAATGACATTGTGATAATTGGTGGGATTCATAACGCTAAATTCAAATTAACATTTGATTTCATAAAACTTTTTACAAAACTATTATTCATTAAGAAAAAATACGATGGTATTTTAAGATTAGTGATAAATGAATTTGAAAAAAATAATATAAATGTAATAGGTATTGACGATATATTAAAAGAAAATCTTATACCAAAGGGTATCTTAACCACGACAAAACCTACAAATACTCAATTAAATGAAATAAAGAATAATTGGCAAAATGTAATAAATTTTGCAAATACAGATAAAGGACAATCAATAATACTTTTAAACAATAAAATCATTGCAACGGAAACCTTTAAGGGCACCGATGATTTAATAAAAAGAGCTTATAAAATAAAAGGAAATATAAAAGGTGGTATTTTAATAAAAATCCTAAAACCAAATCAAGAACGTCGTGCCGACCTACCCGTTATTGGAAAAAAAACAATTGAAAATTTAAAATTATATAATTTTTCAGGTATTGCAATTGAAGGAAATAACGCTATTTTCGAAGATAAAGAAGAAACAATCAAAACCGCAAACGAAAATCAAATATTTATAATAGGGATATAAAAAATCCCCTTTTAAAAAGGGGAGAGATAATAAATGAAAAAAATTATTTTTTGGAAGTAAATCCAGCAAATTTCTTTTTAAACTTATCCGCAGCACCGCCACCAATGTCATTAACATTTCTTTTTCCAGTCCAAGCAGGATGAGTATTAGGATCAATATCTAATTTTAAAGGTTCTTTTCTTTCTAATGTAGAACGCATTTTTACAACTTCACCAGTTGTAAGAATAACATCATATTCGTTATATTTTGGATGAATACCTGTTTTCATAATAATTCCTTTATTTTTTTGACATTTAATTTAATAGATAGTATTATATATCATAAAAATAAAAATTCAAGTAAAAAATAAAGGAAATTATATGAGGACAATTTTTGTAATTTCAGGCCCCACAAATGCAGGAAAATCAACAATAGTAGATAGATTGTTAAAGGATAATCTTGACCTTACCCGTGTGATAACCTCCACTTCCCGTCCTCCAAGAGTAAATGAAAAAGAAGGAGTTGATTATCACTTTTTTTCACGTGAGGAATTTGAAAATAAAATAAATAATAATGAATTTTTTGAATGGGCACAAGTTTATAATGACTATAAAGGTATTTTAAAAACATCTCTTTATGATGATATCCCACATGATAAAAACATTCTCATCACACTTGATATCCAAGGATATATGAATATAAAAAGAAATATAGATAAAAATATATATAATATAGTTGGAATTTTTATCCTTCCCCCATCAATGGAGGAATTGGAACATCGTATGAAACTTCGTGGAGCCAATATGCACGATGCAGAAATACGATTAAAAATAGCAAAAGAAGAAATGAATGATCGTTTTTTATATGATTATAATGTAATCAATGACGACTTGGAAACATGTATAAAAGAAGTAAAACAAATAATCCAAAATAATAATAAGATTTAACTTTTCCTTTTATTGGTAAGTAAAATACCTAAAATAATCAATATTCCACCATAAAGTTGGGATAAATAAAGTCTTTCTCCTAAAATAAAAAAGGCCTCTAATGAACTAAATATAGGTATTAAATAATAAATCATACTAGACTTTAAATTTCCAATTTTCAAAATGGCAATATTCCAAAATAAATAAGCCAAAATAGAATTAAAAATCCCCATACCTAACAAAACCAAAAAAGTTGTAATTGAACACCCTTTCATAGGATAAAAATAATTCTCATATAAAAATAAAGGGAAAATGATAATCAACCCTAAAAAAATTGTGGAAGATAATAAAACAATATGCGATAAATTTTTTGGCTTAAAATTACCAATTATGCTATAAATTGCAAAAGACAAAGCCAACAATAACATATAAAAATCCCCTACCCTTAATTTTAAATTAAAGATATTTAATAAATTACCATGAAGAATAAGCACAACCACACCAAAAAAAGATAAAATGATTCCAAAAATTTGATATTTTGAAAGATACTCTTTTAAAAATATTCTTGATAAAATAACAATAAATACAGGACCCATAACACCAATTAAAGACATCTCCACCGCTGAAATAGTCTTTCCCGCATAATAAGCAAAAGTGTTCATAAGCACAATACCACTTAAACTTAACCAAAAAATTATTTTATAATTTTGAAGAATTATATCCCAATCCCTATAAATTTTTTTAATCACAAAAGGAAATAAAATGATAAATGCAAAAAACCAACGATAAAATGATATTTGCCAAGGAGATAAAGTGTTAACAAAAAATCTTGCTACCACGACATTAAAACTCCAAAATAAAACAGCAAATAAAGCATACACATAACCAATTAACATATTTTTATTCAATATTTTCTCCACCATTATTATAAATACCTCCCCCTATTGCTTTATAAAAAGCAATTATACTTTTATAAATATTTGCATTAGAATTTATCATATTTGTTTGAGCTTCTAATCTATTTTGTTCTGAATTTAAAACATCACTATATTCAACTAATCCCATTAGATACTTTTCCCACATGATAGAAGAAACTTCACTCATTTTTTGATAAGCCATAACCGCGGATATATTTCTTTGATATTCTTTTTCAACTGCCACAATTGAATTTTTTAAATCACCAATTGCAGATAATAAAACTTGCTGATAATTGATGAAAGCTTCCTCTTTTTTACCTTCTTCCAATTTTATATTATTACGAAGTTGTGAGAAATGAAACAAAGGAAATAATACACCTGGCACAATAGAATACCCCAAACTATCTTCATCAAATAAATTGGAAGAATGCAAAGATTGAAAACCTAAAAAAGCACTTATGTTAAAAGAAGGATATACATTTGCAACTGCCACTCCAAGATTTGCATTTTGAGCAATCAATTTTTCTTCAGCCATTTTTACATCTGGTCTATTTCTAATAACATCTACTTGTAAATTATAAAGATTATTAACATCATAATTAAATATTCTATTTACCAAATTTGAATTATTGGAATTAAGAAGTTCATCTATTTCACCGGGTAATTTTCCGACCAATATAGCCAATGAATTTGCATAAATTTCTCTTTGATATTCCAAAGAAGGAATTTGCATTTTCATATTTTCAAGCAAATATCTAGATTGATTAAGAGCGACTTCATCTACTAAATCCACAGCATACTTTTCACTTAAAATATCATAAGCATCTTGCTGTAATAAAAGATTTTCTCGCATATTTTTAAGGTTTTGTTCAGCCATTCTTAAATTGATATATTGTAAAGCAACCTCACTTATCAAAGACACATTAACATTTTTTAAATTTTCAATCATAGCCCTATATTCAGCCTTTGACGCTTCTGCTTGTCTTCTTGTTTTACCAAAAATATCAATTTCCCAACTCATATCAATACCAAATTGATAATAATCATTATTTATCAAATATTGCATATTTTTAGGTTCATCTACATAATTATATTGAGCCATTAAATTAAAAGTAGGAAACCCATTTTTATAAGTAATATTGAATAAATCTCTGGCTTGTCGTAATTTTAACACAGCAATTTTTATGGAATTATTGTTAATCAAAGCATCTTTTATCAATTGATTTAATACAGGATCATTAAATTGAAAAATCAAATTTTGCAAATCTTTAACATTACCATTTTTAAGGTTCAAAGATTTTTGAATTTCATCATTTGAAAATATATCAACTTTCTTATAATCAGGTCCAACCGAACAAGAAAATATAAATAAAGATATAAAAAATAAAAACTTCTTTTTATTCATTTTCCCCTCTATTTTTTGAAAGTTTAAGTATTAAATTATCAAATATAGCAAATAATGAAGGTATAAAAAGAATTCCAACAATGGTAGCAAATAACATACCAAAAAATACACTGACACCAATGGATATTTGACTTGCAGCTCCTGCACCTTTTGCAAAAACCATAGGTATAACACCTAAAATAAATGTGAATGCAGTCATAAGCACCGCTCTAAATCTTTCACTTGCACCGGCAATTGAAGCATCAAAAATACTTTTTCCTTTATTTCTATAATCCAAAGCAAATTCCACAATCAAAATTGCATTTTTACTTGCAAGACCAATAAGTAATACCACACCTAATTGAGCATAAATACTCAAAGGAAGACCCATAACATACAATCCCAATAATGCCCCCATAATTGCAAATATAGTTGAGAACATAACAGAAAAAGCAATTAAAAAACTTTCATACAAAGCAACCAAAAACAAATACCCAAATATTAAAGCAAGAGATATAAGTAATATAATCAAACCTTGAGTTTCCACTTCTTGCAAACTTAATCCCGTCCATGAAATGGAAAAATCTTTTCCCAGTTTTGATGCCATATTTTTAATTTCATTTATGGCTGTTCCACTACTTATATTTTGTTTAGCTTCGACACTTATAGGAGCACTTAAATATTGATTAAATCTATAATAAATTTTTGGACTTAAAACAAATGATAAATCTGCAAAATTTTTAACTTGAACAAAATTATTATTAATTGTTTTTATATAAAGATTTTTAATATCATCAAATGATTTTCTATATTGTTCTTCTGCTTGAACAATGACTTTATTGACTTGACCTAAAAGCACAATATTATTCACATAAGATGAACCTAAATTAGTATTCAATACTTGAAAAAATGATGATAAAGGCACACCAAGAGAAGAAAGTTTTACCCTATCAATATCTAAATAAATATGAGGAGTTCCAGATACAAATTGAGAAAAAGCAAATACAAATAACGGAGAATTATTTATATCAACTAATAACTTTTGCATTGCATCAAATAAATCATTTGCGGATAAAGATTGATTTATTAAATTAAGTTGGAAAGATACACCGCTACTATTACCTACCCCTGGTATTGCTGGTAAAGAATAAAAATCAATAGTAGCATTTTTATAACCAACAAATTCACTTCTCATTTTATTTAATAAACTTTGAAGAGATAATGATTTTGAAGTTCTTTCATTCCAATTGCTAAGTCCTACCACACCCATTCCAATATTTTCGCCACCTGCACCTAATAAAGAACTACCTGCAACACCAATGAAATAATCCACCCCATCAAATGTCAAAACTTTTTCACCAATATCATTTAAAACGCTTTTTGTTTTGTTAATACTATCAGTATCTGCCAATTGCACATTTGCAAAAATAATTCCTTGATCTTCTTCTGGAATAAATGAAGTAGGAGTAATATAAAAAAGACCCATAATAAAAATAACAACACATATTAAAATTACAAAAGATAGTTTTAATTTTTTACACAAAAAAGATACAATTAACAAATACTTACTTTTAACAAATTCAAGGGAATTATTAAACCAATTAAAATGTTTTTGCACCCATATATCAATTTTATTTTCTTTTCCTTTTTTAAGAAATATTGCACATAAAGCAGGACTCAAAGTCAATGCATTAACCGAAGAAAAAGAAACAGCAACAGAAATAGTTACGGCAAATTGTTTATAAATTTCACCTGTTAATCCAGCCATCAAACCTACTGGAATAAATATTGCTAATAATACCAAAGTAGTTGCCACCACCGCACCACTAATTTCTTCCATAGCAACTTCAGATGCTTCATATGAATCCATATTTTTTTCTTTCATTAAATATTGGACTCTTTCCACAACAACAATCGCATCATCTACGACCAATCCAATTGCAAGAATTAAAGCAAACAAGGTAATAATATTTATATCAAATCCAATTAAATATAAAACCGCAAATGTTGTAATCAAAGATACCGGTATTGTAATAGTTGGAATTAACACTGCATAAATATTTTGAATGAAAATAAAGACCACTAAAACAACCAAAACAAAAGTTAAAATCAAAGTGGAAATAATACTTTCAATAGATGCTCTAACATATTTAGTTGAATCATAGGCAATTTTAAATTCCATATCATCAGGAAAAGATTTTTCCAATTCCCTCATAGTTTTATTGACATTTTTCATAATATCAAGACTATTAGTTCCCGGTGCCTGGCTCAATCCCAAAATCACCGCCGGAGCATTATCAAAACTAGCATCTAAATTATAACTATCTGCACCGATTGAAACTTTTGCAATATCTTTAAGTTTTACTATTGCTCCACCATCACCAACTGCAACAATGATATTTTCAAAATCCTCTATTGAAGATAAAAGCCCCTTTGAAGTTAAACTTAAAACCAATTCTGTATTATTTGAAGAAGGTGCGGAACCAATACTTCCCAAAGAAGCTTGTATGTTTTGTTGAGAAATTGCATTAACAACATCTTGACTATTAAGTCCCATTGAAGCCATTTTATTAGGATTTAACCAAACTCTAATACTATATTGAGGTCCATAAACATTCACCTCACTTACCCCTGGAACTCTTGCCAAAGGATTAACAATATCAGTATATGCAAAATTACTTAAATAAAGATTATCATAAGTATTATTAGGAGAACGAAGAACCAACATACCCAAAATATTTGCTGATTGAGTTTTTACTGATAACCCTTGTTTATTTACAACTTCTGGAAGTATAGAATTTACCTCTTGCAATCTATTTTGGACTTTAACTTGAGCCATATCTGGATCAACACCAATATTGAAAGTAATAGTCAAAG
Organism: uncultured Alphaproteobacteria bacterium; assembly: GCA_944390685.1. Taxonomy (GTDB): domain Bacteria; phylum Pseudomonadota; class Alphaproteobacteria; order Rs-D84; family CACZYB01; genus CACZYB01. Next base: position 73,635 of record CALXQL010000016.1, on the reverse strand, counting down.
TATAAATGCCATTATCATCACTTGTAGAAGACATATAAAGCATATCATCAACACCATTAACAGCATTTTCAATAGGTATCGCAACCATATCTTGCAACACTTTTGCATTTGCTCCTGGATATACGGCTTTCACAACTATTTGAGGCGGAGTAATATGTGGATATTGAGATACAGGCAAAACAGCAATAGCCATAATTCCAAATAACACCATCACCAAAGCAATAACTATTGCAAACCTAGGTCTTTTAATGAAAAAGGAAGAAAAACTCATATACTACTCCATATTTTTTATCTCAAAAGAAAGTTTTTTATTCAAATCTTGTAAAGAAAGTTTATTAAGAATAAGTTTATCCCCTGCATTAAGTCCTTTATTTACTACAAAGTAATTATCGACTTGATCTCCTAAATCAATTGATACTTTTTTTGGCATATCATCATTAGAAACTATATATACATAATCTTGATTATCATTAAGATATACGGCACTTTGAGGAACTAAAATAGCATTTTTTACCATACGTTCCATAATTACATCTACATAGGCATTTGTATATAATACCCTATTTGGATTTTTGAAATCGGCAAACACTTTAACAGAAGATGTGGATGAAGCCACTTCATTATCCCAAAACTTAACTTTACCAATTTCATTAAATATTTCACCATTTGCCATACGAAGTTTTATATTCCAATCACTAAAAGGTTTTTTATTGGCATTTTTACTAACTTCATTTATATATTCTTTATCACTTATGGAAAATACAACTCTAATAGGATTATATTGAATAATTTTTAATAAAGCCTTACCTTGAGGAGATACATAATCCCCCTTTGAAATATTAACATCACCCACAATTCCGGAAATAGTAGCTTTAATGATAGTATAATTATAATCCACTTTTGCTTTTTCATAATTTGCAATTGCTTGAGCAAGTTCTGCTTCACTTGATAAGAAAGCGGTTTTTGCATTATCTAAATCAGTTTTTGAAACAGCCCTTCCCCCAGCTTTACTCATACGTTCATAATAAAGTTTTGCATTTTCAAGTTTAGCTTTTGCATTTAATACTTGAGCATAAGATGCATCAAGTAAAGCCTTATATTCATCTTGATTTATGACAAATAAAATATCATTTATATTTACATCTTGCCCACCCACAACTTTAACTTTATCAATGAAACCTGATACAAAAGGTAATACATCAACAGCATTAATTGGTGTTATAAAGCCAACATATTTGCGTTGGACTAAAACATCTTTTGAATGTAAATCTAAAACATCAACAGGTAATCTATTATCAACCTTTACAATGTTTTTAAATTTATAGGAGGAAAAAATCAAATATCCTCCAATAATAAAGATTAAAAATATCAAAGCACCAAAAATACTTTTTTTAATTGAATGCTTATCTTGCATCACTCCCTCCCAAATTGAATTATCAATTAAGAAGAGAATATAAAAAACTATTTATTTATACAAGAAGTCAATATTCCTAGAAAATAAAAAATCACTTAAAAAGTGGTCATCTTTAAAAGTGTTAGATATAAATTCTATCAAAGTATAAATATATAATATCACGATTCGTGGATTTTTGCAAGTAAGAAAATATTCTTTTTATTATTGAATGAAGGTTAAAAATATGATATAATAATGATAATTTATGGAATTTATTTATGAAAAATAATTTATATTTAGTATTATACTTATTACTTGCATCTTGTAGTGGAAATGGTGGATCAAACCTACCTAATTTATCAAAATTTGAAATAAGCAATAATGATATATCACAAAACAAAGATGAATTGGAATTCCAAGATATTTTTTATAATAAAGAGGAAATTTCCTCTTTTTCTACATTAGATAATTTTACAATGAATTTAAATGAAGTTGATGGGGAAGAAACTTTATCAGTTTCCATAAATCCAGATTTATATTCATTTCCATTATCTAGTTTTGAAAATAAAGATAATTATTATAAAGCTGTTAACTCGGTTGAATATGGTGAAGCAAGTATTAGTTTTATAAAGGATTTAGATTTATCTTATGGAAATATAGCTTTACTGGGATATACTTCAAATGGATATAATCAAGTAATTTTTTACCCATTACTAACTATTAATAATGATACTATTATAAATAAAATAGATGAAACAATCAATTTTAATGGTAAAGTACTTCTTAATTTTTTCTCTATTAGTAAAAATAATGTTAATATTAATAATCATGATGAAACTATTACAGGAAATGCTAATTTAATTTTATATCCAAACGAACAATACAATTTAACAATGAATTTTGATAATTTTTATTCTGTAAATATAAAAGAAAATGAAATCACATTATTTAATAACAATAAAATTCCAAAAGATTTTTATGATAATTTAGCATTAGTTCACGATAATTATAAAACAAAATTAAAAAATCATCAATTCAATATTTTAGGTGAAAACAAAAATCCTGAAGAAGTTGTTGGTAATTTTACATTTAATATAGAAAATAATGATAAAAAAACTTTTATTGATGGAATTTATGGTGTAAAAAAAATAAATAATTTTCAAAATTAAATCTAATAAAAAATCACTTAAAAAGTGGTCATCTTTAAAAGTGTTAGATATTTTTTCTATCAAAGTATAAATATATAATATCATGATTCGCAAAGTTTTGCAATAGGGATTATTTATTTTTTATTTCATCATAAAGTTTTTTAATTTCCTTCATATCTTGCCACATTAACCATTTTGGTTTACCAACTTCCTTTGAAGGATTTCTTAATAAATAAGATGGATGAAATATAGGCATCATTTTGGCACCAAAAGGTCCATCAAACCATTGTCCCCTTATTTTTGTGATACCTAATTTTAAATCGGGAAGTAAAGATTGCACCGCCACTGCTCCACAAAGCAATATTATTTTAGGTTTCAATATATTCAATTGAGCATCTAAATATTCACGACAAGCATCTTTTTCTTCCGGCAAAGGATTTCTATTTTCCGGAGGTCTACATTTAATGGTATTACAAATATAAATATCATTTTGCCTTGATAAACCAACTGATTCAAAAATTTTATCCAATAATTGTCCGGATCTACCGACAAAAGGTTTTCCTTCTTGATCTTCATAAAATCCAGGAGCCTCCCCAATCAATACAATATTACTATTGGGAACACCATCAGAAAAAACAATATTATTTCTTGATTTACATAATTGGCATTTTTGACATCCAAGACATTTAAGCCTAATATTTTCTAATTCATCAAACATACTATACCTTTTTGCTTTAAATTATAATATATTCCTATTATACTATTATAAATAAAATAAATAAAGAGGTAAATATGAAAACTATTTTAGTTTTTGGAGGTGCCGGATATATAGGCTCCCACACAACAAAATTATTATTGGAAAATGATTATAATGTAATAGTTGCAGATAATCTTCAATACGGACACAAAGAAGCTATATTAACAAAGCATTTTGAATATGCGGACTTAATGGATAAGGAAAGTCTAAATAACATATTTGAAAAATATAAAATTGATGTTGTAATACACTTTGCTGGATTTATATCTGTAGGAGAAAGTGTTGAAAATCCAATGAAATATTATACAAATAATGTAATAGGCACTTTAAACCTTCTTGAAATAATGCTAAAACATAATGTAAAAAACATTGTATTTTCCTCAACTGCTGCAATATTTGGAAATCCAATTTATACACCAATTGATGAATCTCATCCAACAAATCCAATAAATCCATACGGAATGAGTAAATTGATGATTGAACATATCTTAAAAGATTATCATAAAGCCTATAACCTAAATTATATAGCACTAAGATATTTTAATGCATCTGGTTGCGATGAAGATGGTATCATAGGTGAAAGCCATAATCCAGAAACCCACCTAATACCACTTATATTAAAAGCAATAAAAGGAGAAAAAGAATACATAAAAATTTTTGGTGATGATTATGAGACTCCGGACGGCACTTGTATAAGAGATTATATTTATATAAAAGATTTAGCAATGGCACATAAATTAGCTATTGAAAAAATTGAAAACTATTCTGGTTCAATAAATTTAGGCACATCAAAAGGAAATAGTGTAAAAGAAATAATAAAAATAGCGGAAAAAATTACACAAAAAACCTGTCCTATACAAATAGATAAAAGAAGACAAGGAGATCCAGCAATTCTTATTGCAAGTAATCAAAAAGCAAAGGAAATCCTTAATTGGACACCATCTTATGATATAGAAGATATAATAAAAACTGCATGGAATTGGGAATTAAATAAGAAATTTTAATAAAATAGTTGCAATAAAAAGAAAATTACTATATAATTCATATATCTTTAACGGATGGGTGGCAGAGTGGTCGAATGCGGCGGTCTTGAAAACCGTTGTGGGGGCAACTCCACCGGGGGTTCGAATCCCTCCCCATCCGCCAGTAAAAAATAAAACAACACTTTTAAAGATGACCACTTTTTAAGTGATTTTTTATATAAAAATTCCCGCACAACGGCGGGATTTAAAAAATGATAAAAAATAAACATTTATTGTTTTTTTACACCATAGGATCCAGTGGCGTAATAACCTTTTTCTTCATTACCCCATGAAAAACCATAGGTCCCTAAAATTTCTTCTGGAATTTTATTATCACTTCCTAATATGACATAAGAATCATAACGTAATTTATCTACTTTTACTTCATTTTTTCCATCAAATTCTATCTCTCCAATAACTTTCTTTATATTATCTGAAATCTTATTTTTATCAGTTAATGTGATAAAATTATCATCACTATTATTATTAAAGTTAATTGTATAAAAATCATCAAATTCTATTTTAGCATTAATTGAACCATCTTTACTCAATGTTAAATTTGCATCACCATTTAATATTGCATAATCTTCTTTTGAATTTCCATAAATTGATGTTATTCCTAAAATGGAATTACCCTTAAAAGTCATATCATTTTCAAAAGTTGCAACATCAATTTTTTTTGATGGATCATATTGAAAACTTGGAGAAAATCTATATCCATTCACACCATTATTAGTTTCAGAATCAAATTGTCCAGAACCTACAAGAAAGAAACTTCCATAAGAAATATTAACATCTTTAGGTAATACTAAATTATAATAAGTTTTATAATAATTTTCATCATCAGATTTTGTATCAGATTCTATATATGCATAATAAAAATCACTTTTATCTTCAAAACTTGTTATGGGGAATTCCCACTCTGGTAGATTTTTAAACACTAATTTTTCAGGTTGGTCACCTTCTGCATCTTTTATAGAAAAAGCTGGCTCTCCGTCTCCTCCCACCATACCGGCAAGTGCATCTTTATTAGGGAATATTTTATCAAATGTTAATTCTTCCGGTTCTGGTTTAGGTTCTGGTTTAGGTTCTATTTCTGTTCCCCCCCGGTAGATTTGGCAAGTTTTCAGCTAGATTTCCTCCACCACATGCACTTAATAATGATAACATTGTTATTAGACTTATCTGTGATATTGTTTTTCTCATTTATTTTTCCTCCTTTTGTTTTGGTTATTTCAATATCATTACAAAAGGAATTATATCATATTTTTAACCTTCATTCAATAATAAAAAGAATATTTTCTTACTTGCAAAAATCCACGAATCGTGATATTATATATTTATACTTTGATAGAAAAAATATCTAACACTTTTAAAGATGACCACTTTTTAAGTGATTTTTTATATCCAAAACTAACTAAAATCTTTGATTAATAGTAAATTCAAAAGCGGATTTCTTATATTCTCTTTGCCAAACATTTGAACTTTTATTTGTATAGGTATAAGAAAATGTCGGAGTAAATCCCCAAAATTTAATTTTTCTATTTGAAAAAGAAATCATATACTTTCTTGTAATATCCTCTTCCTTAATATTTTCAAAAGATAAATCTTTGATGAATGGTCTTTCTTCCTTATAATCTGTAAATAAAACAGAAGGTTCCAAATAAACAAAGAATCCATAAGGAAGTTCAATACCAAAGCCCAAAGATAAAAAGAATCTATTATTAGAATAAATTGGATCTTCAGTTTTTTCCATTTCATAATAATTTCTAAAAATAATATATTTAGAAGCATCAAAAGAATAAACTAATCTACTATCAATACCACTGACATTTCCATCAAGATAATCTCCATAATCATCATAAAAAGTTGGTGAAAAACGAAGCCCTGCTCCAACACTCAATCTATTTGTTAAATCATAATTTGCATCAACTCTTACACCAACACTATAACTATAAGGAGAATGATCTAACCATCTTCTATATGTTGTTAAATAAGAAGCAACTTCACCTTTTCTAAAAACATATTTTGGACCTATATTATATCCAATATATAAATCATCATATTCATTTTTATCATACATGGAATTAGACACAACTAACTCATTTCTAATTCTCCAATTATCATTTAAAATGAATTCATAATTTCCACCAAATGAAGTATTAAAGCCAATAGCTTTTTCAGGATAAGGAAGTTGATTACATAAAACCCCAAAAATTGTTGCAATACACTGCTCACCTGATTGAGCATTATTTATGTTATTATCCGGAGCCGCACCAATATTAAACCATATATTCCAATTTTTATTTTGTCTTGTAATAAACAAAGCCTTTGCAATTTCCATTTTCACTTCATCTGGTAAACCTTTATCAGTTGCAGCCAAACGAAAATGATAATCCGCTTTATACCAAGATTTTTTAAGCATATAAAGTTGAGCCAGTTTAAATCTAATGGAAGAAATATTTGGCTGATAATCAAGAATAAATCTATAAATATCAATTGCCGTATCAATATTATCTTCTAAAATAGCGATTTGAGCCAATAAATGAAGTCTTTCAATTTCCAATTCCAAAACATTAAATGAACTTTTTAATAAAAGCATTTTAGCATCATGAAAATTCTTATCTTCAATAAATTTTTTAGAAAGATTTATAATCTGCACAGGTGTTAAGGATATAACCCCATCTTTTGCAACAACGACGGAATTATCTCCTTGATTTTTACTATCACTTGCATAAACAAGATTACTTGAAAAACAAATAAAGAAAAATATATAAAAGTATTTAAAAAATTTCATTTTCTCTCTCAATTCCTAATCTCTAAAAGTATATATTCAAAAAATCAAAATGCAATAATAAAAGAAGTAATAAATATTGACAAAAAAATATATAAAGAATTATTTACTGAACCCCCTTACAAAGCAGGTTTAGAAATAGTTGAATTTGGTAAACCATTAAAAATAACTTTTGAAAATGCACTAAGTGATTTACCTTATCCAAAAGATAGGATTTTAATGATTGGTGATTCTATAAAAAATGATATAAAAGGTGCTAATAATTACGGCATAAAATCTGCACTTGTATGTAATACAGGTTTAACATCAGTTCAAATTTATAAAAATAATATCCTTGATGAACAACATCTTCAAAATCTCATAGATAGGGAAAACATAGATGTTAACTACTTATTACATTCAGTAAGTGAAAACTCTCATTAATCAAAAATTGCAAAAAAATAAAAAATATAATATAATAAATTAGTTATATTAATAACAAAAGGAGAATATAATGTCAAAACCTATAATAAAAAATATATTTTGGGATGTTGACGAGGTTCTTGCAAACCTTGATAATGCCTATTATCGTTTTTTAACAGAACATCCAAATTATAAGGATCAATATAAAGACTTAAAATGGGAAGATTTACCAAAAGCTCTACCAATTGATCCAAAATTTGGTTCATTAGAATTAACATCTCATCCAACAATGGGAAAGGAATTCAATCACGATTTTTGCCATAACTCTGGTGAAATTTATTTTGATAGACCTCTTTACCCAAATGTTGTTGAAACATTGAAAGAACTTCATGAAAAAGGATATAGACAATTTACAATGTCATCTGGTTTCAATGCTGAAATAAAAAGAAAAATGATTGCAGATACACTTGGACCTGAATTATCTTTCGTAACTATTGAAGTTGTAGAACATCAAAAATCAACAAGTGATGCTTCTCATGGAAAAGCTATGGTCGGTGAAAAGGAACAAAGAATAATAGAATGCCTCAAAAAATATAATCTTGTTCCAGAAGAAACTGTTATGGTTGATGATAGAATTTTCAATTGTGATACAGCTTTAAAAGTTGGTATGCATGCAGTTCGTTGCCGTCCAGGATTTACAACAGACACTCCATCAGATAGAAAATTTGATGCCGAAGTTAATAATGTAGTTGAATTTAAAGATTGGCTTTTGAATAATACAACAATTGATTAATAAAAACTAAACCACAAAAAAACTCATCTTAATGATGAGTTTTTTTATTGTATAAAATGAAATTATAAAAGAAAAATGGTGCTACTGGTGAGAATCGGACTCACGACCCCACCCTTACCAAGGGTGTGCTCTACCACTGAGCCACAGTAGCATTACTATAACAATATAATAAAATATAGCAAAAGTCAAGAATAATCCCCTATAAATAGGGGATATATTAAACGATTATTGCCAAATTATCCGTAGTCCCCTTAGACGCCTTAATATTCACAGTGATAATAACCAACAATTCATAATCCCTATTTGGACTAGGATTCAATTCTTTATATAAAAGATGACTTGTATTGATAAGCATTTTTGTTACCAAATGATCATCATCAAGCAATGTATAAATAACTTCATCTTTATTTATTCCTTCACACAATTCATGTGCACTTTGAGGTCTTTTCAACGCATCAAGTAAGGTCTTCATTCTATTATCAATATCTGCACGAGGAGTTTCCAATAATTCCGGATGAAGTATTTGTATATCAAGTTCAGCCACTAAATTAAGTTCCGGTCTAATAATAGGGAAAAATTTAGCACCATCAATTTCTCTTATCCCCTTCAAAGGTCTTTTTTGCATTTTTTCTTTAATAGTATTATAAGGAGAAATTTCTGTTAACCTTTCAAGTTGTGGTGACAAAGCCATACGAATATCATGCAAATGTTGACTTCTTTTTTTTGGATTTATCTTTAATTCTCCAGTATAAACTAATTTAAATTTCATAACATACTCCTTATTTATATAAATAAAGTATATCACATTTTAAAAAACTTATCTATAATTATTTAGTTTTTTCTAAAGTATAATTTTTAATAATCTTTTCAGCATCTCTATATAATTTTCTTTCTCTTTTTGTTAAATCAGAATTTGAAACAGATTCTAAATTTAAGAAAATTAAAACTGCATCATGATATTCTTCTTGAGATATATTAGCTCCCACAACATTTACTTGCTTCATATTTTCTCCTTTTTATTATATAAAAAATGCTCTTGATTTTTATCAAGAGCATCAATTTATTTCATAAGTGGTGGTATAGCAGGAAGAGTTTTTCCCTCTAACCATTCCAAAAATGCACCACCCGCAGTTGATATATATGAAAAATTATTTGCTACACCGGCATTATTCAAAGCGGAAACAGTATCTCCACCACCTGCTACAGAAACAACTTTTCCATCTTTTGTTAATTTTGCAACAACGCGAGCCAATTCATTTGTTCCTCTATCAAATGGAACAAGTTCAAAAACACCCAAAGGACCATTCCAAAGAATAGTTTTTGCATCATTAAATTTTGTTTCTAATATTTTTGAAGTTTCAGGACCTACATCAAATATTTTCCAATCGCCATCAACATCATCAACACCCTTAAATTCATTTTCGGCATTTGCTTCAAACTTTTTTGCCACACATACATCAATTGGAAGAAGTATTTCACAACCATTTTTCTTAGCTTCTTCAATAATCTTCAATGCAGTATCTTTCATATCAGGTTCAGCCATAGATTCCCCTATACCATAACCTTGAGCAAGTAAGAAAGTATTTGCCATTGCACCACCAATAACTATTGCATCAACTTTTTTGGTAATATTTTCAAGCACCGCTAATTTAGTTGATACCTTTGAACCACCAACTATTGCAATTGCAGGATGCACAGGATTTTCAAGAGCCTTTGTCAAAGCATTCACTTCTTCTTCCATCAAAAGTCCAGCATAAGAAGGAAGATAATGAGTAACACCTTCGGTTGAAGCATGTGCACGATGAGCAGTAGAAAAAGCATCATTTACAAAAACTTCACCTAATAAAGATAATTTTTTTGCAAAATCTGGATTATTTTCTTCTTCTTCTTTATAAAAACGAACATTTTCCAAAAGAAGTATATCGCCATTATTCATATTGTTTATTTTTTCTTCTACTTTATCACCAATAGTATCATCAATAAAATCAACTGGTTTACCAATAGCATTTGATAAATTTTCTACCAAAATTTTATTTGAAAATTCCAAAGTTTTACCTTTTGGACGACCAAAATGGGTAACAATAATCACCTTTGCACCTTTATCAGATAATAATTTAGCAGTAGGAGCAAATCTTACAATACGACTATCATCTGTAATTTTATCACCTTCTGTTGGCACATTCAAATCAGCACGCACCAAAACCTTTTTACCATTTAAATCTTGAATATCATTTATAGTTTTTAAATTTGACATATTAAGACCTCTTTTTTTGTTAAAATCAAAAATATATTATTATAAAAAAATTCATATTACAATACTATTTTATAACAACTCTTCTATTTTCAGGTTTTTTGACACCAATTTCCGTTGGAATTTTTGGATCTGTTGACCCCATCGCTTGTATAGTGATTTTTGATGAAGGAATGCCCAAAGATTCAATAATTTTTGCAACAGCCAAAGCCCTTCTATTTGATAAATCTTTATTATAATTTTCATCACCCGAAGTATCGGTATGACCTTGAATTATAATAGTTTCTTTTGAAGACAAAGCTTTATTAACAATATCTTTTAATTGAGGCAAAAACTTATAATCCACATTATCCTTATCCCAATCAAAAAATACTTCATAAGGTAATAAAGAAGAAGGTTCATCAAAAATTTCTTCTTCCATATAATCATCTTGATTCATTTGATTATAAGGGATTTCACATTCAGGCATTTCAATATTTTCAATTTGTTGAGACAAAGCCAAAATCTCCTCTTCCAAATACATAATATCTTCACGAATGATATCGGTATTATCAATTGGTTCTGGTATAGCAAGCCTTAACTCATCTAATTGCATTTGAAGTTGCATCAAAGCATTTTTCAATTCAGCAATATCCCCCTTATTGGCAGAATTTATCTGTTTTTGCATATCAGCCAAAATTTCTTTTAATTCATAAATATCAGTTTTATTTGCATTTGTTGGATCTGATACGACAATAGTTTTTTCACCTTGAGAAGTTCTTAAAACTTGAGTAGAAGGTTTTTGGTTTCTCAATTTAAATATTTCTTTTTCAAGTTGTTTAATAGATTCACTTATAGCCTTAATTTCTTTTAAACTAGCTTGATTATTATTATTTGCAACAATGAAACCATTACTTGTTTGATTCATTATAACAGGTTTAGGAGGATTATTCCGTATCATAGGCATATTAGGCCACTTTGGAAGGTTAAGATGTTGACCATCAAAATTTTTAAGTTTATCTTCTTTTGAAATAGTTGTTTCTTCTTTCTTTTTAAGTTGTTCTTTACATTTGAAACAATCATCAGAAATGATACCAAGTAATTTATCCTTTGCTTTCATAAAACGATTTCTACAATTAACAGCTTGTTTTTTCAAACCTGCTTCTTCACTTTCCACCCAACAATCAAATTTAACTTGAGCTTCCGCCATCAATTGAGGATATTCATTTTTAATATCCGTTCCCAAAATATTTAATAATTCATCATAAGAATTACTAATAGCGACAATATTTTTCAAAGGAAGATTTCTTTTATAAATATTATCAGGCTTGACCCTTTCCCCATGATAAGCGGACAAAGCCTTAATTGCAAAATGATTTGCATCATCTAAATCATTTGCATATTGATATTTATAAAGAGCAAGTGATTTATATTCATAAGACAAAGAATTTGCGAACTTATCTTTTACTTTATTGGAATAAAAATCAATATTTCTAATTGTATCAACATAATTATTATGTTTTACAGGCAAGTTTGCAAATGAAGAAAAAGAAACAAACATACAACTAACAAAAAACCAAAGATTTTTTGAAGTATTTAAAATAGTATGTTTAATAAAATTTAAAATTTTCTCTCTCCTTATCTTTAAAATATAAACCATAAGTTAATTTTTGCAACTTTTTTTTAAGAATTTGGCACAATATCATCAAAAATTACTGGAACTTTTTCTTGAAATTCTTTTAATAAAGGAATCATAAGTTGTCTCATACTTGGATGAGCCGCTTTTCCTGTTCTTAATTTAAAAATATGTTTCCATTCACGAAGATTGGTTGTAATAACAATTTCAGTTTTTATATCAATAGGAAGCACTCCCCTAGCATTTTCTGGTTTAGAGCCATTTTCAATCATAGCCATATATGATTTTTCAGCATTTTCCATAGCCTCTTTCCATAAATCAAATTCCTTTGTTCCTTCTTCTACTTCAAAAGGTTTAATTGTTGTAATTTCATTACCGAATTTATCCTTTGAATAATTACAATACCTAGTAGATTCTTGGGAATATGCCGCCAATCTATGTCTTACAAGTTCATGAGTAAAACCTCTATTACAAATAAATCTAACACTAATATTAAAATGTTCTATAACAGATTCATGTCCACGTTGAGCGATTTTTTGCACAAAATTTTTTGCCGATTCGTCGGTAATCAAATCATGAGATTTATAACAAGTCCTTCCCGCAAGTTCAATTAACTTTAAAATTTCATTTCCATTTATAGGTGTTAATATTTCATAAGATGGATTTATTATTTTTACCATAACGACACTCCTTTTTTTTTAAAATTTTGGTAAATGAGGCTCGCTTGAAACGCTAACCTGACTTACAACCTTTTTTCTATTTTTAATACTTTTAAACAATAACACTATACCATTTTTTAAAAGTTTAATAGTTTTATAAATAATCACAAAAGCAATTATTAAAATAATTATATGTAAATAATCACTTAAGAAATAAATAAAATTCTGTAATTTAGTTTTTACTTTATTACTTGTTGAGTTAAATTCTTTATTGATATTTATTTTAATCAACTTATTTAATTGCACATCATTTAAATATTTTATATCACTTGTCAAATAAAGTAATTTATTATTGATAGAAGATAACTCCTCTTCCAACTCCTCAACTTGTTTTGGATTAAAAACATCTTTTTTTGATAAATTAGCCTCAATATTATCCTTAATAAGCTGTAAAGATTGAATTTCATTATTGTAATAATCTAAATCTTTTGAGATAAACATATCTTTTTGATTTTTATTTTTTACAATTTTACCATATTTTGAAATGGCATCTAAAAAAGCCTGAGCCGATACAACCGGTATCTCAATCACCAACTTTGCCATAGTATTTTCTGGAAATATAGTATTTCTATTTATAATGCTTTCCTTTATATTACAAGGAAGCAATTTACATTCTTCAATCACACCATTGTAAGCATATAATTGTCCATCTCTTTGAGTAGCAATATCAATGAATTGTATTTCAGGATATCTTTCACGTTTTGTTGTTTTATATGCCATTTTTAACTTATAAAAAAATTCACTATAATTATAATTGATGACAGACTCAATAAAATTAGATGTTTTTTCATTAACAGTATCGGCAAATTTATTAAAAGAGTAAATATCACACCCTTGAAGCATAAACACGACAAGAAGCGACAATATTATATAATTAAAATTTGAATTCCTTCTCATATTTTCTATTATGACACATAAATTTTAAAATAAAAGATAAATTTTTAAAAAAAAAGTATTGACAAATAATATTTTTTATATAATATAAAAGAAAATAAAATTTATAAAAAAACTTTACAAGATTATTTTTTTATGGTATCATAAGAAAAAACAAAGAAGAGGTAAGTTATGTCAGAAAAAGATGTAAAACAAAAAAATGCAATGTTTGAACAGGGTGCTGGACTTGTTAATTTACAATTTTTACAAGAAGGTGAAAAGGAGGCTATTGAAAAAGCCGAAGCTGTTGCAAAACAAGTTGATGAAGCAATGAAAGCGAAAGATTCTCTTCAAAAATAATTAAAAACCTTCATTATGTGAAGGTTTTTTTATTGTTTTTTCTTGATTCTAAATTTTTTATAGAATATATTTCATTCATAAACAAAATAAAGGAATATAAAATGATAAATACACTTCTTGTTCTTAATATTATAGTTGTAATATTACTAATTTCCATAATTTTACTTCAAAAAAGTGAAGGTGGTGTGTTGGGTATGGGTGGAAGCGGTTCAAAAAATGGAATATTCACAACAAAATCCGCAACAACATTGATTACTAAATTAACCTATATTTTGGGTGCATTATTCTTTATAATCTGTATTGCCCTTGCCTTTTTAGTGTCAAGAAATAACCATAAAGAAAAATCTTTTGTTGAAACCATGATGGAACAAGAACAATCTGTAAAACAAGTTAAAACTCCATCGGTAAAAAAAATACCAGAAGATGATGTAAAAAAAGAAATGATAAAACAAGAGGCAAATTCAAAACCTCAAGTTCCAACATCAAAATAAAATAAAATCCCCATATTCGGGGATTTTTTTTAAATGAGTGGTGATATTCTTATTTCTATTCTATGATTAAGCAATTGCCCTTCTCTTGTAGAATTATCGGCAATCCACATACTTTCACCCATACCATTCACAAACAATCTTTCTGGAATAATTTTAAACTTTCCATTTTGAATAGTATTTAAAAAATATTTTGCAACCGAAGAAGCCATTTGTTTAGAAATGATTAAATTTTGACTTTTTGGCCCTACACTAGAAGTATGCCCAGTAATCTCAATGAAATTTCTATCAAATTGAGTTAAAATGAAAATCATATTATCAAGTTGAGGTTTGATACTATCTAAGATATTCATATTACTATCTAAAAGAATATGAGATTGAATAGTCAAAATAATATCAGGTCCCGCCATTTGATAAGTAATATTGGTTTTTTCTAATTCTGGAAGCAAAGTTCTAAACAAATTCATCATATAAGGTCTAGATTCTTCAATTTTCAAAGGTTCAATCCCCAATTTAATAAGAGTAGGTTTTTGCACAATCTTACTTTTTGCGGAAAGAGAAGAATAATTAACCAATGACATATCCACCATTTCATTTGTAGAAGAACAAGCCATCAGCCCCAAAAAACAAAATAAAAAACCTTTTTTCATAACTTTCCTCTTTTAAATAAATAAAAAAACTTTTATAATATAAGAAATATAATAAATTTAAAAAAAATGCAATAAATAAAATGATAAGTTTAGGAATAGAAAGTAGTTGCGACGATACAGCCGTAGCTATAATAAATGATAAAAATGAAATCTTAGCACATCAAATAATAACACAATTTGATGAGCACTCAAAATACGGCGGTGTTGTTCCCGAAATTGCATCACGAAGCCACTTAAATTACGTTGATAAATTGATAAAAAATGCTTTAATTGAAGCACAAATTACTCTAAACGATATTGATGTAATATGTGCAGGAAGTGGGCCTGGATTGATTGGCGGTTTAATAGTAGGTTCAAGCATAGCAAAATCAATTGCCTATTCTCTACAAAAACCATTTGTTGCGGTCAATCATCTTGAAGCCCATGCATTAATGCCAATGATGTTTAATAAAGATTTGAAATTTCCATATATGTTATTATTGGTATCCGGTGGACATACACAAATATTAAAAGTCTATGGGGTTGGACAATATAAACTTCTTGGCACAACGATTGATGATGCATGTGGTGAATGTTTTGATAAAGTAGCAAAGATGTTAGGTTGGGATTATATGGGTGGAAAAGAAATTGAAAAATCCGCACAAAAAGGGGATGAAACAAAATATGATTTTCCACGTCCAATGCTACACTCACACGATTTAAATTTTTCCTTTTCCGGATTAAAAACAGCTCTTCGCACACAAATTGAAAAATTAAATAACATTGATGAAACAACAAAAAATGATATATGTGCAAGTTTCCAAGCATCAATAATTGATATAATAAATAAAAAATTAACTGATGCATTAAAAATGAATAATGATGTAAAATATCTTGTCGCCGGTGGTGGTGTTTCAAGCAATTCTCAAATAAGAAAAACTTTGGAAAATATAGGAAATAAATTAAATATAAACGTTTCCTTTGCACCACCAAAATATTGCACGGATAACGGAGTAATGATTGCCTATGCTGGATTATTGAACTATCAAAACGGCAAAACCTCTCCATATACAACCACACCAAAACCACGTTGGAATTTAGAGGATTTATAATGAGTATCTTTGATGATTTAATAGGTGAAATATCACAAGAACCCCTTAAAGAAAAAGAAAACAATGAAATAATTTTCTCTGTTGCGGAATTATCAAACATACTAAAATCAACATTAGAAAACACCTTTTCTCATATAAAAATAAAAGGTGAAATCATAGGCTTAAAAAAACATTCCTCTGGCACATACTATTTTGATTTAAAGGAAACACTTAATGCAAAGGATTATATATTAAATTGTGTATTATGGAAATGGACTAAAATAAACACCAAAATAGAAGATGGACTTGAAGTAATAATAACCGGCAAAATTACGGCTTATACTGGACGTTCCTCATACCAATTAACCGTTGAAAATATTGAGATTGCAGGCATTGGAGCTTTATTAAAAATAATAGAAGAAAGAAAAGAAAAATTAAGAAAAGAAGGAATTTTTGATGATTCACATAAAAAGCCTATTCCCAAATATCCAAAAATAATTGGTGTTATAACCTCTCCAACTGGTGCCGTTATTCAAGATATAATTCACCGAATAAGTGATAGATATCCAACAAGAATTTTATTATATCCTGTTGCAGTCCAAGGAGAAGGCGCCGATATACAAATCACCGAAGCAATAAATAACTTCAATAAAATAAATGATGATAATAGACCTGATGTAATAATAGTTGCAAGAGGTGGTGGAAGCATGCAAGATTTAATGCCATTTAATGAAGAAAATGTTGTAAGGGCAACATATAACTCAACCATACCAATAATATCTGCTGTTGGACATGAAACCGATACCACATTAATTGATTATGTATCAGATTTAAGAGCCCCTACCCCAACCGGTGCGGCAGAAAAAGCAGTTCCAGTCAAAAAAGAAATTCTTATAACACTAAATGATTATTCATCAAGATTCATTCATACAATAAATCGTTTATACGATAATTTTAAATTGAAAATAGAAACATTATCAAACAAAATAAAAAATCCAACTCAATTCATACACGATGCTTTTCAAAGACTTGATGAAAAAACATCAAAACTTGATATCTTAACAAAAAATAAAATCAATATATTAAAAGATAAGATAAATTATTCTAATAAAATGTTGGAAAGTTATTCATTTAAAAATGTATTAAAAAGAGGTTATTCAATTGTTTGGAATAAAGATGAAATAATAAGTGATAAAAACGCTTTACAAAAACTTAACACTGCAACAATTGAATTTGCAAATGGAAAAATTGATATATTCACCACCAATCAAAAACCACATAAAAATAAAACTATTATAAAGAAAGATGAACAAGGAGAATTATTTTAACTAAATTCTATTTTTCAAATAAATCATTTTTATCATTAACTTGATTATTTGGAAAATCCGGATTTATAGTGCATTTATTATAAGACATAGCATCTAAATTTTTATTTCCCTCATCAAAAATAGAAATTTCTTTTTTAATAGTATCAATAAAAGTTAAAAAATCCTCTTTTTTATCAAAATTATAATAAACAGAAGCAAATCTAATATATGCAATTATATCCAAATTTGAAAGAATATCCATCACCAATACACCAATTTCTTTAGATGTAATTTCGCCATCAGTATTAGCTTCAAGTTGTCGTTGAATAGAAGAAACAATTTTTTCAATTCTTTCATCTGAAATTGGTCTTTTTTTACAAGCAACTTGAATAGATTTCAAAAGTTTTTCTCTTTCAAAAGGCACTACAACACCATTTGATTTTTTAACCATAATATCCTTTAATTGAATTCTTTCAAAAGTTGTAAAACGCGATCCACATTCGGAACAAAACCTACGTCTTTTGATATAGGATCCATCTTCCGCCATTCTTGAATCTTTAACCTGAGTATCAACAGAAGCACAAAAAGGACATCTCATATAAAAACTCCTTAATCCATAGTTTCATTTAACACTTCAATATCAGCACCCAATGCAACCAAATTTTCCACAAAGTTTTCATACCCACGATAAATATGATACACCCTATGTAAAATAGTTTCACCATCTGCTATCAATCCAGCAATTACAAGTGAGGCGCCACATCTTAAATCAGAAGCCATCACATCAGCACCATAAAGTTTTTTTACTCCATGAAATTTTGCAATACCATCACCTAAAATTTCAATATCAGCCCCCATACGAACAAGTTCAGGAACATACATCAATCTATTTTCAAATAAAGTTTCCTTTAATGTTGAAGTTCCATTTGCAATAGTCATCAAAGTCATAAATTGAGATTGCATATCAGTTGGAAATCCAGGATATTGAGCCACATCAACATCCACAGGTTTTAATTCTACCCCTTTTGCATCACAAATAAAACCATTATTTGTAGGAGTAATTTTAACACCAGCATCACGAAGTTTTTCAATGACTATTTCCATTTTTGAAATATCAGCATTACAAATTTCCACACATCCACCGGTCATAGCTGCTGCAATAGCATAAGTTCCAGCCTCTAATCTATCAGGCATAACCCAATATTCACAGCCATGAAGTTTTTCCACTCCCTGTATTCTAATAATATTTACACCATCCTTAACATCACGAGAAATTTTTGCCCCCATCTTATTAAGCATATCAATCAAATCATCAATTTCCGGTTCAAGAGAAGCATATTCAATAATTGTTTCACCTTCAGCTAAAACCGCCGCCTCAATTGCATTAACATTACCACCATGAGTAGTAATAGGGATACCATCTTGAATACGCACAAGTCCACTAATAATTCCCCCTTGAAGTCTTTTGATACCATTCATAGAAGGAGCTTCACCAACAATATATCCATGATGCATTTCAATTTTTGCTCCTAAAGCTTCCATAGCTAAAAGATGAATATTGACAGGTCTTTGACCAATCACACAACCACCAGGAGAAGAAACTTTTGCCTCCCCACATCTACCCATCAATGCTCCCAATACATAAATGGAAGCACGCATTTTTTTTACAATTTCATAAGGAGCTTTTATAGATTTAATTTCTGGGGTATGAAGTTTCATTGTATGATTTTCTTTATCCCAATCAACAATAGTTCCAAAATTTGAAAGTAAATTTATCAATGTTTGAATATCCGCTAAATTAGGCACATTATGAAGAATCATAGGTTCATCAGTTAATATAGATGCAGACATCAATTCCAACACGGAATTTTTTGCACCTCTAATATTGACTGAACCATTAAGTGTACATCCACCTTTTATTTTAAAATAATCCATAAAAAACTCCTTACATACTTAAGAAAAATTTAATAAATTCCATCAAAATTAGTTTCCGTTCCAACAACACCAGAATTATCCACATTATTAAGATTAGGAGACGACTTTGCCTTATCTAAAATAGATTGTTCAGTTCCCTCACGAAAAGCCTCCAAAATCACATTAAAATTATTATCCATTACAGAAGCAGGTTTTCCAGTTTCACGATTAACACGAACAAAACTAACCCCTTCTGGCACACGGAAAGCAACATCTTTTTTATCCTTTAAAACTTCTTGCATAAATTCTTTAAATATAGGTGCAGCCAAAGATCCACCTGCAGCATAATTACCTAAACTTTTTGGTTGATCAAATCCAAGGAATACACCAGCCACTAAATCAGGAGTTCCACCCACAAACCACACATCTTTTTGGTCATTTGAAGTTCCAGTTTTTCCACCAATTGTTTTACCTGTAATTCTTGCTTTCCAACCGCTACCTCTTTCCACAACACCTTCTAAGATATGAACTATTTGATAAACAGATACAGGATCGGCAAGTTGTTCCCTTTCATCTTTAATTTCCGGAGGAGTAAGGTTATCAGTCCACATAATATTGGCACAATTTTCACAAACTCTTTTATCCGAATTATAAATAGTTTTTCCATTTCTATCTTGAATCCTATCAACTAAAATAGTTTCAATTTGCTTACCACCATTGATTAACTTTGCAAAAGCGGAAGTCAAATCAATAAGAGTGGTATCACCACTACCCAAAGCCATAGAAAGGTTTGGTTCATCAACTTTTTTATAAACACCAAACTTTAAAGCTGTATCAATAAATTTAGAAACGCCAACATCTTTTGCAATTCTAATTGTTGGATTATTTTTTGATTTTTCCAATGCTCTTCTAAAAGTAATTTCACCTGCAAAAGCATTATCATAATTTTCCGGTTTCCATAATTCACCATCACCTTTTTCCAATACCACTGGGGCATCAAGAATAACTGATGACGGAGTATAATTACCAGTTTCCAAAGCGGTTAAATATACAAAAGGTTTAATTGTAGAACCGGGTTGTCTATATGCTTGTGTTGCACGATTGAACTTACTTCTTGTATAAGAAAAACCTCCAACCATGGCAAACACACGACCGGTATGAGGATCCAATACAACCATAGAACCATTAAGTTCTGGCACTTGTTGCAAAGAATAAATATTATTATCCTTATTAACAAGCTTTACAAAGATAACATCACCAACTTTTAAAATATCTTTAACAGATTTAATACCATGCTTTGCCCATGATAAATCGGATAAAGGCAAACTACCCTTTTTACCATCAACAAAACCTAATTCTGCAAGACTATCATTTACATTTAAGACAATAGATTTTTTCCAACCATCATCTTCCATACCTGATACAATATTTGTTCGTGATAATAATATTTGCCATAATTCCTTATCATTATTTTCAACTTGTTTTACAATTGAAGCATCTTGCAACCAAACAGGATCGTTTATATCAATATTTTTTTCCGCACCTCTAAAACCTTGCTTTCTATCAAAATCAATCAAAGACTTACGCAAAACTTTTGTTGCAATTTCTTGATATTTAGGATTGATAGTAGTTCTTACCGATAAACCACCACCATAAAGCTGTTCTTCACCATAAATATTTGATAATTCTTTACGAACATCTTCGGAAAAATATAAAGAATAACGTTGTTGTTTTGAAATGAAATTTTCATTTACAACAATATCTTCTTGCTTTGCTGATTCTGCCTCTTCTTTTGTGATATATCCGTCTTCTTCCATACGATCCAAAACATAATTTCTTCTATTTATAGCCTTTTCCTTATTAGTAATTGGATTATATGTGCTAGGAGCTTTAGGAAGTCCCGCCAAAAATGCACATTCAGCAAGAGTTAATTCATCTAATGATTTATTAAAATAATTAAGTGCTGCTGCTGCCACACCATAGGAACGGAAACCTAAAAATATTTGATTAAAATAAAGAGTTAAAATATGACGTTTTGAAAAAGCCCTTTCCATTTTCAAAGCCAAAATAATTTCCTTAATTTTTCTTGTAAAAGATTGCTCAGATGAAAGGAAGAAATTTTTTGCAACTTGTTGAGTAATTGTTGATGCACCAACCATTCTTCCACCACCAAGAAGCTTTATTTTAATATTTGTTAAAATAGCCCTCATGATACCTACTAAATCAATACCACTATGGGTCCAAAAGTTTTTATCCTCTGCTGCAACAAAGGCATTTACAAGATTCGGTGGAACATCTTTCAAAGGAACATAGATTCGTTGTTCCGTTGCATATTCGGTAAGCAAAGATCCATCACCGGCATAAAACCTACTTGTAACGGGAGGTTTGTATTCAGCCAATTGATTATAATCGGGAAGATTAACACCAAACTTCATAAAAATGAAAATAAATAATAATAAAGACATAATGGAAAAGAAAAACAACCCCATAAAAAATATTTCCAATTTAGATTTTTTCTTTTTCCCAAGATTTTTATTAACTTCCATATTTGAAGATAACTTAATGCTATCCAATTGGTTCAAAGGATTATTTACATTATTATTGGAAGGAATATTTTCCTTTTCATCAATATTATTTTTATTTTCAAAATTTTCCACTTCTACCTCATAAAAATTTAAAACAGGGTTATTTTATAATCAAAAATCCACTCTTGCAAGTAAAATTTAATTTATAGCATATAAAGTTAGACCATTTCTTGAAAGCCATTTTTGAGCCTTATCCACATCTCCCTCATAAATATTTTTTACTACTCTCCAAAACCTATAAGAATGATTAAGTTCAGCTAAATGAGCAACTTCATGCGCAACAATATAATCAATAACGAACAAAGGAGCAAAAGCCAGTCGCCAAGAAAAAGAAAGATTTCCATTACTTGCACAACTTCCCCAACGTGAAGTGGTATCTTTTACGGAAATTTTACCAAAATCAACATTTAAAATATTTGCATAAAATTTTACTTTTGATGTAAAATAATTTTTAACTTCATTTTTAATAAAATCCTTAACTCTTCTATTTAAAAATTCCCTATTTCCAGAAACAAAGATATATTCCCCCTCACACCATACACCTCTTCTTGCATTAGGAATATGAGAAATTTTATATTTTTTACCTAGCAAAGAAATTTCCACACCATCATCAATAATAATTTTATCGGGAACTTTTTCCAACTGAGTTGCAACCCAATCTTTTTTACTTTCCAAAAAAGCAACCGCCCTACTTCTACTTACAAAAAAAGGATAAGAAACTTTAACAATTTGCTTTGCTAAATTAGGGGTTATTTTAATAGATTTTGCGGAAATTGAACAAACAAATTCCACTGGGATTACTTGAACTTCTTCCCCACCCTTTTTAATAACAAAAGAATATTCAAAAGGTTTCATTACAATTCACTAATACCTAACCTAGCCAATTCATCAACACGTTCATTTTCCGTATGTCCATTATGCCCCTTGACCCAATGCCAAGAAATATCATGTAAAGAAACAAGATTATCAAGTTCCAACCATAATTCTTTATTTTTAATAGGCTTTTTTTGAGCATTTTTCCAACCATTTTTTTTCCAATTGGTAATCCATTCTGTAATACCATTTTTTACATATTGACTATCCGTCCATAAATCAATTGAAGTAGGTTTTTTAAGGGATTTCAAAGCCTCAATAACAGCTTTTAATTCCATTTGATTATTGGTGGTATCATATTCACCACCATAGATTTCTTTTCTATGTTCACCATAAATTAACAAAGCCCCCCACCCCCCTTTACCAGGATTGCCACTACACGCGCCATCGGTATAAATAAAAAGTTTTTCACTCATAACTTGATTTTCTCCAACAATTATTGTTAATATAAAGAATTATAAATAAAGGAGAGTAAAATGCAACAAAAAGAAAAAGATTTACTTCAAAAAATGTCAAATGCTGTAAGAATGTTATCCGTAGATATGATAACAAAGGCAAAATCGGGACATCCCGGACTTCCAATGGGAACTGCGGAACTCATAACAACATTATTTGCAAAACATCTTAAATTTTCAAGTAAATATCCAAAATGGGAAAATCGTGATAAATTTATTTTATCCGCAGGACACGGATCAGCATTATTATATAGTATTTTATACCTAACCGGATACGAAGATATAAATATAAATGAAATAAAAAACTTTCGCCAACTTCATGCAAAAACAGCGGGACATCCAGAATATGGATACCTAAATGGTATAGAAACCACAACTGGACCTTTGGGACAAGGCATAGCAACTTCAATTGGGATAGCCCTTGCCGATAAAATAAAACAAGCGCACCTTTCAAAGGAAATTATAGATAATAAAATATATGTTCTTGCAGGTGATGGTTGCCTTATGGAAGGAATATCGGAAGAGGCAATATCACTTGCTGGCACACTGAATTTAAATAATATTATAGTCCTTTGGGATAACAATAATATTACTATAGATGGTAAAGCCACTATGACCAATAATACAAATATGATTGAAAGGTTCAAAGCGAATAATTGGAAAACATACGAAATAAAAAATGGTTATGATTTTGAAGAAATTGACACCATCTTAACTCTTGCAAAATCTTCTACAAAACCAACATTTATTTTCGTTAAAACAACCATAGGAAAGGGATTAGAGGAAACCGAAAACACAAGTAAAGTTCACGGCTCACCTTTAAGTGAAGAACAAAGAAATAAATTAGCCCTTAACCTAAATTGGGAATATCCCCCATTTGAAATACCAACAGATATATTAACAGAATGGAATGAAATAGGCACCCAATACATAAACGAAATAAATCTTTGGCAAGAAAAAGTAAATAATTTACCAATAAATCAAAAGGAGTTTTTAAATCAACTTTCTACACACAACCAACCTGATATAACAAAAACATTCCAATCAATAAAACAATATTTTATAAATGAAGATTTTTCAAAGGCCACCCGTAATGCAAATGGTATCATATTGAAATCAATTATAAATGAACTTCCAACATTGGTAGGAGGCACAGCAGATTTAAGCGGTCCAACCGAAACAAAAAATGAAAACACAAAACCAATCACAAGTGATGATTTTTCTGGAAACTTCATTGAATATGGAATAAGGGAACACCTAATGTCCGCAATGTCAAACGGATTATCCCTATCTGGATTTAAAAGTTTTTGTTCAACATTTTTTACATTTTTAGATTACTTAAAACCATCTCTTCGCCTATCATCAATAATGAAACAAGGAGTGATATATATATTCACACACGATAGTTTCATGTTGGGAGAAGATGGTCCAACACATCAACCTATTGAACATCTTGCAATGCTACGTGCACAACCTAATATCAATGTAATAAGACCAGCCGATGCAATAGAAGCAACCGAAGCATGGGAAATTGCACTTAAAACAAACGATAAACCAACTGCACTTTTATTCACTCGTCAAAATACCCCTTTATTAAGAAAGGATATAGATGAAAACAAAACATCAAAAGGTGCATATATAATAAGTAAGGCAAAAAAAGATATACCACAACTTTTAACAATAATTGCAACAGGAAGTGAAGTAGCCCTTGCAATAGAGGCTCAAAAAATTCTTCTTACAAAAGATAACATCAATGCAAGTGTTGTATCCATGCCATCAATGAATTTATTTGAAGAACAAAGTGATGAATATAAGGAAAGCATACTTCCACTTGAAACCATTTGTATATCAATTGAGGCAGGTTCCACCTATGGTTGGGACAAATACGCCGATATAAAAATAGGATTGGATCACTTTGGACTTTCCGCACCATATAAGGATTTATTGAAAGAATTTAAATTCACACCGGAAGATTTGGCACAAAGAATAAAGGAATCTTTATAATGACAATTCTTTCACCAAATATACCACAAAATTTAACTATATTTAATGGTAATATGGTATCAGAAAGTTATATTGAATATAACCATATAAAAAATATGGAATTAGAGGGGGTTGATATCACCTCCTCTATATTTAGGAACAGCATTTTTGAAAAATGTAAATTTACAAATTGCGATTTTACAAAATGCGAATTTATAGATGTTATTTTAAAAAATTGTGATTTTTCAAACTCTAATATGAAAGAAAATTATATAAACCAAAGCGAAATAATTTCATCAAAATTTGTTGGATGTAATTTAGAAGAATCCAGTATAAAACAAACAAAAATAAACGATTCAAATTTCAAATATTCCATTTTGGATAAAATAAATTTTAATAACACAGAAATAAACCAAAGCGATTTTAATTCATCATCATTAAGTGAATGCCTACTAAAAAATTTCATAACAAAAAATACAATTTACACCGGCACAAATTTTTTTAAAACAAGATTAAAGGATATAGATTTTACCACTTGCGAAATTGAAAACATAGTAATTTCTAATGACTTTCATGAATTAAAGGGAATGATAGTCAATCCATATCAAGCAACTATCCTATCAAAACTTTTGGGAATAAAAATAGCCTCAATATGAGGCTATCTCTTACATTTTCCATGTTAATTTCTTTGATTGTCCATCACTTGCAAAATACACACCACCATTTTGAGGATCCCCTAAATAACAAGCACCACTCATAACACCTTTATTATTTGCTGCGGATACCAATGTTGTAGTCATTGCAGCACCTTGTTGAACCAAAGTCGCAGTTCCAGAGGCAATTGCATTTGAAAGACCATCTTCCTTACGATTCTTCAATTCCTCTAATTCATTTTTCTTTTCATTTGCTGACTTAACCATCTCATTATATTCTGACACAGCAGAAGAATAATTATTAGTGGAAAGATTAGCATTTGCCAAAGAAGTAGTCAAAGTATTTACAGCATTACCTACATTACCAATATTAGGTGTTGTTGAATTTGTTGCAATATATGTTCCATTTCTAAATACAGCATTCATACAATTTGAACTATCTCTTTTACAAACATATAAACCATTATTTGAAACTTGACAAGATGAGGTAACTTTAGAAGATGGATTATTCTTATTATAATCAACAACTAATTGTCCCAAACTATTTCCCATCACAACTCCAACTGGCACACCACAATCAATCTCATTTGTTTGAGTTGAAAGACCAATATCATTACCAAATTGTGCAAATGCAGCTTGTTGAGTTGCAACATTAACTATATTATTGATATTATCATTCAACTTTAATTTGTTAAAATCAGTATATTTTTTGTAAAGCTCCGCCTCTTTTTCAAGTCTTGCTACCTCTGTCAATTCTGGAATTTCAATTTGACAAGAACCACTTTTAGTTTCATTACTACCCACTTTAATTTTTGAACAAAGGTTGTTAGGATCTAAAGGTTTATATTCTGTATTATCTGCTACAAGATAATAAACCCCATAACTATCAACTTTTTTATTATCCCCTTTACATTCTTTTGCTTTACCTTCCGTACCACACTTTGTCCAAGTTTCTTTACAATTTGATGAAGAGCAAGTCAAAGTATTAGTATCAAAACTCCAATCACAAACACAGTTTCTTCCTATGACATTACTTTTAAGTCTTAATTCCTTTGACGCTTGAGCGGCATCAATTGCACTCATAGTTGTTGTAATTGCACCATTTAAAATCCCCATACCGGATTGAACCAAAGTAGCAATATCCGTAGAAGACAACCCCTCATTATATTCCAAATCTTGATCATTAAGACCAAATGTAGTTGCAGAACAAGTAAAAGATTGCCCAATTTTATATGAATTACATCTTTTTACTTCTCTTGCATTTTTACCTTCACCACCTTTTGCGAAATAACAAATATCCACCTTACAATCATTTCCGGAAACTTTACCACCCGCAGAAGAACAAGATTCATTAAAATATCCCTTAATTTTTGTATTAAGAAGATTCATAGCCTTTACCCTAACCACATCGGATGAAGCACCATCATACATTGCTTTACAAGTAGTGTTTATACGAACCAAATACTCTGCTTGTCCACTTTTAAAACATTTTTCAAAAGGCACATCTCCATCACATTGAGATTGAATACAAGCCTGTAAATTATCAGCCAAAAGTTGTGCAGCAGAATCTTCATCAACAGGAGTAGAAGAAGTTGAAGATCCAGTTCCAGAAGGCACACGACCAGCACGTGTACTCAAATTTGCCCTTGAAGTATCTTCAACAATACCTGCAGTAGGAGAGGATAACTTACTTCTTGTAGATGTAGTTTTTTTTGTTGATTTCACTGCTCTTTTCTTACTTTGTGCAAAAATATCACTTTGAAAAGAAATACAAACTTGAATAAAAGCAAGTGTAAAAATAAAGAATTTTCCTGTATTTTTCATAAATCTCTCCTAAATTTATAATACATTATATCATTTTTTTAACACTATGTAAAGGGTAAAAAACATAAAAAAACCACCATATAAATATGGTGGCAATAAATATAACAAAAATTACCTTTCTCTTGAAGATAGAATTTCTGGTAATTCATTATTTTGAGTATCCATTTTATTAACTTTAGATTGGAAATTTTTAAAATCTTCAAAATTTTTAAATGTATTAAATTGATTGTAAGAAATTTCCACACCATCAATAATAAATTTTGAAACTTTATCTTTAAATTTATCATCTTTATTAATTGAATTTATATCATCATTATCAATAAGTATATCCTTTTGTTGATTTAATTTAATAATTTCAAATAATGATTTTTTAAATTCTTCTGTTTTGGTATTGATATTAAATTCAAAAGGAATTTGATTTTTCTCCTCCATAAAATCAATCATTCCATAAAAAACAGAATTTACAGCATTTTGTGGAGCATTAACACCTTTATCATGAGAAAATACCAAAGAATTTTTATTTGAATCTCCAATGACATTAGAATCAAATCTACCACTTTCTGATTTAAATTTTACTTTTGAATTATCAGAAATTTTTACCTTTTTATCAAAAAAAGTATAATTTTCTTCATCTAAATCGGCATCTTCATCAACTTTCACATTATCCTTATCCTCATCTAAAACATTATCAAGGACATAAGATAAAATAGGCAAAATTTCATTTTTTTCATTTTCAACTTGTTCATCCATATATCCGGAATTTACAAGAGCTTCAGATAAAAAACCTTCAAAAATATTTTCAACATTAAAAGTATTAAGATAAGATAATATTGTATCAAAAGTTTGATGAGAAATATCCCCATTTTCCAAATAATTCATAACTAAATTTAAATTATGTCGTAGAGTTTCCTTATTATTCCAATCCTCTTCTTCTTGATTTATTTTAGTAATAGTATCCCTACACCAATTAGAAATAGTAATAATTTTTTCTTTAAGTTTATCTTTATTTTCATATTGTGAATTATAAAAATCCAAAATTTTCTCAACGACTTTATTACTCATACCTTCACTTGCCACAGCCCCTATTTGTTGCAAAGCAAGAGTGAATTCATCATCTTGAGTTTGTTCTTCCTCAACTAGAAGTTCCTCATTTGGCATTTGAGATTCTAATTTATCAGTAGCATCATCAAATCCCATTTTTTTCCTCATTTCTTCTGCACTTCTAAGTAAAGAAGGTCTCTTTTCTTCATTAGCCATATTTTTCTCCTTTTAATTACTGGTAAAGATATAATACCATAAAAAAAGCATGAAAGCAAAAGAATTATGAAATTAAAGTATTTTTTATAGAAAGTATTTGAGTTTTAAAAAATGTTCTTTGTCTTTTTGCATATTGACGTGTAATAAGAGCAAGTTTTGCCACCACCTCATCAAAAGATATTTCCCCATCAATAAAGGACTTTATTTCCTTAACACCCAAAATTTTGAACACACCTGATCTTTCATCATAACCACGATTAAACAAAGCCTTTACCTCATCTACCACACCCATATCAAACATTAAAGAGGCACGAAGTTTAATTCGTTTTTCAAGCTCACTCATAGGATAATCAATAAAATCAATATCAAATTCCATATCTCCCAAAGGTTTAATTTTTTTATTTCTTTGCCAAGCAGATAAAGGCACACCAGTTGCACGAAAAACCTCAATCCCACGAAGTATTCTTTGCTTATCATTAACAGCCACTTTACGAGCCAAATCAGGATCATATTTTTCAAGTATATTATGTAAATCGCTACATTTTGCATTTAACCCTTCTTTACGAACCAATTCTCTAATCTTTGCTGGCACAGAAGGAATAACAGATAACCCTTCGGTCAAAGCTTTAATATAAAATCCAGTTCCTCCCACTATATAAGGTTGCTGTCCATTTTCAAAAGCTTTTTTAATTTCACAAACTGCAAATTCACACCATTTAGAAACGTCCATTCTCTCTGTTCCATCAATAAAAGCATAAAGTTTATGAGGAACCTTTTGCATATCTTCCACCGAAGGCATAGCGGTTAATATAGGCAAATCCTTATAAACTTGCTGACTATCTGCATTTATGATTACCCCATTGTCATTAAATGCCATATCCAAAGCCTTTGCACTTTTACCGCTTGCAGTTGCACCACAAATAATTTTAACTTTTTTTTGCATAATAAAATCCTTGATAAAGTTTATTTTTTAAATAATATAAAATAAAAAACTAAATAAGCAAAGGATTTTTTATGTTCACAAAATTAGGTAAAAAAATAACATCAATCTTCACAAATAAAAAATTAGATGATTCTATGTTAGAAGAATTAGAAGAAATCTTAATCACTGCGGATATTTCCTATGACATAACTGAACGATTGATAAATACAATCAAAAAACAAAAATTTGGAAAAGATGTAAAAGATACAGAAATCAAAGAAATATTAAAAGAGGAATTATTAAAAATCATCTCTCCTTATCAAGAAGAATTTATAATAGATGATAAAGAAAAACCTTTTTCAATAATAATGATTGGTGTTAATGGAAGTGGTAAAACAACTACCATAGGTAAACTCGCCAATAAATACACAAAAGAAAATAAATCCGTATCTGTCATTGCATGTGATACATTCCGCATTGCTGCAACAGAACAACTTGCCGATTGGGTCAAAGAGGCAAATGCAAAATTAATTTCAAAAGAAAATGCAAACCCATCTGGACTTGCATACGATGGATATAATAAAGCAAAAGCGGAAAACGATGACATAGTCTTAATTGATACTGCTGGACGATTGGCAAATAATGAAAGTTTAATGGCAGAATTAGAAAAAATCATAAAAACTATAAAAAAAATAAATACAAATGCTCCTAATAAAACCATATTAGTATTAGATGGAAATGGGGGACAAAACAGCCTTCTTCAAATGGAAAAATTTTCACAAAATATAAAAATTGACGGCTTTATAATCACAAAAACCGAAGGAAGTTCAAAATCCGGTTTCATCATATCCTTAATTGAAAAATATAAAAAGCCAATATATTTCATAACCGATGGTGAACAAATTGAAGATATAAAAAACTTTTCACCTGATACATTTTTAAATACATTATTGGAATTATAAAAACTCCCCCATAAAGGGGGATATTTTAAATCACAATATTTACAATCTTATTTTTCACTACGATAATTTTCTTTATTTCTTTATCTTTTATATAAGTTTGTAAATCTTTATTTTCCAATACTAATTTTTTAACATTTTCATCATCTTCATCAACAGGCATTAAAACTTCCAATCGTTTTTTTCCATTGATAGTAATAACCATATTCACAGATGAAGTCTTAATTTTTTCCACATCATAAACAGGGAAAGGTTCAAAATCAATTCTTGATGAATGACCTAACATCTCCCAAATTTCACTTGCAATATGTGGAGCAAAAGGATTAAGTAATTTTACAAATCCTTCCATCATAGGATAAGGTATTTTATCAAGTTCCGCCATATAATTAGCCATAACCATCAATGCTGAAACTGCGGTATTGAATTTCATAGTATCAATACGTTCACTAACATCTTTAATTGTTTGATGAAGCATAGCCTCATCTTTTTCAGTCATTTCAACATTAGCAACATTAAAAGCTAAATCATAAACTTTATTTAAAAACCTGAATACCCCTACCATAGAACTTGTTGACCATGCAGCAGCTTGATCAAATGGACCAATGAACATTTCATAAATACGAAGTGTATCAGCACCAAACTCTCTAACAATATCATCAGGATTAACGACATTACCTTTTGACTTACTCATTTTTTCACCATTAGAAGCCAAAATCATACCATGCAAAGAACGTTTATGATAAGGTTCATCAAAAGGCACCAAACCCAAATCAAACAATACTTTATGCCAAAAACGAGAATAAAGTAAATGTCTTGTTACATGCTCAGCCCCACCTTCATACCAATCAACTTGTCCCCAATAATCAAGAGCTTCTTTTGAAGCAAACGCATCTTTATTTTTTGGATCCATATAACGAAGATAATACCAAGAAGATCCCGCCCAAGTAGGCATAGTATCAGTTTCTCTTTCTGCATCACCATGACATTTTGGACATTTTGTTTTTACCCAATCTTTTGCTTTTGCAAGAGGAGATAAGCCTTCATCTGTTGGCATATAATCATCAACATCAGGAAGCATCAAAGGCAAATCTTTTTCATCCATTGGCACCCAACCACATTTAGGACAATTTACCATAGGTATAGGTTCCCCCCAATATCTTTGTCTTGTAAAAACCCAATCTGTCATACGATAATTAACAGCTTTTTTACCAAATCCTTTTTCTTCCAAAATAGAAATGATTTTATCAATTGCCTCTTGTTTATTAAGTCCATCTAAAAATAAAGAATTGATATGCACGCCATCATCTGTAAATGGTTTTTCATTAACATCAAAATCACTTTTTAAAACTGGAATAATAGGAAGATTGAATTTTTTTGCAAATTCCCAATCTCTATCATCATGCGCAGGCACAGCCATAATAGCACCAGTTCCATACCCCATTAAAACATAATCAGAAATAAATACAGGTATTTCATTATCATTAAAAGGATTTATAGCAACCACCCCATCTAATTTCACACCAGTTTTATTTTTATTAAGTTGAGATCTTTCAAAATCAGTTTTCTTTTTTGCTTCATTTTGATAATTACGAACTTCATCAATATTTGAAATAGAAGAAGCAAGTTTTTCAATCAACGGATGTTCAGGAGAAATTACCATATAACTAACCCCAAAAATGGTATCTGGTCTTGTAGTAAAAACTTTTAATTTTTCATCAAAATTTTTCAAAGGGAAATCAATTTCCGCACCAACAGATTTACCAATCCAATCAGTTTGCATTTTTTTCACACTATCTGGGAAATCAACTTTTTTCAATCCATCTAAAAGTTTATCGGAATAAGATTGCATTTTTAAAATCCAAGCGGACTTTTTCTTTTTTTGCACTTCACTACCACATCTTTCACAATGTCCATTTTCAAGTTCTTCATTTGCAATACCTATTTTACATTCTGGACACCAAGAAATAGTTTCTTCACCTTTATATGCAAGTCCAGCTTTAACCATTTGAATGAACATCCATTGAGTCCATTTAAAATACTCTGGATCTGTAGTATTTACAACTCTATCCCAATCAAAAGAAAAACCAATAGATTTAAGTTGTTTTACAAAATTTGCAATATTATTTTTTGTTGCAATAGCAGGATGAATACCTTTTTTAATTGCAAATCTTTCAGTTGGAAGACCAAAAGCATCAAAACCAATAGGAAATAACACATTAAAACCTTCAGCTCTTTTTTTTCTTGAAATGATATCCATTGCGGTAAAAGAACGAGGATGACCAACATGAAGTCCCTCCCCTGATGGATAAGGAAACTCAACTAATGAATAAAATTTTTTCTTTGATTTATCAATTTTAACACTGAAAGTTTTTTCATTTTCCCAAATGTTTTGCCATTTTTTTTCAATAAAATTAAAGTCATATTTTTTTGTCATAATTTCACCTTTTTAATTACTTATTGACATAAGAAAAAATCAATATTTTTTTACTTTTTTTATTTACAAAGATAGTTTTAAATTCTATACTGATAATTTACTATTGGCAATAAAAATTTAAAATAGTTATGAAAATTTTAATAAGGAGTATAAAATAAATGATAAGAAAATTACATGAAAGATATAAAAATTCAAGATTAGGTCAACAAAAAGGTTCTAACAAATTCGTATATTTAATAATATTTGCTTTGATTTTATGGTTTTCAATTGGAATGATTTTTTCCACATCAACTCCAACCCCAAAACCAGAAATAAAAAAGATGAAAGTAAATGTTGAACAATTAACATCAAAACCTATTGTTTCCGACGTTTTAATATACGGACATACCGAAGCAATGGAAAAAGTTGATTTAAAAATCCGTACATCTGGTATAGTAAAAAAAATAAATAAAAGAAAAGGACAATATGTAAAAAAAGGTGATGCAATAATCACTCTTGCAATGGAAGATAGAATGGCAAAACTTCGTGCAGCTCAAGCAGCAAAAGACAAAGCCGAAATTGAATATAATACAGCTAAAACATTACTATCCCAAGACTTAATTTCTCGTGTTGAATTTGTATCTAACGAAGCAACATATAAATCAGCAAAAGCAAACCTTGAACAAATAATTTTGGATATAGATCATACTATTTTAAGAGCCCCTTTTGATGGTGTTGTTGATGATTTAAAAATAGAAGAAGGCTCTTATGTAAGTTCAAGTGAAAATATTGGTGTTTTTGTAAATCTAAATCCAATAAAAATAAAGGCGGAAATTCCAGAAAAATATATAAGCCGTGTAAAAAAAGGTGTTATTGCAAAAGTTAATCTTTCAAACAAAGAAACTATTGAAGCAATGCTTACATATATAAGTTCAATTGCAAATACTTCAACAAGGACATTCAGTTTGGAATTAGAAGCAAATAATAAGGATAATAAAATAGTAGAAGGTTTAACAGCCGAAATATTATTCCCTCTTGATACAATTTCCGCAATAAAATTGGGTGTTTCATCCTGCCTAACATTAAATGAAAATGGAGAAGTTGGTGTTAAAACAATTGATGATAAAAATATTGTTCATTTTTATCCAGTTGAAATAATAAAGGAAGAACAGGGAGGCCTTTGGGTATCTGGACTTCCAAACACAGCAAATGTAATTATAAGTGGAAGCGAATTTGTAAAAGAAGGGGAAGAAGTAGACCCAACATTTATAAATGAGGAAAAATTACAAGTATTAACTGATAATAAATAATTTTTAAATAAGGAGATAACTATGTCAATTGTAAAGGTTGCAATAGGAAGAACCCGCGTATTCTTATTCAGTTTATTTTTATGCACAATTGCGGGACTTATGACATATAATAGTCTACCAAAGGAATCTTTTCCAGATGTAAACATACCTATGGTTATAACAACCGTAACATATATGGGAATATCACCAGAAGATGGTGAACGCTTAATTGCAAAACCTCTTGAAAAAGAATTTAAAACAATCAATGGATTAAAGGAAACCAATAGTAAATGCTACGAAGGTTTTTGCCAAGTAATTCTTGAATTTGAAGTAGGATCAGATCCTGAAATTGGACTTCGTGAAACAAAAGATGCTGTTGATAAAGCAAAACAATATATGCCAAAAGATATTGATGAACCTGTAATTGATGAAATAAACACTTCTGAATTCGCAATAGGTATCGTAAATATCTATGGAACAGCACCAGAAAAAACATTGATGGATATTGCTGAAAATCTTCAAGATACAATTGAAGCGGTTCCAGGTGTTTTAGAAGCTGAATTAGGAGGAGAAAGAGCTGAACAAATTGAAATTTTAATTGATCCAGCAAAACTTGATTCATATAAACTTGCCTTATCAAATGTAAGTTCATTTTTGGCATCATCAAACATACTTATTCCAGCTGGAAATATAGAAACATCAAAAGGTGCTTTCCCTATCAAAGTTCCTGGATTAATAGAAGATGTTGAAGACGTCAAAAAACTTCCAATTAAAATTGAAGGCGACGCCGTAATTAAAATAGAAGATATCGCAGAAGTAAGAAGAAATTTTGAAAACGCAACAGAATATGTCCGTATGAATCAACAACCAAGTTTATCATTGGAAATAAAAAAACGTTCCGGAGGAAATACAATAAACATATTAACAATGGTAAAAAAAGTTGTTGAAGAAGCAAAACAAACCGTTCCAGATAACGTAATAATACAATTAACAAATGACTCATCTGAAAAAATAAATGATAACTTAACCGATTTACAAAACAATGTTATTTCATCTATGATTTTGGTTATAGTCTGTGTTGTATTAATGTTGGGAATAAGAACCGGATTATTGGTTGGACTTTCAATTCCTATATCTTTCCTACTTGGTATATTATTTATAGGCTTTTTAGGTATGGGAATAAATATGGTTGTTCTTTTTGGTTTAATTTTGGCTGTTGGAATGCTTGTTGATGGAGCCATAGTTATAACCGAATATGCCGATAAAAAAATGACCGAAGGAGCAAACAAAGTTGATGCCTATGCCGAAGCCTCTGATCGTATGGCTATGCCAGTAATATCATCAACATTAACAACTCTTGTAGCTTTTGCTCCATTAATGTTTTGGCCAGGAGTAATAGGTGAATTCTTAAAATTCTTACCAATAACAGTTATTTGTGTTTTAACTGCATCTTTATTAGTTGCTTTGATATTCATACCTGTTTTGGGTGCTCTTTTTGGAAAGGCAGGTGCAATAAAAGATGAAGAAAAAGTGCAAATATTGGCAAGTGAAAACGGCGAATACTATAAATTAAAAGGTTATATGAAAGTATATTATAAAGCCTTAAAATTTGCCCTTTCTCGTCCATGGAAAGTATTTATAACTATAATCATCACATTATTTGCATCATTTTTCATATATGCAAAATTCGGTGTAGGTGTTGAATTCTTCCCTGAATCCGAACCTGATTTCATAAATATAAATGTTCATGCCAGAGGTAATTTATCTATAGAAGAAAAATCTGCATACATAAGACAAGCGGAAAATCTAATATATCAATTACCATATTTTGATAATGTCTACTCACGAAGCGGAGCAAAATCTCATAATGCTGCCGAAGATGTGATTGGATATATCCAAGTTGAATTAAAAGATTGGCAAGAACGCCCTCGTGCAAATGTAATAATAAATGAAATGGAAAAAACTCTTGCAAATATGTCCGGTGTCATCATAGAAATTCAACAAGAAGATAAAGGACCTGTAAGTGGAAAACCTATTGAAATTGAAATTTCCGCAAAAAATGATAACCAAGATTTAATAAATGAAGGTTATAAATATATAAGAAATGCGATGAATGAAATCAAAGGTTTCACAAATATAGAGGATACTCTTCCACTTCCTGGTATCCAATGGGAAATGCAAATTAACCAAGCCCAAGCGGCAAAATTTGGTGTAAACATAGCATCTATTGGAGGTATAGTCCAAATGATGACTAGAGGAGCAATTGTTTCTACATATATGCCAGTTGATAGTGATGAAGAATTAAATATCATTGCTCGTTTCCCAAAAAAATTCAGAGCATTAAACATGATTGATAATTTATATGTTGTAACAAATAATATAAATTCAGTTCCACTATCAACCTTTGTTGATATTTTACCAAAACCAAAGGTAAATTTAATTCAAAGAATTGATGGAAAAAGAATCATAAAAATTTCCGCAGACGTTGAAGAAGGAACATTTGCAACAGAAAAAATATCAGCATTGAAAAACTATGTAAAAAATACTCCACCAAAAGATGGCATAGAAATCACCTTTGCAGGACAAGATGAAGATAGCCAAGAAAGTATGGGATTTGTTATATTGGCATTTTTCATTGCAATTATGTTGATGTGGTTCATACTTCTAGCCCAATTCAATAGTTTCTATGATACCTTTATTATACTATTTTCAATATTGCTATCAACCATTGGTGTTGTATTGGGATTAGTTATAATGCAAGATCCATTTTCAATCGTTATGACTGGATTGGCAATAGTATCTCTTGCTGGTATAGTTGTTAATAATAACATAGTTTTAATTGATGCATATAATGAAATAAAACAAAAAGTAAGTGATCCATTTGATGCATTGATAAGAACTGGATTACAAAGAATTCGTCCAGTATACTTAACAACTACTACCACAATATTGGGATTGGTTCCTATGGCATTGAAATTAAATATAGACTTCATAAATGCCGATATAACCATAGGATCCCCATCAATGGATATGTGGGCAGCATTCTCAAAATCAGTTATATTTGGATTGGGATTTGCAACCATATTAACTCTTATTGTAACTCCATGTATGATATTGATAGGAGTACAATTAAGGGCAAAATTCAAATGGTGGTGGCAAAATAAATTTTCAAAAAAAAGTAATATAGAAATAACCGAATAAAAAAAGGGAGGTCTAAAAAACCTCCCTTAAAAAATAATATAATATTATTTACGCACCGCACCAAAGGAAGAGTAAATATTCAAAACATTATTTTCCCCTACTACATTATTACTGGTAGAAAAAGATGCCGTTCCAACTACTTCTTCTATATTTTTATCACCTAATAATATCATATCAATATCAACAGGATTTTCATATGTATCGTTTTCTTTAACAAATGATAATTTTGTTTCTAAATCATCAGATAATTTACCACCATCTGATAAAGTAAATCCTGTTCCATCTGTATTTATTGTATAAAAATGATCAAAAGTCATAGTTAAATCATATTTTCCCCCATCATTTATAGTAAGATTTACATCTCCCAACATTGGACCTGTTAAATTATAAGTTAACTCAGTATTACGATCTGTAAGTGATGGAAGAATAATAGTTTTACCTGTAAAATTCATTTCTGTATCCACACTAGCTATATCCTTTATATAATTTTTATTATATAAAGCAAATGGCAAAGGTTGTTCATTTGTAGACTGATTACTTTCAGGATCTGGTGAAAAAAACTCAGTAAGCTGAGACATCATACCAAATTCACCATAAGAAAGATTAATTCTTTTATCCTCATTAACTACATATAAATCAAGGGTATTATTTGCTCCATATTCACCCTCTTTATAAATCCATTCTGATTGAGCAGTATAAAAATCATCTGTTTTAGAAAAAGTACTTAAAGGGAAAGAGAATAATGCAGCTTCGCCACCACCAAAAGAAATATTTAATTCTTCTTCATTATTGTTATTTACTATTTCAAATTTATTATTCTCAGAAAAATAAGTATTATCAACAAAAGTCATCTCACTAAGAGCATCTTTATTAGGGAATATTTTATCAAATGTTAATTCTTCCGGTTCTGGTTCTGGTTTAGGTTCTATTTCCGTTCCCCCCCCCCGGTAGATTTGGCAAGTTTTCGGCTACATTTCCTCCACCACATGCTGTTAATAATGATAACATCGTTAATAGACTTATTCGTGATATTGTTCTTCTCATTTATTTTTCCTCCTTTTGTTTTGGTTATTTCAATATCATTACAAAAGGAATTATATCATATTTTTTATATCTTATCAACAATGAAAAAAAGAATATTTTCCCTATTGCAAAACTTTGCGAATCGTGATATTATATATTTATACTTTGATAGAATTTATATCTAACACTTTTAAAGATGACCACTTTTTAAGTGATTTTTTATATAAAAATTCCCGCACAACGGCGGGATAAAATTTATTTATTAACTTTACCTCCATAGGCACCCGTTATATTTATATTGGATTCAAAATTTTCATTTGAAGCATTCATTTGAAGCCAAAAATCACCAACAACTTCTTCTGGACTATCTTTTCCTAAAATAGTAAAGGAATTATCACCATTTATTTCATATTCTGAAGCTGGAACTTTAATAATATTTTTCAAATCATCTGAAAGTTTATCTTCATTTGATAAAGAAATTGTTGTATCTATAGTATCATCTCCCCCTGGTTTAGCATTAATATTTATGGAATAAAAACCATCAAAATCCATATTTAAATCATAACTTTTATCATCCATAATTTTCAAAGAAGCATTACCAAAAATAACATTATCAAAATTTGTAAGTCCCATATCACTGGTTAAATCATTTGCCATACCGGAATAATTTATCATTGCTTGTCCGGTAAAAGTCAATTCAGATTCAACAGGTTTGGTATAAACCATATCTTTATTATAAACAATGAAATTATCTTTAATCAAAGCCTGTGATTGCCTTTCTTTATACCCTAACAAAGCATAAGTTGCATAATCAAGATTAACATTTTTTGGTAAAACAACATAAATCATATCCGCAACACTACTCTCATTTTCATTAAGTTCCATATTTGCAGAAAAGAAAAGTTCTTGATCCATAAAGGATTCAACTGGAAAAGCATAAATCACATCTCCTGTTGGATCAGCATTATTAAATAAAATTGTATCAGAAAAAGGAACAATTTGCTGATCTTCATCACCTCTCATAGAATAAAGTTGCTTTCTATTGGGAAGGATTGTATCCAATGTTAAACCATTACCACTACCACCAGCATTATTATTACCGCCCCCACCTGGCAATTGTTGACCAGGTAAAGATAAAGAACTATCAGTTCCATTACTTGAACAACCTGATAAAAGAACAGCGAATAATAAAGAAATAAACATAAATAAATTCGACTTCATAAAATTCCCTCCATTTTAGGAATATAATATCATATTTTTTATATCTTATCAATAATGAAAAAGAATATTTTCTTGCTTGCAAAAATCCACGAATCGTGATATTATATATTTATACTTTGATAGAATTTATATCTAACACTTTTAAAGATGACCACTTTTTAAGTGATTTTTTATTTTTGTTTCCATTCATTAAAAATAATATGTAATTTATCAATTTCCTGAAAATATACTCTATCAATCCAATCTATTTTTTCATCATTATTAAAATAATGAGATAACACATAAAGATAAAAATCCTTTTTAATATAAAAAAAATCTTTTTTACACATCAACAAAGACAATAAAAACTTAAACATTATTCTTTTAAAATTGTATCAATATCATTTAATTTAGAAATTATTTTATCCAAATCCATTTTATCATCATCAATATCAAAATTAAATTTAGTTAATATTTTTCTTTCTTGCACAGGTTGTAAAGCACCCTTTTCTTCATCAATTTTGAAATCAGAATAAACTTTTGATTTTAATGAAGTTTTAGAATCATGCAAAAATTTTTTTGCTCCTTTAATAGTGAAACCTTGTTTATAAAGCAAATCCTTAACTTTTAAAATAATATCAATATCAGCTTGCCTATAATACCTACGCCCTGCACGTCTATCTGGACTTATTTCAGCAAATTCAGTTTCCCAAAATCTAATAACATATTTAGGAAGATCTACGGTTTCTGCGACCTCTGCGATACTATAAAAAATTTTTTCATCAACCATAACGCCCTCCCCCTATAAAAACTTAAGATTTAAGAGTATTTCGTAAATTTTTAGCAGGACGAAAAGAAATGACATTTCTTGCCTCAATCACTGCTTCTTTTCCAGTTTTTGGATTACGACCTATACGTTGATCTTTGTGTTTTACAATAAAAGTACCAAGCCCCATAATTTTAACTTCACCATCATCAACGATACCTTCTGAAAGAACATTAAAAAATAAATCAACTATATCAGAAGCCTCAATCAAACTCAAACCAGTAGATTTGCTTACCTTCATAGCTAAATCAATTTTTTTTATATTTTTCTTTTCCATAATAACACCCCACTATTAGTTAAAATTTAAAAACAATCGCACCCCAAGTAAATCCACCGCCCATTGCAGACATAAGAGCATATTGAGATTTTTTAAGCATACCATTTCTAACTGCAAAATCAAGAGCGATTGGAATACTTCCCGCCGATGTATTACCTTGATTTTGTAAAGTCTTAATTGTCTTTTCCTCTGGAATATCAAGATATTTCAAAGCAGCATCAATGATTCTAACATTTGCTTGATGAGGAATAAAACAATCAATATCATGAAGAGTAATACCCGCTTTTTCAACAGCATCTTTTGAAACTTCTGGCATTTTTGAAACGGCTAATTTGAAAACCTCTTTACCTTCCATAGAAATGAAACCAGCATTTTGAGATAAAGAAACACCCCCAGTTGTTTTTAAAATGTCATAATATGTTGGATCTGATTTAATAATTGATGAAAGTATTCCAGTTTTTTCTTCTACACCTTCCAATACCACAGCCCCAGCACCATCACCAAATAAAACACAAGTAGTTCTATCAGTCCAATCAACAATTTTTGATAAAGTTTCAGCCCCTATAACTATAGCTTTTTTATATTGAGAAGACTTAATCATTTTATCGGCAACAGATAAAGCATACACGAAACCGGAACAAACCGCTTGAACATCAAAAGCCACAGCACTACTACATTTCAAATTAGCTTGCACACGACAAGCTGTAGATGGGAAAGTTAAATCTGGTGTAGTAGTTGCCACAATAATCAAATCAATCTCTTCTGGTTTGATATTTGCCATTTCCAAAGCATTTAAAGCAGCTTTTGTTGCCAAATCAGAAGTCAATTCATCTTCACGAGCAATATGACGTTCTTTAATACCGGTTCTTGGAAAAATCCATTCATCGGAAGTATCAACCATTTTTGATAAATCATCATTGGTCAAAATTTTTTCTGGAAGATAAGAACCAGTTCCAATAATTTTAGTAAAGATTTCAGCCATTATTCCCTAACCTTTTCAATTTCGTGTTGAACTTTTGTTTCAAAATCATTTACCACCAATCTTACTGCATATTTCACAGCATTTGCAAAACCAAAAGCATCAGTTCCACCATGACTTTTAACGACAATACCATTAAGTCCTAAAAATACAGCACCATTATATTTCCTTGGATCCATTTTGGATTTAAAAGCCCCTATTGACTTTCTCATAAATAAATAGCCAATCAATGAAGATAAAGAACTTTTAAATGAAGTTTTTAATTCATTTGTAATAAATTTAGAAGTTCCTTCCAATGTTTTAAGAGCCACATTACCAGAAAATCCATCGGTTGTAATGACATCTACTTTACCATTAAAGATATCATCGCCCTCAACAAAACCAAAATAATCAAATGAAATATTATCCTTATGAGAATGCATTTTTTCTTCGGCCAAAGAAAGATAATCAAAACCTTTCCCTGCTTCGGAACCAATATTTAAAATACCAACTTTTGGTCTATCATTACCCAAAAGTATTTTAGAATATAAACTTCCCATAATAGCGAATTGGAAAATATTATTTTCATCACATTCAGTATTTGCCCCTAAATCTAACATAGTAGTATAAGAATTTTTAGCATTTGGAAGTAAAGTAGTAATAGCAGGTCTTCTAATTCCATCAATCATAGAAATAAGAAGACGAGAGATTCCCATGATACAACCAGTATTACCAGCACTAACCACAGCATCTGCTTGCTTATTTCTAACAGCCTCAATTGCCTTCCACATAGAAGTATTACGACCAGATCTAATAATTTTAGAAGGTTTATCATCACCTTGTACAACATCATCTGCTTGAATGAAAGTAGAAATATTATTTAATCTAGGATACTTTGCAATAATTGGAGCCACCTTATCGGCATTGCCAAACAATAATAAATTTATTTGATTTTCTACTAAATAATCATAGATAGAATCAAGTCCCGCAATCACACACAAAGGGGCATTATCACCCCCCATAGTGTCAATTGCAATAGTATAATTTTTATCCAAAATACTCTCCTTTTATAAGGATTTATTTAGCAGTATTTTCAATAACTTGCTTACCATTATAAGAACCACAAGCTTTACAAACATTATGAGGTTTTACAATTTCCCCACAATTTTTACAAACGCTAACAGCATTCATAGATAAAGCATCATGAGATCTTCTCATATTTCTTCTTGATTGTGAAGTTTTCTTTTTTGGAACAGCCATTTTAACACTCTCTTTCTTTTAATTAATAATTTTGTAAATTCAATAAATTAGAAGCCTTTAAAAAGAACTTCATAAATAAATTTTAAACTATAATAACATATTTATATGATTTTACAAGTATTTTTTACATTCCATTATTAAAAACAAATAAAACAAGATTTATCGCGAGGACACTTGAACTTCCACAATCTCAAAAGGAAAAAAGTAAGGAAAAGATTGGTGCGATTGAGAAGGAGTCGATAGTTGGTGTAACAAGTATGTAATCCGCAGTTGTACCTTACGGGACGAACGAGCGATTTATCGCGAGAACACTTGAACCTCCACAAATTCAAAAGGAAAAAAAGTTAGGAAAAAACTGGTGCGATCGAGAAGGAGTCGATAGTTGGTGAAACAAGGATGAAATCCGCAGTTGAACCTTACGGGACGAACGAGCGATTTATCACGAGGACACTTGAACTTCCACAATCTCAAAAGGAAAAAAAGTTAGGAAAAAACTGGTGCGATCGAGAAGACTTGAACTTCCACGGGATACCCCACAGCGACCTCAACACTGCGCGTCTACCAATTTCGCCACGATCGCAAAACATAGATATTATATAATGATAAAAAGAAAAAATCAAGAAAAATCACATATATAAAAAAAAGACTTTACAAAAAATATAAAATGATATAAAATGAAAACAATGTATGGCCTCGTAGCTCAGCTGGATAGAGCAACAGCCTTCTAAGCTGTGGGTCAGACGTTCGAATCGTCTCGGGGTCACCAAAATTACTTATATTAAATTTCACTTAAAAATTAATATAAATCCTCCCCTTGTTTCATCGATGACACAAGGGGATAAATAAAATTTTCATCAATAAAAAGAAAATTTATATATTTAAATATTTTAATACATCAATAGGAGATTCCACTAATACATATTAATAGAAAACAAATATAATATATTTCTATTAGTCAAAAAAATATATATTCCAATAATAATTAAATATTATTAACAAAATCTATTGCATTTTTAATACAAACATCATGATTATGATGTTGATGCTCTCCCCAACGTCCCACACCAAAAAG
The DNA here is from genome assembly GCA_944390685.1 of uncultured Alphaproteobacteria bacterium. Taxonomy (GTDB): domain Bacteria; phylum Pseudomonadota; class Alphaproteobacteria; order Rs-D84; family CACZYB01; genus CACZYB01. Next base: position 29,049 of record CALXQL010000016.1, on the reverse strand, counting down.
CTTTTTAGATTTAAAATGATTTAGAATATTAGTAATTGCATCTGTTTTACCAATTAAAGGTAATGGATATGCTGCATGTGTTGTATAATTAAACAAATTTTTCCCTTTAAAAGTTAAATTTTTTTCATCAAATCTATCTGCATTAGTTTCTGTAAAAGTACCATATTTTTTACTATCTTTTACAAAATTTGATATAAAAAATTCTCTATGGTGTTGTTGAGTCAACTCTGGACGATATCTCCAATGATAAGGTGTAGGATTAACATCTGTTTCAAAAAGAGATATAACCAATTTATTATATTTAATTTTATCCATATAAGCTTTAATTTCTATAGGCTCACCCATAGCTTTAAATAAATCTGGCCAAGGAATAGTAGTAACAATATTTTTAGCACAGAATTCATCATTTACAATCCAAGTTTTATCATTTTCATCATATACAACTTTATTTATACTTGTATTAAATTGTATATATTTATTTATATCTTTAGCAATCGCTTCAATAACACGTCCATAACCTCCAGACAAAGGATAATAAGGACGAATATGAGCAGGATATTTTTCAACATCTTGAGTTTTTTCAAGTGAATTTTTTAAAATTTCCTCAACCTCGATTCTAGGTATTTTATGCAACCAATCTATATCCATATCAGAAGATTTAACACCCCATAATTTATTATTATAAGGTATAAGATATTCATCACATATTTTATCACCTAATTTCCAACGTATCCATTCTTCATAATTTTTTGGTTCTGGTTTACCTAAAGCTTCCCCATTTCTAACTATTGAAATAAGAAAATCAATTTGTTCTTTAACTGGTAATTGCCATATATTTGCTTCTAATGGATAATCAATATCTATACCTTTCAAACTAATTTTTGAAATTCTAGGATTAATTTGATAAAATTTTTCTTTTGGGAAATATGAAAAAATAAAATCTTCAACTTCCTTATATTTTGTTTGAAAGAAATGCCCTCCTATATCACAAACATGTCCATCTACATAAAATGTACGACACAATCCACCAGCTTCCTTTTCCATCTCTAATCCTAAGATATTTTCATACCCTTTTTCTTTAAGTTTTGTAAGAAGTGTGAGACCTGTTATACCAGCACCTAAAACAATATAATCATATATCATTATTTTTCCTTTTTATTTTTAAAATAGTAATTAAATTAAATAATTTTATAATAGATTTTCTACCATTTGTTTTACAAACTAAAAATGGAATTATACCAAATAACTTATACTTTTTTATAGATTTTTTAATATCTATATTTTTAATTAAATAATCATCAAAAGAACACTTCATTCCTATATAAAACTCTGTCATTTTAGCATAATACCAAAATAAATTAAAATATTTTAAAGTATTACCATTATAATCATTTTTTAACATTTTCCAAGGTTTACCCGGAGAAAGATGTTGTATAACTCCATTTAACCACTCTTGATTTATATAGTCATTAGAAATCTTACCATCATATAAATCAACTATTTCATTAACTCTATCTGCTAAATTATATCTATTATCTAAAACTTTATAATTATTATTATTAAAGGCAATACTTAAAATATCTTCACAAATTATATAAATATGTTTTCTATATTGATAAGCAATATCAAATAATATTTTTGTAATATTATTTTTTCTCCATTTTTTACAATCAATTAACAAAACACCCGCATTAGGATAAATATGATTTTTTGAAATCCCTAAATTATGAATAGCATTATATTTAACAAAAGAAACATAACCTATATCAGGAACAGCAGCAAAAATATATTGATCTAAATTTTCATTCCATAATTTTTCAATATCATCTAGTAATATAACATCACTATCTAAATAAATTGCTTTATTTAAATTTGGTTTTAAATCAGGTATTAATAATCTTGCATAACAATCCCAAAATTTTCCTCTCCAAGGTGTTAAATTTTTAAATTGAGATAAATCAATATAAATATATTCTATAGATAAATTATCAAATTTATTTTTCAAATTATTTAATAATTTTTTATTTATCTTAGATATTCCACAATCTAAAATATAAAAATCTATAAATGCATCCGTATTATCACAAACACTAGCTATTGATGTAGCTAAAACACCTATTAAATCATCTTGGCCTTCATAAAAAACTGGTATATGTTTTTGATACTTATTATTCATATAATATTCCTTACATTACTTAATTTTTAACAAAGGTATAAATCCAAATAAATATATTTTAGTTTTATTTAATTTATTCTTTATTTTTAATAATGGAATAAAATTAAATAAAAAATACATTATTTTATTTTTATTTCTTCTTACTTTTAATATCGTAATAAAATTAAATAGTTTTATTGAAGACCATAAAGGATTTCTAAAATATGATAATATATAATTTAAATTATTACAAACAATTAATTCATTTGTTTGAAATAAAAAAGATTGTTGCATTCCTTCATAAAAAGGAGTCATTTTAGCAAAAAACCAAAACGAATGAAACATCTTTAATATTCTATTATTATAATTATTTTTTATAGATTTCCAAACTTTTCCTGGAGATAAATGTTGTATAACTACATGTTTCCATTCATTATCTAAATACTCTTTTGTAATATTAGGTGCACATATTTCTCTAATTTTATTATCTCTATCTGTCATATTAAAACGATTATCTAGTATTTTATAATTATTATCCCCAAAAAACATACTAAATAAATCTTCAACAATAACTAAAATATAATCTTTTTTTTCTTTAGCTAATTCAAGAATCTTCTCTGTAAAGCCAATTGAACGACATTTTTTTGTATCTAATAAAAGCACTCCTGCATTTGGATAAATATGTTTTTTACTTAATCCTAAATTATTAACACAATTCTGTTGAAAATATTTATCATAACCTATATCAGGAACAGCACCATAAATATACTCACCTAAATTAATATCATATAAATCTTTTATATCACCTAATGCTATAACATCTGTATCTAAATAAATAACTTTATCTAAATTCGTTTTTAAATCCGGTATTAATAATCTAGAGTAACAATCTAAATAATTACCACTTCCCCATCCTTTTAATCCTTCAAATTTTTTTAAATCAACTGGAATATATTCAATAGAAAAATTATTAAATTTATCTTTCAATGTTTCCAACTGTTTTTTATTAAAATCACAAATTCCACAATCTAATATATAAAAATCAATAAATGATTTAGTATTATAACAAACACTAGCCATAGATGTAGCTAATATTTCAATTAAATCATCTTGTCCTTCATAAAAAACAGGTATATGTTCTAAATTTATCATTTTATATCCTTATTTTTAATTCCTTTAATCCCAAAATTTTTTTAACTAATGTATTATCTAATAAAGTTTCTTTTGCTCTTTTAGCAGTAAAAATACCATTATTACCTTCAATACTAATAGGTATAATTTTATTTTCATCAAGATTATATTTTTTAGCAATTCTTACACCCAATTCATATTTTGACAAAGGTTCATCTCCACTAATATTTACAATTGGATATTTGCGAGCTTCTGGAGTATTTATTAATTGCACAACAGTTTTAGCTGCTGTATCAAAATCAATCATTGAACGTTTTTGATCATAAAACATTTCCATTGTTCCACCATTTTTAATAGTTTCTACAATTTCATCATAAAAATGTTTTCTATCAGATAATAAACTTGGCCCCATTAAAACAGGAAAACGGACAACATTAAAACCTGCAATATTTACCATTTTTTCTGCAACAGTTTTAAGCTCACCATAACGGCTAACCGGATGTAAAAGTGAATTTTCATCAAAAGGTTTATCCACCATTTCACCATATACAACTTCTGTTGATGGATAATAAAGAACATCAATATTATCAAATATTCCTAAAAATTTTGCAAGTGCAACTACATTAACATTCCATGCAATTTTAGGATTTTTTAAAACTAAATCTGGATGATGATATGCTGCTAAAAATAAAACTTTTAATTTTTCATTTTTAGTAACTTCATACAATTTTATAAGATCTTCATCACTTGTAATATCACAATTAAACCAATTTACACGTTCAGTAGATTGAGGTAACGATTTTAAATCTGTTGCTAAAATTGTATCATCAGTCATTTCTAAAATATTTTTTATTAAATAACTTCCTAAAAATCCATTTGCACCAACAATTAAAAACATTTTATTTCTCCTTAGTATAAATATCTTTAGTTCCATCTTGTTTTTCAACACCTATATCATAAAGAGCAACCATCAAAGTATCTTTATTAAATTTAAATGAGTGTAATACATAAGGATTAATAAGAAAAAAATCTCCTGTTTTAAATATAATTTCTTCTTTATTATCTTCATTTTCTAATGTAGCATATATTTCACCATCTATTATAAAGAAAGCTTCTTTTGTCTCTTTATGATAATGCCCACCACGCACAGTACCAGACACAGTTTTTGACACATTAACTTGTTTCCAGCCATCACGACATAATTGATAAAGGAAACCTCTTTCATCAGAAAATGAAAAATTAGGTTCCAAAAATTCAAATAATTTATTATTCATATAACACCTTTATTATTCCGCATAATGTGTATCAGTTTCAAAACCATTATCTTTTAATAGTCTTTCTTTTTTAGCAAGTTTCAAATCTTCCATAACCATTTCATGACAAAGTGCTTGTAAATCATATTGTGGTTTCCAATTAAGTTCTTTTCTTGCTTTTGAACTATCTCCCAAAAGTAAATCTACTTCAGCTGGACGGAAGAATGCTGGATCTACTGCAACAACAGTTTTTCCTGTTGCTTTATTTATCGCTTTTTCATTTACTCCCTCACCTGACCACTCTAATTCAATACCAAGTTCTTTAAATGTCATATTTACAAAATCACGAATTGATGTTGTTACTCCTGTTGAAAGAACATAATCTGAAGGTTTGTCTGATTGTAATATTCTCCACATTCCTTCCACATAATCCTTTGCATGACCCCAATCTCTTTTAGCATCTAAATTGCCTAAATATAAACAATCTTGTAAACCTTCTTTAATACGTGTTGCTGCCAAAGTGATTTTACGAGTAACAAAATTTTCACCACGACGAGGAGATTCATGATTAAATAATATACCATTACATGCAAACATACCAAAACTTTCTCTATAATTAACGGTAATCCAATATCCATAAAGTTTAGCAACTCCATAAGGTGAACGAGGATAAAATGGTGTAGTTTCTGATTGTATTGGTTCTTGTATCAAACCATATAATTCAGAAGTTGATGCTTGATAAAATTTTGTTTTTTTCTCCAAACCATTAACTCTAATAGCTTCAAGCAAGCGAAGAGTTCCAATACCATCAGTTTCCGCGGTAAATTCTGGACAATCCCAAGAAATTTTAACATGGCTCATAGCTCCAAGATTATAAATTTCATCAGGTTGAATTTCCTTTACCAAACGAATTAAATTAACAGAATCTGTCAAATCACCATAATGTAAATGTAATGATGAATTATTCATTAAATGTTCTATTCTTTGAAACACATAACAAGAACTTCTACGAATAATTCCATGAACTTCATAACCTTTTTCCAAAAGAAGTTCTGTTAAATATGATCCATCTTGACCTGTTATACCTGTTATTAAAGCTATTTTTTTCATTTTTACTCCTTTATACCTAAAAATTTTAATACATCTTCAGGGGTATTAACCTGAACTACTTCTGTGTTATCTAATGAAGATAATGCCAAAGATAATTCATAATCATTACCACCTTTAAAAGTCTTATCTCCAAAAAATATTATTTTTTCATTTGGATAAGTATTTCTTAAACGTTCTGCAATCTGTCCTTTGCCACAACCTTTATTAGTAATATCTATCGAAATAGTTCCACCTATAGTAAAATCATAATTAGGGAAAATATTTTGAAGTTCATTAACTATATTTTCTCTTTCCTTATTAACATTATCCCAATTATAATATTTTATTCTTTCATCATAAGGACAATCCCTACCTAAAACAGAAAAATTAATCATCCCTATTCTACGTTCTATAAAATTAGGGAACAAAGTGTATGGATATTTAGTATTATTCCTATAATTAATTAATTTTTCTATCAAAGCCTCATTTGGAATAAAATTATTTTCATATACAATATTTCCTTTTGAATAATAAGCATTACCCATAGAATAATAAATTCCAGTAAAAGCATTTATAATATTAATAGGTAATTGTTCTTCAACTTTTTGGAAATTAGATCCTGTTGCAATAAAAGTTTTATTTTTTAATTGCCATGGATAAAATAATTTTGCAAAAGAAACATCCATAGGTAATCTAGGGGGAGTTATAGTACCATCCATATCAAAAACATACAAAGCCATTATTTAGACTCCCAATTTTTAAGTATCCAAGAAGATGAGTTTGGTTTTTGACGTCCAGAAATAGAAAAACCAACATTATACTTAATTTCAATATTCAATTCTTTACATACAGGTATTTCAGGAATATTATCTGCTGTTCTGTCTCCACCTTTTGCAAATACCAATATATCATTTGGATATTTTTCACGCACTTTTCTTAAACCATCACAAGCAGAATTATCACTATCATCAAATGCAATTACATCAATTACACCCTTTATAGCTCCAACAACAGTACTTCTAGTTTGAAAATTCATAAAATTTTTGCCCTTTTTACGACAAAGCCATTCATCACTATTTACAAGAGCTATAACACCATCTGAATTATTTTTACTTTCAAGTATATTTTCCACATGTCCTTCATGTATTGGATCAAACCCTCCAGATACTATATAATATGTTTTCATAAAAACTCCACAACTTCCTTTTAAAATAATAAATTAAATAAAAACAGATTATTCTAAAATAGGATATTTTAAATTAAAAGTCAATATATAAGATTCTTTTATTTATTTTTAAACTAAACAAATTATTAATCTAAATCTTTAAATAAATAATTATTCAATAATAAAAATAGTTATAAATTGTCAAAATAATTGTAAAACAATAATTTTAATAAAAACCTTTGTCTTTTTAAAATAAAGATATATAATCACTTCCCATATAAAAAGGAGAAGAATATGGATTCTAAAATCAAACATGGAAATAATTTTATATTGGGTAAAACCGCATTTATAAAAAAACCTGAATTATTAGAAATTGGAAATAATGTAAGAATATCTGAATTTTGCTATATATCATCAAAATGTAAAATAGGTTCAAATTGCGAAATCGCAACACATACATCAATTGCCGGAGGAGATGGTGAATACACTTTCACAATGAAAGATTATTCATCACTTGCTGCAGGCGTAAGAATATGGTTATCAAGCAATGATTATGTAAACGACTTAATTGCCCACAATGTTCCATATGTAAAGGAAATAAAAGGCGATGTCACAATGGAAAAATATACCGGCATAGGAAGTAATTCCGTAATAATGCCAAATAATCATATACCAGAAGGTGTAAGTATAGGTGCATTAAGTTTTGTTCCACCAAATTTTCCATTCAAACCATGGACCGTATATGTTGGCACACCTATCAAAGAATTAAAACCACGTAACAAAGAAGAAATTATGAAAATTTTAAAACAATTAGGGGAAATATAATGTGCGGTATCATAGGTTATATTGGCAATAATAATTGCATTTTACATCTAACAAACGGATTAAAAAGATTGGAATACAGAGGATATGATTCCGCCGGAATTGCAATCATCAATAATAAAGAATTAAAAGTATATAAAGAAAAAGGTAAACTTCAAAACCTTATAAATTTACTAAATGAAAAAAGAAATGAAATGAGCAATTCCAATATTGGTATAGGGCATATAAGATGGGCTACTCATGGAATACCAAATGAAATAAATGCCCACCCTCATACAACAAATTTTGCACCTATTGCAATAGTCCACAATGGTATAATAGAAAATTATAAAGAATTAAAAGAAGATTTGATTACAAAAGGTGCTATTTTTAAATCAGAAACGGATACCGAAGTAATTGCTCATTTAATAGGATACGAATACACACAAACAAAAGATTTAAAAACTGCTGTTATAAATGCCACAAAGCAATTAAAAGGAGCATATGCACTTTGTATAATAAATGAAAATAACCCAAACGAAATAATTGCAACAAAACGATTTGCTCCATTAATTATAGGAAAAGGAAATAATGAAAATATAATTGGAAGTGATATTCCAGCTATAATAAACATAACAAACAAAGTAATATATCTTGATGATAATGAAACAGCAATTATAACAAAAGAAGATATAAAAGTTTATGATTCCAATAACAATATAATAAATAAGAATATTGCTATTTTGAATATAAAAGAAGATAACCTCAACAAAGATGGTTATAAACATTTCATGTTAAAAGAAATAAATGAACAACCAAATATAATAAGAAATCTTATAAATTCAAATATAGTAAAAGAAAGAATAAAAAATCTTCCAACAAATATAAATAATATAAAAATTATTGCTTGTGGGACATCTCTACATGCTGGAATAATTGCAAAATATATAATAGAGGATATAACTTCAATTCCAGTTGAAACAGAAAGCGCAAGTGAATATATATATAGAAAAAATACAACAAATAAAAATAGTTTGGTAATAGGCATTTCACAATCTGGGGAAACTGCTGATACAATAACTGCATTACGCCAAGCAAAGGAAAAAAATGCAACAACAATAATAATTACCAATCGTGAAGATAGTTCCATTTGTAAATATGGTGATTATATATTACCCATAAACGCAGGTATAGAAATAAGTGTTGCAGCGACAAAATCTTATACTGCACAATTAATAACATTATATTTATTGTCAATACATTTAAGTGAACTTGAAAATAAAAATGATATAAAAACAAAAGAATTAAAATCACACTTAAATGAAATTCCAAATAAAATGGAACAAATTTTAAATAACACAAACATAATTGAAAATATAGCAATTAAATTAAGTGCTTATAAAGATTTTATATTTATAAGTAGAGGAACCAACATAGGCTCATCAATGGAAGGAGCTTTAAAATTAAAGGAAATAAGTTATATAAATGCTACAGCTTATCCCGCCGGAGAATTAAAACACGGACCAATTGCATTACTTGACGAAAACATACCTTTAATTGCTATTTTAATACCAAATCATATAACCTATGATAAACTAATATCAAATTGTCAAGAAGCAAAGGCAAGGAAGGCAAAACTAATAGCCATTACCTCATCAAATGATGAAACATTAACGAACTTATTTGATTATATAATACAAATTCCAGAAATAAGTGAAAATGTCTCACCACTTATAACTTGCATTCCTCTACAATTAATTGCATACTATATCGCAAACTTTCTTGGTAAAGATGTAGATCAACCAAGAAATTTAGCAAAATCCGTAACCGTAGAATAAAAATAGGAGAAAAAATGAATAATTATAAAAAAGGAAGCAGTGATATTCGCCCATGGGGAAAATGGGAAGTAATAGAAGTTGGTTCCAATTATTGTATAAAAAAAATTGATGTTAACCCAAACGGAAAACTATCTTTACAATCTCATGATTATAGGACAGAACATTGGATAATAGTAAATGGGAAAGCAACTATAACATTAGATGATAAAATAATAGAAAAATCTCCCGATGAAGAAATTTATATTCCATTAAAAGCAAAACATAGAATTGAAAATAAAGAAAATAAACCATTAACTTTCATTGAAATTCAAATTGGTGAAACACTTGATGAAAATGATATAAAACGATACGAAGATATATATGGAAGAACTCATTAAAAAAGGGCTTATAAAAAGCCCTTTTATTATTTTTTATTTATTCCAAAATTTGAAAATTCCAAGCAAACTTAATTTATTAAGTTTTGCTAAATACACCTTACCACAATAAGGGCATTTATTAAAATTCTTTGTAAATAATTTTGAAAATTTCATAACAAAATAAACTGGAATCAAAGACACAACAAAAACAATTAACATAACAGCCAAAGTAAACCAAACAAAATATTTGTTAATCATAGAAATCACATCTTTGATAGTATCTTTTTTAGAAACTTCAAATTCTTTATAAATAGATTTTGTTGCATTTCTTTGAGCTTCACTCATAATGCCATAACGTCCAGCAAGAAGATTCTTATAAGCTTTCTCAGATAAACCTAATTGTTTTTGCATAGAAGAAGTTGCAAGATTATTAAGTTCTTCTTTCAAAGCCTTATTGATATCACTTTCCAAAGTTTTTGTTAAATTGGCAGTTTCTGTCTTAATTTGATTATTTATTTTATCCACTTGAGCTTGAAGTTGAGAAGTAGTATCTACCACCTTATCAGCTCCTTTAATACCAAACTTTGAAGCGATAGAAGCGGTTTTATTAACTTTACTTGTCGCATCTTCAATAGCATCTAATTTAATTTCAGGAATTTTTATTTTACTTGTATACTTATTGATATTTATTTTAGAAACTAAATTATTTGAAAGGTCTGTATATTGATCCAACAAAGCACTATTTGCTTCATATACTCCTTTTACAACTACAAATTCTTTAATTGAATTTGAATTAGTATAAATAAAATATTGTAAAGGTATGACAATTAACAATACCCAACAAATATTAAATAAAGAAGCAATTCTTTTTATAATAGATTTTTGATGAAGTAATTTATATTCATCATTATTATTTTTAATAACTTTTACCATAATTAACTCCTATATTAGTTAAACAATAAAAATATTATAATATAAATATGAGATAAGCAAGCCTAAAAACTAAATGAGAATTAACTCCTTTAACAAAGATACATCATAAAGCAAATATTTTTCTTCATCATTTGAAAATTTAACACTATCCCCATTTATAAGAAGTTTTACTTTTTGCTTAACATCATCTTTCAATTTAAATGAAAAATCCGGCATAACATCATTCAAACTTAATAAAAATATATGCAAAGATAAATAGGATTGATTATTCAATAATTCAATTGTTGATTTATTTTCAATAATAGGATTGAAAAATTCAATACTCTTATTTGTAAAAGAAATAATATCAGGTTGTTTTAATTCCTCCGGAGTAATAAAAATATGTAATTTTTTAAATAATTTACCAATGGATTTCTTTGATGAAAATACAGATAAAGGAATAGAAAGTATAAGTCCCAAAGTAATAGGTAAAATCCAATAAAATAAATTAAACGCATACTTATAAACAATGAACATAGTAACCCCACCAATGATTGTATGCACCCAATGTCTTTTTATAGCCATAAACAAAGATGTTTCATCAGTTCTATTTTGACTTTTCCATCCGGAATCAAGTCCCAATAAAATTTCAAAAATAAACTTTGATTGAAATAGCATCATGATAGGAGCCATCAAAATACTAAACAAAGTTTCAAAAATAAAACTAATCCACACACCCAACACTCCCCCAAAACTTTTTGCATCATTAAATGAAACAAATATTCCTCCTAATATTTTAGGGAAAATTAACATAGTCATAGAAACAGCAAACAAAGTAATTGTTCCCCAAAAATCAAATACAGGCCAAGAAGGAAATAACTCTTTTGTTTGAGTGAAATAAACAGGAGGAAAAAAATAACGCCAAATTGGCACACTAATACCAACTATCAAAAACAAACACCAAATAAGAGAAGATAAATAAGACATAATCCCCAATAAAAAATGAACTCTGCTTATAGGATGAAGTTTTTGTGAAATTAAAATTCTTATATGTTGAAGATTACCTTGACACCACCTTCTATCTCTTACAGCAAAATCCAACATAGTAGGAGGACACTCCTCATAACTACCCTTTAATTCTGGAAGCATCCAAGAAAGCCACCCTGCTCTTCTAATAAGAGCAGCTTCAACAAAATCATGACTTAAAATATGTCCACCAAAAGGGGCCTTTCCTTTAAACACAGGAAGCCCACAGCTTTCCATGAAAGCCTTTACTCTAATGATTGCATTATGTCCCCAATAATTGCTATCCCAAGCTTGCCAAAAAGAAAGACCTGCACTAACTATTTGCCCATACACCCTACCTGCAAATTGATTCATTCTTGCAAAAAAAGATTTACTATTAACTATGACAGGTGGAGCCTGAATTATTCCGGTAGTTTTATTAACTTCCATCAATTTTACCATACGCATAATAGTTTTTGCCTTCATTAAACTATCAGCATCTAAAATAAGCATGAAATCATAATTATGCCCCCATCTTACACAAAAATCTTCAATATTACCACTTTTGCGTGCAGTATTTTTTGGTCTATGCCTATAAAAAATATCAATAGATTTAGGAAAAACTTTTTTTGCTTCAAGCCATAAAGCCTCTTCCTTTATCCAAATATTACTATCCGTAGTATCACTTAAAATAAAGAAATCAAAATGCTTACCAATATTATGATTATCCAAATCCTTTGCCATAGAAAGCACCCTTGAATAAATCTCAACTGGATTTTCATTATAAGTAGGCACTAAAATTGCAGTTTTTGTTTGTATAGGTGTTGAAGTATTAGATGTTATAATTCCAATATTTTTTTTATTTTTCAAAAGCATCATAAAGCCAAACACCGAAGAAAAGAAATAAAGAGCAATCCATGAAAAACTTAAAACAAATAAAATGACTAAAAAATAATGTAAAAATATATTTATACCAGAAGGCATAAATTCAATCCATTTAATTGTCGCAAAAAATGAAGTCAATACAACCAAAGAAAAAAGAATAATTCTTCTTAAAAAAATTTCTTTTTTAGTTAATATTGATAAAGGTATAGTTTCTTTATTATTTACGGACATATTTTTTCATCCCCTTTAAAAAAGTTATGACAAATGCAAATGGATTAAAAATCTTAATTGTTTGAATCGGCATTTCAATTTTATGTTGAACTGGCAAAGAATAATAATCTTTATGTTTTAAAAGTTCTTTAATAAAACTTTCTTTTTTACTTTGTAAATTAAAAATATTGAATTTAGAAAATAAATTTTCATTTAAATAAATAAGTTTTACAAGATATAAAGCACTATCCTTATTTATATTAAGAGGTTTTATAAAATCCTTTACTTCATCTAAAATAAATTTATCTAAATAAGAAATAATGCTTGCTACATTAACATTTTGCCCTTCAAAATATTTTTGAAAATTAAGAATGGTTTTTTCATCATCTATATTCCAAGAAGAAATATATTTTTCCACAATATCATTGCTTTGATATATATTTATTTCAACCATTGATAACTCCAAACTTCACTTTGATTTATACCATCTTTTTTTAATACAGCTCTTAATTCAGAAACACTATCCTTACATTTAAAATCAAAAATAATTCTGTATCCTTTTGTTAATGGATTATATATAACAACAACATTTTTTACTTCACCATTAGATACAGATACATCAGCTTTCAAATCATCAATTTTTAAATTTTTAAGATTATCACCTTTAAAATCAATTACAAATTTTGTAAAATCTTTTTCTTCAACTCCGGACACACCACCAACCCCAGAATAAGTTGCAACCACTTCTGCCAAATTAGAATTAAAAGGTTTTGAATTTTTAAACCAATATAAATTATATTCAAATTCATATTTTTGCCCAGGTTGTAATTTATCTTTTGGAATAAACATAGCAACAATATTATCATGAATTTCTTTATCAGACGGAATCTCAACTAATTCCACCACACCCTCACCAAAAGGTTTTACAGGTTCCACCCATACAGAAGGTCTTTCATGATAAAAAGCTTCAAAATCCATATAATTATTAGGATTAACATCACGTTGTAAAAGTCCAAACCCTTTAACATCAACATCAGAAAAATCACTTACACGAAGTTTTAAATTATTATCCAAAGGACGCCATAACCATTCTCCACTAGAATTTTTAATAAGAATGCCATCACTATCATGCACTTCCATTCTATAATCAAAAAATCTATTTTTAGTATTTTCACCAAATAAAAACATACTAGTCAAAGGCGCAATACCAACCTTTTCAATTTTATCTCTTGGGAATAATTTAACCTTAACATTCATAGATGTAGTATCACCCGGTTTTATATCAAAAGCATAAGCACCAGTAATTCTTGGACTATCAAGCAAAGCATATATTATAAGAGACTTACTATCTTTTACAGGTTTTACCAACCAAAATTTTATAAACTCTGGAAATTCTTCACCAGACATGACTGCGGTATCAACTGCCAAACCTCTTGCAGATAATCCATATTTTTGAGATTTACCCAAAGCCCTAAAATAACTAGCCCCTAAAAAAGAAATCAATTCATCAAAATAATCATTTGTATTCAAAGGATTATGAATACGAAAACCGGCATACCCTAAATCACTGAAAGGATATAAATCATTATCACCTTGTTTAAACGCAAGAGAATTATACACAAAAGGATTTACCTTATCGCCATCCACTTCCATAATTTCAACAGAATTTTTAAACAAAGAGCCCAAATGGAAAAATTGAACTTCAAAAGGTAATTTTTGATTATACCAAGGACCTTTTTCCCTTATATAACGAATAAGCCTATGAGCATCATAATCCATATTTTTAAGATTTTCAGGTAATTCTTTTACAACTTTTTTATATTCACTTTTTGATAAATTTTCAGCTTCAATCACAACATCATCAAAGGAAAAAGCAAAAGCATTAACACTGAATAACAAACAAAAACAAAATGAAATTAAATATTTCATATTAACTCCTTCTTAAAATTCCAATTTACTAAATTTATACTTTAAATAAGTTTATTGCAAGGATTTTTTACTCTAACTCTATATTTTAAATTATTATTAACATTCACCCTTAAATCATTAGACAGATTGAAATTATTTTTGTATGTTTTTATACATAACAAAGATTTTTCATCAAATATATTATAAGTTTCTATATTCTTAGCCAATGAAAAAAACTTTTCCTTAAACTCTCCATAAAGTAAAGGTAAATTCAATAAATTTTTTAATACTTTTTGAGGACCATGAATTACCTGATATGAATTCATATCCACAATTTCACGCAACAAAACCCCACAATAAATAGATTTTGCTTTAACCCCAAAAACTAAATCTATTCCAGCCCCTTGAATAAGGCTATACGAATTACCAATTTTATGAATATAAAACCTATGATTTTCTAATTGCATATTGGAACAATGAACAATATTTTTTCCCGTTTTTGAATCAATATCAATATTTGAAAACGGAGAAAATATATAAAATTCCACATCAGTAATAAAATAATTTTTATTTGAAATAGCCGAACACAAAATAAAATTATTTATAATAAAACTTCCCATATCAAAAAGAATTTTTTCATTTTCTTTGACATTATTAGAAATAAATTCAGCAAAATTATATAAACTCAACATAATAAATTTTTTTCTTGATAAAACATAAAAAATCTATATTATAAAAATATAGTCTAATAATAAAATGGAGGTTTTCAATGAAAAAATTACAACATACTTTTTTAATTGCAATTTCATGTTTGATGTTAAGCGGTGTTGCACAATCACAAACAAATAATATATTACAAACTCAACCTGCTGGTTTTGTATTCCAACCAACTTCAATCCAAGTTGATACAATAAAAGACATGAAAAATAAAAGAGATGATGAAATCATAGTATTAAGAGGAAGTATAGTAAAGGCTCTTGGTGATGAAAAATATCTTTTCAATGATGGAACAGACACCGTTATTATTGAAATAGATAGTGATGATTTTAGAGGCGTTGTAGTATCCGCAGGTGAATTAATTCAAATCACCGGAGATGTTGATAAAGGCGGGATTTTCAAGGCTGATAAAATTGATGTAAAAAACATTCAAAAATTAACAAAATAAAAATAAATCCCGTCAAAATAGCGGGATTTTTTATTATATATTAAAGCACACTTTCACATTTTTCAGCCATATCACTATCTTTTTTAGCCTTACTAATCGCTGTCGCAGATAACGCCGTTGATGCAGCCGATGTTCCAGTGGAAACTCCCGCTAAAATATTAGAAGCTAAATTCAAATTCTTCTCTTTTTTCCTACCATCTTCACTATCATCATTTCTTGTTTTCTTACTATTGGCAAGAGCCGAAGTGATAGTTCCAGCACCGGCAACTCCCACACCGACTCCACTGACAATAGCATTTGCAGTAGAAAGGGTTTTAAGTTGATTTATATTATCCTCATCAAATCCGGAACAAACAGAAAGTATTTGTATCGCCTTTTCATTTTTTGCATCAAGTAATTCTAATTGAGAATTAGCAATTTTCAAAGCTTTCAAATCCTTATTACATTTTGCCATTTTTTCAGCCAATTCCCCAGCAGTCAAAGTCGCACCAATGGAAGTTCCCGTTGATACGGCTGAAGTTGCAGTGGCACCGGCCAAAAGCCCTGTTCTCACATTACCCAAAGTTTTTGATTTATTATTTTCTGATTCTATTTCCTGTTTTAATTGAGTTAATTCTTCTACCATTTCATTATAATTCATATTCTCTATTCTTTTTGAAATGGTATCTATATTTTTATCAGTATTTGCCTTAACAATACCAACAGCCAAAGCCCCACCTGAAGCCAAAGTTCCAAGTCCAGATGAAACGGTAGTTGCAATTGATAAACCAAAAATATTATCTAAATTAGATTTAATTCCAGAACAAGAGTTTTTAACATCTGCAATTTTCAAATCAAGATATTTTTTTGCATCCTCAATTTCATCTGCTTTTACAAAAGAATTAAACATCATCATAAAACTTAAAGTTAAAATTGAAATTCTTTTCATTTTATTTCTCTCCAATTTATTTTTGTTTTGAATTTATTTTGTTTATAAAATCATTAGTAGGAATATAAATATCTTGTTCTGCATCATAACTATAAGAAGACTTATCAAAATCTGGACCTTGATAATCAGTCCAAACACCATTTTCTGTTTGGAAATTAGTTTTATTATTATCAATATCAATTCTTGAATTTGTATAATAAATATCATTCATATCAGATAAAGATCTATCTCTACCATAAGTGGTACTAATATTTCCTTCTTGTGTCATAAATTCATCTATTGCTGTGGTTGAATTAAAATAATTATGCTCAATAGTTTTAGAAGATCTAATAGATATAGTCCTTTGTAATGTAGGATCTGCTTTTAATGCAAGATTACCATTTGGTTTATATGCACTTTCTGGTGCTTTTACTATTTTACCACCTCTACCATCATCTATAATTTCCACACCATCTGGTAACAAACTGGTATCTTTTGGTATAACAATAAGTCTACCTTTTTCCTCATCAGATAAATGATCTGACCTATCTTTAGCAACAGTATAACCTTCTGGCAAAGAAGCACCTATAGAGGCCCCAGTTTTTTGAGGATTACCATCTGTTGAAAAACCTCTTGAAAATACATAATATACACCATCATAAGATGTTATATCATAATAATCATAAAATGCCTGATTATTTTCTTTTAACTCTATTAAATCACCACTATCATAATGATATATATCTTTTGTATATTTTCTACCATTTTCATCAATCCAGGTAGTTCTTGTCAAAGGAATCTCTTTACCTTTATCTGTTGTAACTTTTAATTCTTCTGTTTTACCTTCTAAATTTGCAACATTTTCCATAAATTCATCTTGATATTTTTCTACATAAAAATATTTGGTTGCCTCATCTGTTAAAAAATTCATATTATTCAATTTTTCTTTATTTTCTTCTGATAAATTTGTTAAAAAATCCAATAATTTAGTTATTTTTTCCACATCAGAAAGTTTTTTCCAATTATCTATTGTTAAATCAAAATTTTTATGGAAAAAATCATAAAACTCTTCAATACGTTTTTCTTTTTCTCTATATTCTTTTTTATTTTCGGTATCTAAATAATTATCATTAAAAATTTGATCTTTTTTTGCTTGTTCAACTTGATATTCTGGCAATCCAGAAAAATTTACATCAGCATTCACATTATTAGATATAATTATTCCACATAATAATGTCATAAATAAAATTTTTTTCATGAACTCATTCTCCTATAAAAATTAAACCACTCATATCAAAGAGCGGTTGGAGAGTTCACAATAACCGAAAGCAATATCAAAACGGCGTCAATCGCATAAAAATATGCAAAAGACATCTCCCCAACCTTTAAAGTTGGGTTATATTGCTTATAGAGCCATTGTGATTAGCCCCATACCCTCTCGGATACTAAATTTAGTAAATTACTAAATCTAGCAAGATTATATAACAAAAATAGAAAATAATCAAATGAAAATTTAAAACTTAATAATTAACGCTAATCCTTTCAACGCCTTCACTATCAAATGGCAAAAAGAGGGGGATTCGAACACGTTCTTGTGAGACCTTAATGACGAGCGGTGTTAGCGAGGAATTTAGAAGCGAACAAGGTTGTATACGGATCCTTTCAACGCCTTCACTATCAAATGGCGGAAAGAGGGGGATTCGAACCCCCGAATAGAATAATTTCTATCAATAGTTTTCGAGACTACCGCATTCAACCACTCTGCCATCTTTCCAAAATTAATCATCAACATCATATCGTTTAACAACATTTTCATCAAAATCTAAAACTCTCCCAGATGGAAGCAATAACATTCTTGAAACATTAAATTCTTTTAAAAACTCCCAATCATGAGATACCATCAAAATAGTTCCTTTATAATCCAACAAAGCAGATGCCAAAATTCTTTTTGTTTGAATATCCAAATGATTTGTTGGTTCATCAAGCAACATTAAATTAGGTTTTTTCATACATAATTTTAAAAGAGAAAGCCTACTTCTTTCACCTGGGGACAAAGTTCCAATTACTTGAAAAACTTTATCTCCTGAAAATTTAAAATTACCTAACAAAGCTCTTAATTGCTTTTCTGTATATTCATTTGAATTTACTTCTTCAATAATAGTATTATTCAAATTCAAATTTTCCTGTTCTTGTGCATAATATGCTAAAATGGTCTTGCTTGCAAGATTTATTTTCCCATTCAAAGGTTTTAAAATGCCGGCAATCAATTTTAACAAAGTTGTTTTACCCACTCCATTTTTTCCAACTATGATGAATCTTTCATCTGGATATAGTGAAAAATTCAATTTATGAATAAGCCTTTTTGTGTCATAAGAAAAAGTTAAATCACTAACTGATAAAGGAGATTTATCAATCACATTTTTTACATTGAAAGAAATATTTGCTTCTTTTGATTTTTTAGGAGGTTCCACCAAATTATCTTTTAATTTTTGAATCATTTTTTCTCTTGTTAAAACCTTTTGCTCCAAATTGGCGGATCTTCCCTTCATAGATCTCACCCAAGCTTCCATCTCATTTATTTTTTTCATTTGAGATTTCAAAGTTTTTGCCAAATAATCATCTCTTAATTTAATGACATCTAAAAATTGAGAATAAGACATAGCAAACAATTCTGCTGTTTTAGTCCTATCATCAATAAATAAAACCTTATTGGAAACAGCATTAAGATATTCTTCATCATGAGATATAGATATTACAGCCCCTTTATAATTTATAATATAATTTAAAATCCAATCTTTTGTTTGCATATCCAAATGATTTGTTGGTTCATCAAGAAGCAATACATCAGGAGCAGAATATAACACTTCTGCAAAGGCTACCCTAGACTTTTGCCCACCAGATAATTCACCCATTTTCATATTTAATAAGTCATCATCTATTGCACAACCTTTAATGATTTTATATAAATCATTTTGAGCATTATATCCACCCAAAGAATCAAATTTAGCCTGTAAATTTTCAATTAAATCATAAAGTTTTTTCTCATCTTCGCTTGATAAAGATTGAGATGCAAGTTCATTATAACATTGAGTTATTTGAGATTCTATTTCATTTAAATTTCTACCTTTTTGTATGAAATCCAAAACTGATAAATCAAGATACTTATCATCAATAACTTGTTTAAGCCAGCCAATATTTTTAAACCCTGCGACCAAAGAAATTTTGCCATCAAAATCCATCTCTCCTGCGATGATTTTAAGAAGAGTTGTTTTACCTGCCCCATTATTACCACAAATAACAAGATGGTCTTTTTCTCCCACTGAAAAAGAAACATCTTTAAAAATCAAATCCGCACCAAAATATTTTGAAACATTATCAACAATAAGCATTTTAACCTACTTTAAAAATTTCAAATCTGTTAACGCATCAATTGGCACAGCATAATCTTGCACCCAATTTTTTGTATTCCAAGGCCTATGCCCCATATATTGAGCAATAGATTTATAATAAATTTTACCATTATCAAAATAAAATTCTACCCCTTTTTGATTGCGAAAGAATTTCTTATCAAATACAGGTTTATCACACTTAAAAAATGCCTTACTTTTATCAAATGTAGTAAATAAAATATCCACATCACTCAAACAAACATTTTTATAATCTTTAAACTTATTAACCAATGCAAGATTAACGCCATTAACATTAAAACTATTAGATGAAGAATTATCAATCTTTACACCTCCTGCTTTTCTACTCCATGCATTTAATAAAGAAAAATAAGGTGTATATTTTGAAAAATTAACTACATTAAGATTATTATTATCCACAACACCAAAAGTATTCCCAAACTTATTTACAAATACCGATGGAACAGGAGAAATAATATAAATTACAAGCCCCAATACAACAGGTATCAATCCAAAGAAACGCCATCTTTTTTGCCAAATGAAAAACCATAATAACCCTAAAATAATTACAAACAATATTTCTATGTTCATAGATTTTACAATTAAATTTGAATAAGGAAGAACCTCTATCTTATACGCAATAAAGTTTATAATACTCACCCCAAATTCCACCACCTTTAATGAAATAAATTCCAAACCAAAAGGCATCAAAATAAAACTAATCAAAATAAACGGCATAACTATTATACTACATATAGGAATTGCAAAAAAATTACCAATAACACTATAAATTTGGAAATTATTAAAATGATAAATGACAATCGGAGCAATAACCAAAGCCGTAGATAAAGCAGTTAAAATATTACCCCATAAAATATTTACAATTGATAAACATCTCCCTTTGATACTATGTTTATCATCAATAGGTATAAGCCAATACCTACGAAGTTCATAAAGTTTAATCAAAGAAAGCACCGCCAAAAACGACATTTGAAATCCAGCATTTATCAAAGCCTGAGGAGAAATAATCAAAATAACCAATGCTGTTAAGGATAAAAACCTTATGGAAAAAGGACTTCTATCAATCAAAATTGCAATTAATCCTAACAAAATCATGATGAAAGCTCTTTGAGTAGGAAGTCTTGCACCACTTAATAACAAATAAAATATTGCCATAATCAAAGCAAAAAAAGTTGCAATTTTTTTTGTATTATATCTTGAAGAAATAGGCATACAAAATGCAAGCAAAAAGCGAATTAAAAAGAACATTGCCCCTACAATCAAAGTCATATGAATACCAGAAATTGAAAGCAAATGAGAAATTCCAGAAGCATTATAAGCATCTGTAATATCTTTTGAAATAGAATACCTCTCACCCGTCATCATTGACATAATTACACCAGAAGTGTCATAAGAAGTCGCATTTTCAATTTTCTTATTAATGCTATCTCTCATATTCAAAAATTTAAAATAGAGTTTATCAAGAATTGAATTTTCCTTATCCACAATAATATAAGCCCAAGGATTAAATATTTTTCCACTTGCAGATAACTCTTCATAATAAGAATACCTAGCAAAATCAAAACCTCCCACCACATCTGGATAAAAAGGAGGTATCAAATCTGTTTCAAATTGTATATATTCACCAATAACTGGGATCCCAAACTTCCTTGGCGATTTCACTCTTATTTTATCAAGATTAAGATTCGCATAATTGACAATATCAACATTATCAAGAGTAAATCTATACCCTTTATCAAAATATTCCACTTCTACAAGACGTGCAATTACTTTTGCATTATCAATTTTTTTATATAAAAGATGGGTATCTAACATATTAGTTTTAATTTTGATTAAGAAAAAACCAAAAATACAAAAAAACAATACGAAATTAAGGGAAAGTATAAACTTAACCACCCCATCAATAATATA
Organism: uncultured Alphaproteobacteria bacterium; assembly: GCA_944390685.1. Lineage (GTDB taxonomy): Bacteria > Pseudomonadota > Alphaproteobacteria > Rs-D84 > CACZYB01 > CACZYB01. The sequence goes on along the minus strand of CALXQL010000016.1, from coordinate 6,930 downwards.
GGAAGGAATGAATAAATTAATACCTTTCACTATATAATTTTTAATATAAATAATCCCTTCCCTAAATTTTTTATTCAAAAAAATAATAAATAAAAATAAGGGATTATGAAAAAATTTAATAAATAATTTAAGTATAAATTTGTATACATTTTTTGTTTTATTGATAATCAAATTCAATACACTATGTATATTATTTTTCTTTTTATGAGAAGCCCTACGAACCGAACGAAAAAATTTAAAAATAATAGTTTTTTTTAATAATCTAATGATTGGAGTAAATAATTTCATTACCCCATTTACAATCCCTTTCATCAAAGAATTATCATAAAGTAAAGCAAAATATTTAAAAAATTTTGAATATTCTACCAAAGAATAAAACCAAGAACCAATTAAAATGAATAAAGTAATATGCCCAACCAATGGAAAAAAGAAAATAAACACAGCAAATTTAAGAATCTTTTTTAAAATATATTTTAATGTGGACCAAGCAAAAATTTTTTTATATTTTTTAATTTTATCTGAAGAATTACCAACATTTATGAAAATAAAAACAAATAAACTGATTCCAAATATTAAATTTACTAACCATTCCTTCGGTTCATCATACATATTAAAATAAAAAGCAATACCCAAAGATAAAAATACAGGAATCCACAAAGGAAAATTCAAAAAATCTTCCATAAAACTATTATAAAGATAAGAAAAAATCTTTTTCAAACAAACAACTCCCTATAAATTTAGAATTTAATAATAAAACAAAAGAAAATAAAATCAACTACATAAATAAAAAATAATAAAAAAAGACTTGCAAAAAAAAAGTTAAGTGATAAAATAATGATATTTTCAAAACGGGGAGTAGCTCAGTCTGGTAGAGTACTAGTTTTGGGAACTAGGTGCCGCAAGTTCAAATCTTGTCTCCCCGACCATCTTAAAATTCACACATAATCAAATATTTTTTATTTTCTTGAGTTCAAGAAGTAAATATTCAAAATACCAGTTTATTCAAAAAGAATAAAATAATTACCTAGTTTTATTAAATTTTGAATATATTTCACTAACAAGTTTTCTATTATACAATATTGTATCCAAAATATTTTGCCAAGAATTTACATCATAAAAATCATTTTGAGATTTTAAGTTTTCTTCTGAAATAATATTATTTACAATTCTATTTTGAACGGATTTATCAACCTCACCATCATAAAAAGTATTTATTAAAGCCCTTTTAAAAGCATTTATCAAATTTTCTGGCACTTTCAAAGAAGCAGCAATATTTTCAACATAAGAAGCGACAGAATCAGCTGAAAATTCTTGTTTTATTTTTTCTGAAATGATTTTTGCTAAAATAGATTTATGAGTATCACTTGAAATATAAAAATCACTAAATTTAAGATTATCTGTAATAGTTTTTTTATAAAATTTTACCATATAACCTAAAATATATCTACGTTTAATGATATTGAATACTTCTCTATAAAAAGATTCTATTGATAAAAACATGTCATCATTAATATTACTGATATCTGGATCCTTAAAGAAAGTAGGTTTATCAAAAACACCATTTACTTTATTGAAACGAAAAAGGAAATATTCATTATTAAAAGCTTGACTTTTTTGCCCCCAATAAATCATTTTATAAATTCTACTGACATCTCTTATATATGCTATTTTAGGCATATGAAGCTTTTTATTATATTCTGTAACTTGAAAAATTTTATTATCTTGAATGATGACTTTCATTTTAACCTCTTTCACTTATAAGATTATCAATAATATTTACCAATTGTTGTTGATATTTTTGACCGGCAGATTCAATTATCAATTTAGTATTTAAAATATCTGCATAATCATATTCCAAATTTTCCATATCTTTTTTATAAAGATTGGATTTACTTTGGGCACTAAACATTTGTAAATTATTCTTATTATTTCTATTATTATACAAAGAAATAACTTTTTTTTGATGAATATAACAAATAATGGCATTAAAATATTTTGAAACAATTTCCGGAGAAACAGTATTCAAAAAATCCTTTGATTTAGCCAAATCTCTTGCAAATTCATATAAATAATGAGTTAATTCATAACACTTATTAAATTCATGCAAAGTGCATAAAACTTCAACAATCATATAATTGTTTTCACCCATCAAAGGTATTTTCATATAAAGTTTATAATCCATAAATTCAGTATACTTCAAATTAACGGATTTTTTAAGGAAAGAATAAGTTTTCAATAACTCATCGGATAAATTATCAATTGCAAAATTATTAACCCCATAAACAAATCTAGGAAGAGCATTCAATAAATCTAAACCTTCAAAATCTTTGAAATCCAAAGGGGAAAAAGTAAATTCATTTGCAAAATTTACAAAATTAAATAAACTTTCCAAAGTTGGAAATGAAATTCCACATCTAACATAATCCAAAATATTTTGATAATCCCCTACACTATCCTCTTCAAGCTTTTTCTTAATTCTTGAAGCTTTTTTATTAGGAGCCTTAATAAAAGAAATAGAATTATTATCCATTTTATCGGAAAAGGATAAATTTGTATTTTGCAAATACTTTTCCAACATAATAGGCATAGCATAATCAACCAATACTTTTACAAAGTGTGCTTCCTGTAATAAAATTTCCAAATCATTTATTGGTTGCGCAGGTTTATTGGTTCCAACAATCTTTTTAAATTGATTGGAAGTAGTTTTCAAAAATGAAAAATTATTATTTAAATCACCTTTATTTTTTGTTCCTATAATCACAATAAACTCCTTAATAACAAAATAATTATACAAAACTATTTTATTTTGTCAATAAGAAAATTAAATAATTTATTATCCCGCCAATAAATTGTTCATTTGCCCCTTAAAATCAAATAATTTCAATAAGATACGAAGATTCTTACCTCTATTGGATAAAAGCAAAGGATCTTGTTCCATAATATTTTTCACATCTTGTTGAACGGCAAGAAAAATATCTATATTTGAAGATAAATCAGCAATTTTAAACTCCATTTCACCACTTTGCCTACTTCCCAACAATTCACCCGCCCCACGAAGTTTTAAATCTTCCTCAGCAATTTTAAAACCATCAGTTGTTTGTTTCATAATTGAAAGTCTAGCCCTCGCCTGCATAGTTAATTTATCACTATGAAGCAAAAGACAAGTTGACTTATCTCCCCCTCTTCCAATTCTACCACGAAGTTGATGAAGTGAAGAAAGCCCAAACCTTTCTGCATGTTCAATAATCATCAATGTAGCTTCTGGAACATTAACCCCCACTTCAATGACACTAGTTGCAACAAGTATTTTAATTTTACCATTTATATTTGCAAACTCTTTCATTACAAGTTCTTTTTCATCAGGTTTCATTTTACCATGCACCAAACCAACACTATCCCCAAACTCATTTTTCAAAAGTTCAAATCTTTCCAATACAGCAGATAAATCTAATTTTTCACTTTCTTCTACCAAAGGACAAACCCAATAAAGTTTTTGAATTTGATTTGTTTCCAATTTAGATTTGATAAGATTAACTATCACATTCAACTTTGATATACTCCATAAATTAGTCTCTATCATCTTTCTATTAGGAGGCATCTCATCAATAACTGATAAATCCATATCACCAAACGAAGTCAAAGCCAAAGTTCTAGGTATAGGGGTTGCAGTCATAGCCAAAAGATTCGCATCTATACCATTTCCTTTATTTGAAAGTTCAAAACGTTGATGCACACCGAACTTATGTTGTTCATCAATCACAGCCAAAAGCATATTTTTAAACTCTACTGAATTTTGAAACAAAGCGTGCGTTCCAATAACCACATCAACTTCACCATTTTTTATTTGCTGAAGTTTATGTGCTTTTACCTTTCCTTTGTCCTTTCCGGTTAACAATAATACTTTAACTTTATCCTTCAAAGAAGCCTTTTCCAAAATGCTAATAAAAGAATTGAAATGTTGTTCTGCCAATATTTCAGTCGGAACCATAAAAGCCCCTTGCCCACCAACCTCCACCACTTCTAAAAGAGATAAAATAGCGACAATAGTTTTACCACTTCCCACATCACCTTGTAAAAGTCTTAACATTTTATAAGGGGATTGAAGATCCATTAAAATTTCACTTATCACTCTTTTTTGAGCATTAGTTAAATCAAACCCCAAAGATTTTAAAACAGCACTTCTAAATTGTCCAAATGATTTAACAATTGCCCCTTTATGCTTTTTAAAATTCTTTCTAAGCAAAGAAAGTAAAAGTTGATTTGCTAAAATTTCATCATAAACAAGCCTTTCTTTAGCCATTTCTCTTAACTTCATATTGGAAAAATCTGTATGCAATATACGAAAAGCATCACTAAAAGAAATAGCTGCATCTACTTGCCACTCATCAATTGAAGGTAAATTTTCCAACACTTTATTCAATAAAGAAACCATCATCTTATTACTTACAGCATAAGTCAAAGGATATACAGGCTCCATCAAAGGAATCTCTTCTATTTTTTCAATTGGCAATATATAATCTGGATGATTGATAGAAAGTTCGCCATCAAAAAGAGATATTTTTCCACTGACAACAATTTCCCTACCCACAGATAAAAATTGCTTTGTATAATCATAAATTTGAAAAAAGACAAGAGAAATATTTCCAGTTTCATTTGCACAAATAATTTTATAAGGAGATTTTCTCCCCCTATATTTCCCAGGACTAATATGTTGAACTACCTTTAATTTCAAAGTGGCAAATTTACCCACTTGCACCGAAGATAAAAAAGAATAAAATCGTCTATCAATGAAATCATAAGGTATGTGAAAAAGCAAATCCAAAACATTAGGATTAACTTTCAATAACCTTTCTAACGAAGAAAAGAACTTCGCCCCCACCCCATTAAAATCACGTAAAGATTTAAAGAAATAATTCACATTTTCAACCATAAAAAAATGATAAATAAAAATATAAAACAATGCAAGAATAAAAAACTATTTTACTTTTAAATAAAATATGCTATATTGAAAAATAGATATAACGAATAGTTATATTTAGTATCAGAGATGATACGGGCTGTCAGAAGCCTAACATTAGACAGGGTATAATAAACACTGATACTCTTGTAGTATCTTTTTTTATATCCAAAGCCCCAATCCATTGTGGTTGGGGAGTTATAGCCATACAAGAGGAATATAATCATTATATTCTAAAAGCTATAAAGTCATTGTCTAATGTGATTTCTGAACTGCCCGGCCATTATCCTGATACATGGGATAATGAAAAGGGAAAACGAACATGAAAAGAAAGATAAAATCAATTATACTTTCGTGTGTATTATGCACGGGATTATCAAGTGTAGTATACTCTGCTACAACATCTCAATTAACATCTATATTAAGTAAATATTGTGTGCCTCCAACTGGTGCTTGTGGAACTGATGCTGAAGCAACTTATACTTCAAATGGCTGCACATGTAAAAGTTGTTATTATTTTTATAATACAACTACAAGAAAATGTGAACCATGCCCATTGGGTCAATATACCGATGATAAATATTCCACATCATGTAAATATCCCAAATGCCCATCTGGAACATATATAAAGGTTGATAAAGGTGTGGATAAATGCCCTGGTGGCACATATAAACTCATACCATCAAAATGTAAATAAAGAATATGGGGAAAGTTATGTTGTCCGATTACCTTCGCTTTCCCCTCCCAGTTATGAGGAAAAGTCCGTTCGTTCACCAAAAACTTTTCCTCTCCCAAACTTAACGAACAAAGAAAGGAGAAGACAATGAAACTAAACAAAACACTTGGGATTTTAAGCACCCTTTCATTGGGTATAATCCCAACACTAACAAAAGCAGACCTATTCCAGTGTCTCGCCTGCCCTGCGGGAACATACGGAAACGGCACAAGTACAAGCTGCACCCCATGCCCTGCCGGTCAATACCAAAATGCAACGGGACAAAGCTCATGTAAACCTTGTAATGGTATTGTAAATGATTCTAAAACAGGTTGTATAAATATTGGAGATTTAACATTAGATAATTTTACACAAATTGCAAGCGGAAGCCCAGGAAGTGCATCATGCCCAACTGGAACACTTCAACCTGGATGGTATTTAGTTAGATTGAGAGGTGGTGCTGGTGGTAAAGGTATAGATAATTTTGGTAAAAGTGGTACCCCATTACAATATGTATTTTATCTACCATTAACATCATCATATATACTTTGTAGTGGTGGTGATGGAGAGAATACCAAGAGCATTATTGGAGGTGATGGTGGTGGTGGTGGATCTTGGGTAAAATTAAATTTTGGTGAAAAAGATTATTATTTTGTTGCTGGGGGTGGTGGTGCAGGTGGTAGTATGTTATATAGTCCTTTTGGTATATCTTTTTATATAGGTGGTGGTGGTGGTGGTATTGGTGCTGGTGGTGGTGGTGGTGGTACTGGTTATGGAGCTAATGGAGGAAGAAGTGGACCTTATACAGGAGGAAAATCTGTAGGTGGTGGACAAGGTTTAATTAACGGTAATGATGGACTTGAAGGTTTATCATTTGAGACTGGAGGAAGTGGTGGTGGTGGTGGTGGTGGTTCTAGTAGTAATTCCCTTACATCACCAATCACAATAAATATAATAAACGGTTATAAAACCACAAAAACAATAACCCAAATTTTTGGTGGTATTGGTGGAGGCGGAGGAGAGGTAAAATTTACAAGTACTTCTGGAACCTCTTCCCATACATCAAATGTTCCAAAAATCCCTTCTTGTGGTTCGTCGTGTGCGATATTGTATAAAATGAAATAAATCCCCTCCCCTCGTTTGAGGGGATTTTTTATATTTACAATTATATTTTTTTTTGATATATTATGTTTTAGATATAGTTTAATCTATATTTAGTATCATTTTTGATACGTGGGATAAAATAGAAGGAAAACGG
>CALXQL010000015.1 GCA_944390685.1 uncultured Alphaproteobacteria bacterium | reverse complement strand
TAATGTGTTATAATTGCGATTTAAGATTTATTGAAATACTTTCAAAGGAATTAGATGAACTATATTGCTCTAATAACCCAAATCTAAATACTCCACCTAAATTATTAGTAAACCCTAAAGATTTTGAGTATGAAGGTTGTGGCTTTACAAAAATACCAAATTGGGAACAAACATATTTGAATAAACTTCAACGCACAAGATAACAAAGTGTATTAAACCAAAGACCTTGCCTCCCGCAAGGTCTTTTTAATATAATATAAAAAATAATAAATTAGAAATTTTGAAACGGTGCAGATGGCCGGAACCATACCGCCTACTAAAAAATCAAGGATTTTAGGCATTTTCACGATAAAATTTCATCTTATGCTATACACTTTGCCATACAGTTTTATCATATCGCGATAGTTATGAAATGTAAACGATTTTTTTAATTTAATATCTTGCTAATATCATATTTTTTATTTCATTTTTATCAAATTTCATAATATCATACTCTTTAACAATATTTTTATCAACATAAGGTAAACTATACACTGAATATATTTGCATTACCAAAGAAGAAGTATATGAAAGCTTTTTATTTTGAAATCCCGTATAAATTAAATCCATAGATACATTTGCTGCTGTCAAAAAAACAGATAATCCACTAGCCATAGATATAATTCCACAAGATCGTTTAGATAAAAGAAATAATTCATCAAGCATAATATTATAAGTCTTAACATTTTTTATATTATACTGATCAAAATATTGATTAGAAAAAATATCATATCCTTTTTTTATAAATTCTTGAACTAAATCATTCCAGAAATCTGAATCCATAGCTATTAAAGAAGTTGCCTCTGGAGCAATTATTACAAATTTATCAGAAAGTCCGATACGTTGCATCAAATCATCTACACGTTGAGACAATTCATCACTAATATAAGGAGTTATAATATTAGAACTAGTAGTTAAATTAATTGCATTCAAAATATATGAATAAAAATTTAATTTTGGATTATATACTAAGTCCTTTTTAATATTTTCTGCAATTTTTGGGGTAGAACAAAAGAATCTATGATTTCTACAAGTTAATACAACATCCTTATAATTATCACTTGTTCCTTCAAACATCTTATGAATCTCAGACTGTCTTAAAGGAATATATTGCAAATTGATATATGCAGGTATAAACATTTTATAAAAATTTATATATTTTTTACGCCAAACAATTACAACCGGCTTTTTAGAATTATTAGATTTAATTCTATCTTTAATATGCATAAGTTCCACATAAGTTTCACCAATATTATGCCTCAATAAATATACATCATCACAACTAGTATCTATTTTATCATCTAATTCAGACAACCATTTTTTTTGCCAATTTAGATTGGAAAGATTAAAAAATAACAAACTTTTCCTTTGTTTATTAAATGAACAAAGTTGAAAACCACAAAAAGATAATCTCCATTCACCATAATTATTTATTTTATGATAAATAACACCTCCTAAATATAGTCTTTTAATACTCCATTCATCTTCATTTTTTTTTATAAAAATCCTAGAAAAAATAGGAATAATACTAAATTTAATTTTAACATTTGAAAAATTTTTATTATTTTTATTCATTACATTATTTTCTAGATAAATTTTTGAATAACCACATAAATCTTTCCATAAATTTTTCCAAAATTTATGTTTCTTACGACGTTCAGAATTAAAAAAATATATAAATGTTTTTATTTTTTCTTTTAAATATAATCTATATAATGAATTTATATATTTCTGCAACGAACAAGTCAAATCTTCCCCTTCCCATATAACATTAGAAATTTTCCAACCTAAAATTTCTATTTCATTAACATTAGGAGATGGAACAAAACACATATTCAAAGAATTAATCTCCCTATGCAACATTGCAGGATAAAAAGTATACAATCTATCTTTTAAACCTACAAGAGCATCACATAATCCAGAACGTAAAGAAAAAACATAAGCACAATTTAATCCTAATTCTACTACTTCTTCCAATGATAAACCTAAATCAAAAACAGATATTCCATGATTAATTTTATATTTTCTACTATTAACTACAATCTTATACCCTTTTGAATATACTTTATTTGCAATTATATTCCAAAATTCAACCGGAAATTCCAATGCAGTAGATGCCTCAGGAGCAATAAGTACTATCTTATCAATAGGAGATATACTCTCTAACTTATTTAATAATTGTGAACTCACAGATAATCTATTTTTAGGAAGAGGAAATTTAAAATTATCAATATTTAAACCCGTATTTAATAACCAACGAAAAGAAAAATAATTATCAAACAAAAAAAATGAATTTAAATCACCATCCAATATATATGGTACCGATTTTAAAGGAATAGAAGAAAACAAATTCTTACATATCATATCAAATTTATGAGAAGGATTGTGAGCAGATGATAAATATGGAAATTCCATATTATTAACATACTTTTCAAATTTAGATATATCCAACAATGAATAATTACTAACATTAAACATTTTCATCAAAAACTCATGTTGAGGGCGTACTATATAATGTAATTCTTCACCATATTGCCTTTTAAACTCATCATTCATTGCTATAGCATAAACTACATCTCCTAAATGTTTATGTAACAAAACATTATACTCTCCTGGCTTACAAAATTTACAAACTTCATTATAAAATGAAGTAATTTTTTGATAATTAGTTAACATAATTTACCTACCATTATAATAATTATAACTTATTATTTTTTTTTAATATTTCATACTCATCTGGCATACAATTAATTCTTTCAACTCCTGTCTTTACAATTTTAGCAGGATTCCCCGCAACAATGCTATAAGGTTGATCAAATCTCTTCGTTACTACACCCATAGCACCTACTATTGTATGATGTGCCAATGAAGCATTTTTAGTTAAAAATGCACGAAAGCCGATCCAACAATAATCACCTATTACCAATGTTTTATTAGCTCTATTTAATAATTCTTTTGTGTCTTTATCTACTACTGAATGTCCATCAGCAGCAAAAACAATAGAATCCTCAGCAAAACGACAGCAATTACCTATAATACATTTATTATTATGTTCTGTAACAACAAATAAAACATTTTTATTAATTCGAACATTATCACCTATTATAAATTCACAACCACCTAACCCTGTAAAATCTGCAAGATAAATAGTAGCATTTCGAATAAAACCTTCATAATTTTCAGTATGTTTACCAATACTAACAAAGTGAGAACTTCCATCTAATATTATATTTAAACCTTGTATGATTTCTGGACATCCAATTCTGATTAAATTATTATCTCCATTTATAGTTATATTTAAACCTGGTATTACTTTAGTTGTCTCAACATATATATTTTTATTATTATCCCAAATAAACAACTTATTATTTTTTCCATTAAATATATAATTTTCAGGTTTAAAAGGAATTATTTGTCTTCTAAGTTCTTCAATTTTTATCTCAAGTTCATAATATTTATCTTTCATCAATTTTTTTCTTAAATTATCCCTTTTTAATTTATTAGGAATAAATGAACATAATATATTTACTAATATTTTTTTCATTATTACCCTCTATAAAATTGTAAATTACTTAATATTGTTTTATAATTCATATTACTTTTATCTTTTCCAAATAATCCACTTGCTGTACCTAAAATAAATTCCTCGACACCTTTTGCGCTCCATTTATTAATAATTTCTGGGGATACTTGACCATCTAATGCAATTGTAAATTTACGATTTTTTATCTGAGTTAATTTCTCAATTTTATCTTCTACTTGTGGTATTGCATTTTGCCCAGCAAATCCTGGATTCACACGCATTACCAAAAGTTTATCAATTATAGGAAGTAAATCTCTAAATTGTTCTAAATCTGTTAATGGATTAACTACCAATCCAGCTTTACGACCATTATTTTTAATATCTTTAAGATATTTTTCTGCATGACCTGATTCATAATGAATATAAATTATATCAGCTCCATATTTATATGCATAAGGTAAATACAGTGAAGGATTTTTAACCATTAAATGAACATCTAAAGATTTCTTAGTTAATTTACGTACAACAAGAAAATCATGCCAGGATAAAGCAAAATTAGGAACAAACTCACCATCCATAATATCCATATGGAAAATATCAGCTCCAGCATTATCCAAAGATGTTATTTCCTCTTTAAGATTATTAAAATTTGCACACATAATACTAGGTGAAAAAATACGTTTCATTAAATTATTCCTTTACCTTAGGAGTTACAATAATCCACTCAGAATTACTTACATCTAATATTTCACTAGGCTCTAATAAAATTGCTGTTCCTGGTAATACTCTTACATTATCATAAAATTTTTCACCTTTTATCATAACAGCAAAAGAAAACATATCACTTATATTTTCAAAAAAATCTTTACCAATAATATGTCTTGTAATATACATACGTTCTTCAATAGGATCATCATTATTATAAACTCTAGATTTTGATTTTTTATTTACATCCAAACAAGCCAAAGCTTTATCTATTTGCAATTCTCTTTTTTTACCATTCTTATCAACACGATTAAAATCAAAAAATCTATATGTATGTTCACAATTTTCTTCAATTTCAAAACTTAAAGAACCTGCTGTAGCAGCATGTAAAGTACCTCCAACAACATATACATAATCACCAACTTCACAAGGTATAGTATCAAGAACATCTTCTATTTTATTTTCTAAAATTTTTTCTTTCATCTCTTCTACATTTTTAGCTTTGCATCCATTATACATCCAACCTTTTGTTGGAGCTTGGATAATATAAAAAGATTCATTTTTACCAAAAGTTTTACCTTCTAACTTCATTGCATCTACATCATCAGGATGAACTTGAATAGATAAATCATCATCGGCTTCAACTAAGGCCATTAAAATAGGAAGTTCATTATAATTACCTAATCCATACTTATCACGATTTTCAATAAACCATTGATGTAAAGTTTTGCCTTTATATTCACCATAAATGAAACTACTATTAAAATCTTTTGTATCAATAGCTGAATATAAATGTCCAATTTTCACACAATTACTATCTGTAAATTGAGTAAGTCTATTACCTCCCCAAATAGTTTCATGAATTATAGGTTTTAATATTTGCATAAGTAACTCCTTTATTTATTTTTATCAATAACAAAACTAAAATTTTCTAAACCTTCATTTCTATCTCTATTAATTGCATAAGCACATTTAAGACCAGATGGTTTATTATCATTAAATAAAATTCTTTCCCCTTGAGGTATATTAAAAAGTATTTGATTATATCTAATTTGGTATTTTTTCAAAAATTCCTTTGTCTTTAAAAAAGCCCAATCTTCAAATCTGGCTGTTAAAATAATAATATAATCATTTTCTGGAATACTTCTTAAAAACTCTAGTGCCCCTGGCAACCACTTATCTTCCCCATTTTTATATCCATTATGTTCAACTAAAGTACCATCAAAATCAAAAATCCAAGTGTGAGATAAAGGAGAAAGAGATAAATCACTACACATTACCAAACTCCTTTATCCAATCATTAAATAAAAATATTCCATTATAAAAAGCTACACACATTGAATCAAAATCCTCCCAAGCATGACTTGCCAAGGACATCCAAATAATTGCATGTATAAGCTTTATTTCTTTTATACTAGCTTCAGTTTTAGGAATAATTGATAAGAAATAATCAGTTAAAAATTCCCAACCACCACTATGAATATTAAATTCAACTTTATTATCTTCTATATTTAAATCAAAATTTTTAATATTAAATTGATCAAAATTTCCAGCCAAAGCATAATAAACTTTAGCCCAATCATATCTTACATCACCAAAGATTTGAGATTTACCAAAATACCCTCTAGCATCTATAAAAAAAATTTTACCATTTTTATCAATCATAGTATTTGTAAGCTGACAATCTCCATGAATAGGATGATAAAAAGATATATTCATTAAAGTATCTAATACTGCTTGTCTTAATTTATGAGGATAATACATAATATTAATACAATCTACACCATTAATTTTAATTGTATCATCAAAAGCAAACGGTATAGCATATTGAACAGTTTGTAGTCTTAAAATAGTTTTTTTAAAATACTCTGTATAAATATCAAAATACGATGCTTGAATTTCATCATAATTATGCATTTGAGATAATGCCATAACAATTTTATCAAGAATATTTTTTTTGTATTTTTATCAAAATCCATCAAAAATACATTATTACCATCAATAAACTCCATAGTAAGAGGGTTTATATCATATATTTTAGGTATAAAATCAAATTTATACTCATTCATCTTTTTATACCATAAAACTTCTCTATCTATAAGTTTCTTTGCCTCATCCGTAATACCTGTTTTAACAACTTTACCATCAATAAATTCTATTTTATTATAAGGTCTAGTTCTATTTACAGTTGAATTAATCTTATTATATGCTTCTAAGGTACCAACATCTATACTTCCCATTAAAGAAATAGGATAAAGAGGAATATCTTTTTTTCTCAACCATTCAGTAAAAGATCCATCTTCTGGAAAATCAATAAACCAAGATTTATTATTAAATACATACAATCCAGCAACACCACAACCAGTTTTTTCTGTCTTTTCTAATCTTCCATTTATCAAACTCCAAGAACACTTAAAATCCACAATTCCTACTTGGCAACCTAATTTGATTTCATTTACATAAAATGATTCAGATAAAATAATATCAGACCAAATAATCATAAAAGGTTCATTATCTGGTATATAAGACACTGCTTCCTTAATACCAGCGGCATTACCTTTTTTATGGGATTTTATCAATATATAATTAACATTTTTAGCAAATGTTGCAAGATACCTATCCAATACATCAAATTTATAATCACCAATAATAATAAATTCATCATTTGGATATTTTTTAAATAAATGAAAAATTATAGGCATATATTTGGCAGAAATTAAAGATTTAGGTTTAACATTAGTTAAATTCTTCATTCTAGAACCTAAACCACCTGCTTGAATAATAATCTTCATAAATTACTCCATAATTACAATTATCAAAGGATGATATATACAATTTTACCTAAACCCAAATTGGGATATTCAAAAATCGCTTCATAAAATTTTCACAAAAATACCCCCTAAAAAAGCTTATATTCAAATTCATCAGAAAGATAAGAGGCCCTTACGCGCGAAAAATAATTAAAAGTCCAATAAATTTAGTGCAAAATAATTCAAAAAGTAAATAAAACAGATAATTCATAAAATATCACTTTTTTCATAAAAATTTTAAAATTTTACAATTCTAATAATATATGCCCTTTTAGGCAAAACAGAGGTGGCGTAGATGCCTAATCTTATAACCCAATACTATAAATTATTTATAGTAAATTTCAGTTATACACATAATAAAGGATAAATATAATGCAAATAAAATATATAGTAAGACATAATTACTTTTCACAAAATAAAATATATGTAAATGAAATAGATAATATCACTGACTGGTTTTCATCTATAATAAATGAAAAAGGAATATTTTGCAGTCTTCGTTGGTATAAAAATACTCCTACTACCAAAAAAGAATTGATAAGTAAATTACATAATATTCTAAATTCGGAAGTGATAGTAGAAGAAGGCTTAGCCCAATCTTTACGAGCAAAACTTCTATCATGCTTAGCATTACTTTTTGAACCATCTACATTAACAGGTTTCCACTCATCTTTATTTGCATGAGCCGAACATCCACTTGGTGTATGACGTAAAAAATTCACCTGACATTCTGGCAAAGTTGGAGCATAATGTAAAGGATGTATATCAGATTTTTCCCCTGCTTCCAAAGAAGGCAAATCACCAATTACTTCAAACAAAGCAATACGATACTTATCTTTTTTAGGGAATTTCCATAACCCTTTCAAAGAAGCAAAGAATATAGCCCTTTTCCTAGATTGAGCGGTTCCATAATCTGCACAATCACACACATCAACATTTACAATATATCCTAAACTTTCAAGTTTTTGCTTAACATAACTACCTATAGATTGCTTACCTAAAATACCTTTTAACTCTTCTGGACTAGCATTTAAAAACTCCTTAACATTTTCAATTACTATATACTTAGGCATCACTTTTTCTATGATTTTTAAAGTAGGAATGAAAAGATTTGTTCTTGGATCTGAAAAATCTCTTTTCCCAGCAAGTGAAAAAGTTTGACAAGGAGGGCTGGTAAGAAGCATTTGACAATTAGTTTTTTGATAAGCCTCAATAATCTCATCTATTTTATAATTTATATCACCTTGTATGACATTACAATTTGGATATAATTCTTTATACCACTTGGCTCTTTCTGGTAAATATTCATTAGCGACCATAGCATGAAAACCATTTTCTTCTAAATAACATTCACCAATTCCAACATTTGCAAAAAGCACACAATAATTTATGGGATTTTCAATTATATCTTTATTATGAGTAGGAAGATAAGAAGTTTCATATACACCAATTGTATTAAATACTTTTGTATTTTCCTCCTTATGCTTTTTCTGCACCAATCTCAAAGCATCACTTCTATTTACAAACCTCGCCTCTTTTTTCGCAATTTCTTTTGCTTTATTAACACTATCCTCATTAAGCCTTTGTATTTGAATATATTGAGCTTTTGTAAGTCCATATTGTCCATAAATTTTTTGAGCTTTAGTTTTGGTATTTTTTATTTGAGTTGTTTGATTATTCGCCATATTTTTAAAGACATCTGCTAAAATCAATTCAGCATCTAATATGATTTCAGCATGTTTTTGAATATACTCAAACATAATCTTATAATTACTTACAGAAATATTCTTACAATTCAATAAACTCTTTTCTACATTTAATATACTCACTTGCTGATTTAAGAATTTAGAAATATCTATTGGATTTTGGGGAATGGTTGGAAGATTCTTTTGTTCAAACATCAATTTAGTATCATTTATATTATTTTTCATGATTGTTCCTTTTTTAAAATTTTTGATATAAAAAAAGGCCACAGAATTATTATTTTCTGTGGCCTTTAAATTGGTGATTTGTGCCAGTCTAAACACAAAAAGATTTACCTTATCCACTTGGATATGATAAAAGTAAAAGACAAATTAACTTGTATCCATAATGACCTCCTAATTATCAATAAATTGAACTCATCAAATAAAAAAAGGGCACAGAAAACTCTGTGCCCCATTGCTATAATAAAATATAAGACATTACTACATTTACCCTTACCAATATCCTATTTATCATAAAAATTGATAAAAAAAATGGGTATCAAAAAAGATACCCATCTAATTGGTTTAATAGTTTATTAAAAATATGTGGAATTTATATAAAGAATAAAATTTTCATATTATACCATAAATCTAATACAAAAATATTATATGAAGAAAGAATAAATAGATATGTTAAAAACATAATGAAGAAATGTCTTTGAAAAATTTTGGACAGACTACTCCTGTCAAAGAGTTTATAAATTGATTATATCAAATTTTTCAAAGCTTGTAAATACAAAAATTCAACTAATAAAAATTATTATCCTTTAACCATTTCAAAAAAGATTGAGCTCCATCAACTATATCCCAATAAGTTTCATCAAAATTACCAGTATACCAAGGATCCTTAATATCACGAGGAACACTTGCAAAATCTAATAAACGATGAATTTTATGTTTATTATCAAAACCTACAATAGCTTGAATATCTTCAACATTACTTTGATCCATAGCTAAAATATAATCAAAATGTTCATAATCCGCTTTACGAATTTGTCTTGAATAATGCTCATTAAAAGGCACTTTCATCTCCCTCAAAATGTCTTTAGTTCCATAATGTATGCCCGCATGATTTATTTCATTATAACGTTCAGTCCCAGCGGAATCTATTTCAAACTTATCACTCAAACCAGCCTCATCTACCATATGCTGAAAAACAAACTGAGCCATAGGAGAACGACATATATTACCAAGACAAACAAACAACACTTTAATCATTTTTAATCTTTCAATTATTTCTCAACAATACATACTATTATACATAAAAAATAACCTTCTTTCAATATAAATAATCCCCTTGTATCACCGAACATACAAGAGGGATAAATAATCATTGATAATTATTGTTTTTTAGCACCAAAGGATATATTCATTTCTTGTGTTGGATCTTGCTCACCTTACTTTTGATTAGTTAATCTTAAAGTTCCTACCACCTCAGATATAACTTGTTCACCAAAATAAGAAGATGTAAAATAAGCATTCTCACCTAATGCATCAAAATCTAAACCAAGATTATTATTTCTATTAGAAAATGCAATAGAATATTTATTATTCTTATCAATAGTATAATTAATTGATACAACATCTTTAAAATCTATATTTAAATCTATAAATTGACTATTAGTTGGATCAATTGTTAATTTCGTAGTTCCAATAAGATTAGATGTACCAATTCCTATTGTATTTGGTTCTGAATCTATAAAATACCCACCAAAAGCAAGACCTACAAATTCCATTTTATTTTGAAAATTTGATTTATCATCACTATAAGTAGGATTATTATTATATTGTGCTATTTCCATACTATCTTTTCCTGATATGATAGGTATATGCCTTACATAACCTGCAAAAGATAAATCTCCTGTACCTTTTAAAGTACTACTTAACATACCAAAATCAGAAAATTCTAAATCCACTTCACTTTTACCTAACAACAGCTCATTATGAGTTTCTATATTACCACTTAATTCTGGTTTTATATTTTTATCTAAATTATCTTTTATAGCCTTTATAATTTTAGTATCATCTAAATTAACAAATTCTTCTAAATTAAAAGATACCGTACTATTAACACTACTACCTGTATTTACAATAAAATTATTATCAGTTATGTTAATAGATACATCATTATTATTATGAGTAAAAGAATACTTCATTTCACTCAAATAAGCTAGAGAACTTTTATCTACATAAGAATTTTCAGGCTCATTCTGATCCGTTTCATCTCCAGGCTCATTCGGATCAGTTTCTCCTCCTGGATTAGTAGGATTATTGTTGTCTGAATCTCCACTATCTGGATTATTTGGGAAATTGGGTAATGTAGTTTCAGGTAAAATACTTCCACTACCACCACAACCAGTTAATAATATTAACATACATAAACTTAATTTAAAAATATTTTTCATGATACGTTCCTTTCATTAAATTAACCGCTATAAAATCACGGCATATGTTTTGTGATTTTAAGAGTTTTGCCATCACTTTTATCCACTTCAAACCAGCCAGCATCTCCATTTATGACATTTCCATTGATATAGAAAATTCCCTTTTTTTCATTAGGATTGATAATCTGATATCCCAAAAGTTCAGCAATCATCTTACCGAATTCATAATGAGTAGGCATAAATGTAGACTTTAACTTTTTCACAAAAGCATCATCATCTTTATTAACAATAGTAAATACAAAAGGTATCTTTGCGACATTTTCATTTACAATAGAATGACCCCAAAGCCCATCTTCACCTAACAATTCAGAATGATCTGGCACCCAAAATATATAAGTTTTTCTATGAGAATTCTCACGAAAATACTTTATGACTTGATAAATGAAATAATCATTAAATAACATTGCATTGTCATAGGAATTTAACTTTTTCTCCTCCCACGATGCATCATCAGGATTAATATATTTCTTAAACCTAGGAATATCCCTATACCCTTTATCATAAGGAGAATGAATATTTCTTTGATGTAAGATGATGAAATTCTTCTTTCCAAATTTCAAAGAAAACTCATCTAATTTATCCAAAATTACTAAATCCCCCTTTTTAGCATCAGCAATAGGAGCATACTCCTTTGTATGAAACACATCTATATAATCAGGAGCAAACCCTCTCGCAATAGCATTATCCTGAGCACTGATATACATAGTAGTGAAGCCATTTTCTTTTGCAAGCTTAAATAAATGAGTAGGCTGATTTCTCAAATGCAAAATATTATCAGGCTCTCTTTGAACATTTGCAAGCATAGTAGTAGAAACCGTAGTCAAAACGCTACT
Organism: uncultured Alphaproteobacteria bacterium; assembly: GCA_944390685.1. Taxonomy (GTDB): domain Bacteria; phylum Pseudomonadota; class Alphaproteobacteria; order Rs-D84; family CACZYB01; genus CACZYB01. The sequence goes on along the minus strand of CALXQL010000015.1, from coordinate 3,657 downwards.
TGACAAAGCCCTTCCATAAACAAAATTTTTATCTGTCTTTGCCAATTCATCTAAATGAGGAGTAGTAGGCCTCTCATAACCCAACAAATGCATTCTAGAAGGATTGACACTTTCACCTACAATAAGAACAATATTAACATTATCAGGAGAATTTTGCTTTATCACTTGATAAGGCTCATATTCCTTAATTGAAGTATTATGATTTAATAAAAGCCTATTAAATATGTATCCAGAAAAAGAAGATAAAGAATTATAAATACTGACCATATCATTTCTTGGCATAAGATTATTTATAACTTGTTTACCCCCAGTCAAAGCTTTTTTAGGCAATATAGATAATATAATAATTACAAAGAATGAAGCAATAAAGGAACCTTTTGACTTTCTCTTTTTCACATACAAAATCCAAAGAGTTATATAAGGTATAAGGACGGCTAATATAGGTATAAAGCAATAAGGGAAAGTATCCAAACCGCTTTCCAAAATTTCACCTTGTTCTTTCCAAATCAATTCTATTTCAAACGGGGTGATAGGAGTTCCAAAATAAAAAATATGAGAAAATTGAACCAATTCCATGATAGTAAAAATGATTATTACAAACAAATTCAATTTTAATTTTGAAATAGCCATAAACATAGAAAAAGGAATAAAGGCAAGCAAAAACACTAAATCCAATCTATAATTATAATTGTCATAAAACAAAGAATATAATATTGAAGGACTTATAAAACAAACAAAATTTAAAATAGAAAATATAAAAAACTCTCTTCTATTTATTGTTTTAAAATCTTTTTTGATGAGTTTTAATGATTTAAGAATAAATTCCTTTATTAAATTAAAAAAAATATATGTTTTATTTTTTATTTTTGAAAAATCCATTTTATACTCCATATTGAACGAAAAAGGGGGAGGGGCCCCCTTTTCTAACAAACAACAAAAAAATGATTAGAATGCAAATCTTGCACCGACATAAAAGGTATCTGAATCAGTTTCTATTTCACTTTTACCAAGTCCATCTTCCAAATCATAGTCTACACTACCAAGATTTAAGTATTTATAACCTGCATCAAGAGTAATATTTTGAGAAACTTCATAACCTACACCAACACCTGCTTGATAAGCAAATTTATTGCCATCTATTTTCAAATCACTACTTTCATCTTTAAAAACACTTCTTGCAACACCAATACCAAGATTTACAAAAGGAGTCCATTTTGTTCCAGTTGCAATATCATAATATCCATTAAGCATTAAAGACATAGTTTCATTTTTTACATCTGTATTTAATATAGTCTCTTTCATATCGGTATTATAAGTAAATTCAATATCACTTCTAAAACCATTATTGAAATCCAAACCATATCCAACACCAAAGCCAATAGCTACATCACTAAAAGGGAAATCCTTATCTTCGACACCAAATTCCTTATCAGTGAAAACAGTTTTCATATTGTTATATGATAATTTACCACTAACATATTGAGATACTTTTGCATTGGATAGAATAGAAAATCCAGAAACCAAAGCGATTGTTAACAAAGAAATTTTTTTCATTTTTAATCCTTTATTTAGTTAGTTTTTGTTTTAATATTCGTGAAATAAATCACAAAAAAAATTTAACCATAAACCAACGTTTATGACCGCCCTGTTTTACAATGATTATAAAAGAATAAGGAAACACTTAAAATACTAATATTTTCCTACGTTTTTGGAATATATTTATTAAAGTTATAATATTAAAAAAAATGGTTGACTTTAACGTTCTATATTATTGACCAGTTTTTTTATTCAATAAATTAAGAAAGAGGTATATTATGTCAGTAATAGGTTATATAAGAGTAAGTTCAAATAAACAAACTTTGGAACATCAAAAATTTGAAATTAAAAACTTTGCGAAAAAAGAAAACCTTAAAATAACAAAATGGGTAGAAGAAACCATTTCATCAAGAAAAGCTTTATTCAAAAGAAAAATCTTCACTTTAATGAATGAAATAGAGGAAAAAGATATAATAATTTCATGTGAAATTTCCAGATTGGGACGCTCTATTTCGGAAGTCCTATCAATACTAGAACACTTTTTAAATAAGGGCTGTCAAGTATGGACCATCAAAGAAAATTATAAATTGGGAAACGATATGCAATCAAAAATCATGGCATGTGTATTTGGATTGGCTGCGGAAATAGAAAGAAATCTAATATCCGAAAGAACAAAATCCTCTCTTGCAAATATAAAGGCAAGTGGGAAGAAATTAGGAAGACCCATCAAATCCAAAAATAAAAAATTGAAATTGATGAAAAATCAAAAAAAGATACAAAACTTATTAAACTCAGGCATCTCAAAATCACAAATTGCAAGAATATTAGGAGTAGAAAGAAGCACATTAAGACGCTTTCTCACCCGCATAGAAATCCCAAACAATATATAAATAACCCCTCCCCTTGTATCACCGAACACACAAGGCCTACCCCTACTCTACAATTATTTGTTAATTCTATTTACAACAAATAAGTAAACACTTTCTACCCATATAATAAATATAAGCCAGGACTAAAATCAACTAGTTCTGGCTTGTTATTTATTTTCAATTAAATAATATTTATATTCTCTATCTTCTTCTGATATTTTATCTTTTAAATCTATCCATTGAGTTTCACATGAAGATATTTGAACAAAAGATTTGTTTGCATTCGGTCCAGTAGGTTTATAAATTTTTCCACTTTCTATCTTTATTTCTTTATTGCATCTCCTAAAATAATTATAAATCTTATTTTCAGTTACATTATTATGTAAAACATCATAAAATATATTATCACAAACTATAGTCAAACAATATGTTGCATCAAATGCACAAAATTTTTTAACCTCTTGCATAAAAGCAATATCTTTTATAAATTGATACATCTGTTCTGGATATTGACCATTTTTTGGAAATTTTAATTCAATTGCATATTTCTTTTCATTTTGAATAGCTACTATATCAATATCTCTTTTTACAAAATGTTTGTTTTTACATTGCATATATCTTTTTACATTAAATTCTAATCTAACACTATAACCTTTAAGTTCTAAAAATTTAGCTAATTCATATTGAAAAGAAGCTTCATTATAAATTTGCCCATTATCAGATAAAAATGCCTGATTAATAAATTTATTTTTTATTTCATCATTGCGTAAAAAATCTTCTATTATTTTTTTCATAATTTACTCCATTTGATTATAAGAAATTATATTATAAGATTTTTATTATAATTATTCAAATAAATACCTTAATACTCTTCCGCTAACATTATTGTCATAACTCTCGTGGTTATAGTATCATCTGCTGAATTATCTGACGCATACATTAAACTTTTATCATAATAATCTATTTTCCACATTATTTCATAGTCTTTATATTTAAACTTTCCAAAATCATGTTCATTATATGGATCATTGCTTTCTGTAAATTCATTAAACTTCATTACTTCCTTTATAATGTTAAATTTATCTATACTATTTAGAGCATGTATTACATCTGTTAGAATTACTCTTCCTCCTGAAAAGCTCTTTCTAAATCTATCGTTTAAACTCTTAATATCCATCTTTTACTCCTATAAATGAACTATCTCAGTCATAACAGCACAACCTCTTTCTTGTTCTATATGACAAGCTTCTAT
>CALXQL010000014.1 GCA_944390685.1 uncultured Alphaproteobacteria bacterium | reverse complement strand
CATTAGGACATACAATATCTTTACAAGAAGTATCAGTTTTAGTATCAGTTGCAGTTCCAAGAGGGCAAGGTTCACATCTTCGTTTAGATTTATTATAAAACATACCCAATTGTTGGCATTCTGGTTTGGAGCCATTGAAATGAGCTTCATTTAATGTTCCACAATCACTTGTATATGGAACACCATATTTTTCCAATACTGATTTAAGTTGAGATGTTGTTGCACAATTAACTTTATTTGATAGTGAGATATAAAATATAAGTATTAGATATATTATTTTTTTGTAATTCATTTTTTCTTTTCCCCTTTGTTAACACACTAAACAAATTAGTGGGGAGTCGAAAAAACCATTAACCAAATGGCACGACACTTTCGTGCATGATGCCTTATATAGCCGTACTCCCCAAAGGGGGGTGTATGACTATGCTTTTGCGAGTCGGCTCTCGTGGTTAAAAGGAGTTTTTCGGGCTCCAATGTCAATCTCTTGACATCAGTTTAGATGATATAATATTTTGTAGTGATTGTAAATAAAAAAAATCCCCTTATTAAAAGGGGTGTCATTAGTATCCGGTTTTTATTTGTTCAAATAATTCCTTTATAGTTGGGATGAATGTTCCATTTTTATAAAATGGATCTTCCTTAAATCTATATACTATTTGTCCGGAAAATAATAGATTATTTTCTGCATCATTTGTATGTGAAATGTTTTGTAATGATTTTTGAATACAAAAACTTCTTGGATCTGGTTGAATAGTCATTCCTTCCCTTTGGGTCCATGCGGAAAATAAACAACTTGAAAGACAGCCAACACAATCCCTCATACCTGTCATTATATTATTATATCTTTCATTATTTACAAATAGTAATGTGTTTGATGGTGTTTTCAAAATTGAGGTATAACCATCATTTATAAATTTGTTTAGGCGATCTTTATCCCCTTGATTTATATAAACTGTTTTTTTATTTGCAGTTAGTTCAACAGGAATGTCAAATCCTATACCCTTATCTTGTATTTCAACAAATGGTATTTGGCGGGTCAATTGGTTTTCCAATTCCTTTAAGAATTTATTTTCAACAGCAGATGAGTATAAACCAGTTGGACTGAATTTTTGAAGTTTTACTCCACCTTTTTCCACATTTAATAACTTTTGTTTCACTTCCATGGCAAGTGGACTTTCTTGTGTTACCATAGGACGAGTTCCAAATTGAAATCCAATTGGACCTAATTCTTTATTATCAATATAATCTAGCCATTCGGATAGCCACCATATTCCGCCTGCAACTATTATTGGAACACTTTTCAATCCTACTTCATTCATGAATTTTCTTATTTCCAATAATCTGGACATAGGTTTTTCAGGGGTAAGTGGATCATCTGTATTGGATAGTCCATTATGACCACCTGCAAGCCATGGATCCTCATATATTACAGCACCAATCCATTCCTTAAATTTACAATATGAGCGTTTCCATAAAAGTTGTAGTGCCCTTGCCGAAGATATGATTGGGTTATAAAATACCTTATTTTTTGCACAGATTTCAGCAAGTTTAAATGGCATACCAGCACCACAGGATATTGCCTTTATAGTGCCTTTTGCTCTTTCTAATACATTTGTTAAAAGTTCTTGTGCCCCACCTTGTTCCCATAGGATATTCATGAAAACTAAACCATTTCCGTTTGATTGTTCATGAGCAATTTTTGCTTGGTCAAGGCAACCTCTTATCCCGTAATCTATTAATTCTTTTTGGCGTTCTTGTCTTGATTTTCCATTGAAAATTGGTTTTACATAATTACCATTTTCATCGTAAAAATCAGGATTTACACCAGAAAATGTTCCAGCACCACCGCAATTTGCCCATAATCCAGAGGTAAGGCCAGTTGATATATTTATTCCCTTTCCACCTTCAATTAATGGTAAAATTTCTTTATTTGCGATAGTGATACTATTTAAAATCATTTTTTTCCCTTTTATCTATTTTGATTTAGTATGTTAGCAAATACTTATTTTAAAGTCAAAAAAATAATTGCCTTGTTGCAAATTATTTAATTTAGGTTATTATTTGTTTATATGTATAATTTTTAGGAGAAATATATGATTCTTTCTGACTTATCCTTTGAGTATGTTTTTAATTTGATGAAACTTGCTTTTGGAATATTTTCCTTTGAATTAGTTGGAATGTTTTTTGTTTTACTTTTTAAACGAATCAAAAAGAAGAATGTTTTTGATTCTTTAAACGAATCTTTGAAATTAAATTTTATGCAATTTTATAGCAGTTTATTTTCTTTATTAACTATTGTAGTTTTATATTTCCTTTATGATAATTATTTTGGTGATTTAGATGGAATTTTATCTTCTTTGTTGATTATGGCAGGATTGATTGCTTTTAATATTATAATTAAAATTATAAATATTTTCATCAAGTTTGATGCCAAAAATTCAAAATTTATTATTTCTTTATTTTTAAAAAGTATGGATAATTTTTTGATGATGGTGATTTTAACTCAGACCTGTGCAATACTTGCTTCTCAAATTACAACCGTTGATATTACAAGATATTTTGGTGTGGATATTAAAAGATCAACTCTTATCAATTTACCTTTCTTTATCAGTGTGATTTTCTTATTGTTATCAAATATTGGACTTTTATTAAAAAGTTTTGTTATTAAGAAAAGTAATAAGTTCCAGATTTATTTTAATGATTTTTATCAAATTTTTACATTTATTTTATCTTCTTTTATTTGTGTGTATTTGTTTTCTATTTCTTATAATATATTTTTAGTTATGATGATTGGTATTTTGACTTCTTATATCATTATGAAAGTTTCAACCTATTTGAATAAAAAACAATTAGTTAATAGAAAAAAAATGCCTGTTTTACTACCTTATTTATATAATATTTCAAATGTAGTTTCTTCATCGTTTTGGGTAGGTATTATTATGTTAGCAAGTATTTCAATTGCAATTACATTTGGAAAATTTTATGGGTTGGGTTTAATATGTCTTTCCATGGTGGGGGGATGTTTCTTTCTTATTTTTGATAATGTTAATGAAAATTATTCCGAATCGTTTAAATATGTGGCAAAAACTATCAATAATATTGTTTTATTTTATATCTTTTTTGAAACATTGGAATTTTTACTTAAACATAAGGTAAATATAAATATTTTTTCTGTAAATGTGATTTTAGGTTTTATTTTAAGTATGGTATTGGTTTTATTTAATATACTTAAAATTGTTAATTTAGTTAAGTTTATTCAAATAAATAATAAGAAATTTTATTTGTTTTTTAGAAGCCTTTTATATATCGTATTATTTTCTATATGTCTTTATTTGCTTTATCCATATATAGATTATGAAGTGCTTTCATCGTTCATTTTTGGACTTATTTTTATTACTTCTTTTATTTCTATTATTGGGTTAAATTTAATTGATGTATTGGAAAATAAGGCAAAACAAAATGTTGAAATTTTTTCAATATTTAAAAATTCAGTCCTTCCAATAGTTAATCATATAACAACTTTATTGATTATTATTGTTATTTTATTTATTATTTATTATTAGTGAGGAATTATGGAATTCATTGATAAAATTACAAAATTATTTTTAGATGTGTATTTTTCTCAATTAAAGAAAATGCCACAAAGAGATGATGTTTTTTGTTATTTCAATCATAAAGTTAAACATACTTTTGCTGTGGCAAATACAATTCTTGATATAATGTTTTTTGAAAAATCAATTGATGCAAATTTTAAATTTAAGTTTAAGCATATAGTTGAAAGTGCTGGTGTGCTTCATGATATTGCTCGCTTTTTACAATTTGATGAAAAGGGTAATTTCATTCCTAATCATATTTTTAAACATGGTTTGAAATCCGTTGAGATAGTTAAAAAATCCTCTTTGATTAATGATGATTTATTATTTTTTGCAATTGCTTCTCATGATTTAATGCAAATAGATTATAATTCTCCTTTCTTTGTTTCTTTGAATGAAGAAAATAAAAAAAATGCAGATATAATTGCAAAATTGCTTCGTGATGCAGATAAATTTGAAAATATGCAAAATTTTGTTATGCATGGTTATCCTATATTTAGTAAAAATGTTGATATAGCTCCTTTATCACAAGAAGTTAAAAATATAGTATTGCAAAAATCTATTGTAGATAGAAGATATATAAAAACTGGGGCTGATATGATTGCTGATGTAATATTTTGGATTAATGATATTTATTTTGATTATACAAAATCTAAAATAAAATCTATTGGATATTTTGATTTTATGTTGGATCAATTTGTTAAATTTGGTGCATCAAATGATGATGTTAATTTGGTAAAAAATATGGTGAGTTTATAAAATGGAATTTAAGCAAAAAACTTTTTTTGGAAGACGAAAAGGTAAGGGCATGAGTAAAGCAAAAGAGAATTTAATTACCTCCTTTATGCCGAAATTTCAAATAACTCTTCCTAAAAATAATAGTAAAATTGATTTGTTTGAATTATTTGATTTTAAGCCTTCTTCATTCGTGTTTGAGATAGGTTATGGTGATGGTGATCATCTTATCAATATGGCAATTAAAAATCCAGATATAGCCTTTATTGGAACAGAGGTTTTTATGAACGGTAATGCCTCTATATTAAAAAAAATATTGGATAATGATATTAAAAATATTCGTATTTTTCCAGATGATGTCAATTTACTATTTCCTTTTTTGAAAAACGAATCTTTTGATAGACTTTTTATTTTGTATCCGGATCCTTGGCCTAAAAATAGAAATCAAGATAGGCGTATGGTAAATTTAGAAAATTTGAAAATTTTTAGTAGAATACTTAAAAAAAATGCTGAAATGTTGGTGGTTAGTGATCATCCTATATATATTCCATGGGTTTTGTTTTGTATGCAGAATCAAAAAGATTTCATTTGGAATGTTTCTAAATCTGCTGATTTTGTAAATGTTCCTTTGGATTGGGAAACTACTAAATATGAACAAAAGGCCTTAAAAGAAGGCAGAATTCCTATATATCTTTCATTTATTAAAAAATAAATTATTATTTTTTTAAGAAAAATCTTGAAAATTATCAAGTGTTTGAAGTATTATAATTATATTATTTAATTAGTGAGGGTTGTAAAATGAAACTTATGTTTAAAAAATATTTATTATTATTTATTTTTGCGGGAAGTGTGCTTTCTTGTTCTTCTGATTTTAATCCGGATGTTCCTGTAAATTCTAATGATCTTATTGATCAAAATATTGTATATAAGGAAGATTTAAAAGAAGTGGAAGTGCCTAATGCTCCTTCTCATTCTTTGGATAAGAAAATTGAGGATATAAATAAAGAAGAAAATTCAGAAGATGTAATTGAAATAGTTGAGGATAAAGAAGAAGTTATTGAAGATGCAACAAATCCAATTACAGATAAAAAAGAAAATGCTGAAAATGTAGATAATAAAGTTGAGGATAAAGAAGTTAAAAAAGAAAATTTACAAAATTCTCAATTAAAAGATGATGAAAAGTCTGAAAATAATGATATGGTTGATCATAAAGTACTTCCAGAAGATGAAGATATGTCTCCTGATGATATATTAAAATTAAAAGAAGAATTATCTTCCAATAATGATATGAAAGTTATTGATGTTCCAGTCGCATCTCAAGAAGATGCTGTAATTGATGTGGTTGATGAAAGCTATGCAATCAATGATAATGAAAATAATATATTGATTTCTCAAAAAGTTGTTGATTATGATGATGAATTTGAAAGTGCTGTACGTCAAGCTCAAGAAAAAAGAGGTATTAAAGTTGATAATGTTAAACCAAAAAATAGAACTTTAAATATCAAAGATAAAAAAGCTTTTAAACTTAATGTAAAAGATGATGTGGAAGAAAAGAAAAATGATTCTATTACATTTTTAAGTGCTATTGTTTATCATTCTAATACTAAGGCTGATGTTTCCAATAAGGATGTTAAGGCTTTGAAAAAAGTAGCTGATTTCATAAAAAAACATGATGCTTCTGTTAGAATTGTTGGTAATTCTTCCAGTAGAACAAAAAATATGAAGGAAATTGATAATAAACTTAAAAATTTTGATTTATCTTTACTTCGTGCTCAAAAAGTTCGTGATGTGTTAGTGAAAAATGGTGTGCCTGTAAATAAGATTTTTATTGATGCTGTTTCTGATACAGAAAAAATTCTTGAAGAAAATATGCCAATAAATGAAGCAGTTAATAGAAGAACAGAAATTTATATAACTTATTAGTATTATAAAGACAGGTATCTTTATCTGTCTTTTTTATTGTTGTGGGTTAATTGATGATTCCAGAGATGAATGATGGTGATTTTTTAATTGATGAAAATTCCTCACTTAACGGGTTTAGGTGGAGGTTGTTTGATTATGATCAAAGATTTGTTGAGGCTGTGTCCCAAAAATTTAATTTGCCAGATATAATCGCAAAAATAATAAATTCTAGAAATGTATCTTTTGATGATACGGGAAATTATATTTCACCTCTTATTAAAAATTTACTTCCTTCTCCATTTATTTTAAAAGATATGGATAAAGCTGTGGATAGGATTGTTAAGGCAATTGTAAATGGTGAAACTATTGGTATTTTCGGTGATTATGATGTTGATGGTGCTACTTCTTCGGCTATCATTTATAGATTCCTTTATGATGCAGGTGTGAAAAATATTCATATCTTTATCCCAGATAGGCAAAATGATGGTTATGGGTTAAGTTCTGATGGTTTGAAAAAGTTATTATCTCAAGGTTGTTCTTTGGTAATTGCTGTGGATTGTGGTATTACCGGTTTTGATCCGGTTATTCTTGCAAATCAAATGGATTTAGATATTGTCATTATGGATCATCATGAAGCAGAGGTAGGCGTGCCTGATGCTGTTGCCGTGGTTGATCCTAAACGTGTTGATGATGAATCTTCTCTTACTTATTTGGCTGCTTGTGGGGTGGTGTTTTTATTGGTAGTTGCTCTTAATAAAACTTTAAGGGAAAAAGGTATTTATAGGCAAAAAGGGATTACAGAACCAGATTTATTTTCTTATTTGGATTTAGTTGCTCTTGGAACAGTTTGTGATGTGGTGCCTCTTATCGGTGTAAATAGAGCTTTTGTGTGTGCTGGTGTGAAAGTAATGGCAAAAAGACAAAATATTGGATTAAAGGCTTTATGTGATGTATCCGGTGTTAGCACAACACCTTCTATATATCATTTAGGTTATGTTTTAGGTCCAAGAATAAATGCCGGGGGTAGGGTCGGAAATTCCAGTATTGCAAGTCAACTGTTGACCACTCGTAATCCTTTGACTGCGGATAATTTAGCACAAAAGTTAAATAATTTTAATTTGGAAAGAAAGGATATTGAGGCTTCTGTGTTAGAGCAAGCTTTTGAAAAAGTTTTGCTTGAAACAAAGGAAGATGATAATTTTATTTTCGTTTCCGGACAAAATTGGCATACTGGTGTCATTGGTATTATTGCAGGGCGTATCAAAGAAAGGTATAATTTACCAACTTGTGTTGCAACTGTTGATGAAAATGGTATCGCAAATGGCAGTGGTAGAAGTATTCCAGAAATTGATCTTGGTAGTGCAATTATTAAAGCAAAAGAAATGGGTATTTTATTAGAAGGTGGTGGACATTCTATGGCTGCGGGATTTACTTTGGAAGTATCAAAGATTGAAAAATTTAAGAAATTCCTTCATGATTATATTAAAAATTCAATTAAGTCTCAAAAAATTATACCGGTTTTAAAAATTGATTCTGTTATTGATATTACTGCAATAAATCAAGATTTGATTAAAAAAATTCAAATTTTGGAACCTTTTGGAACCGCTAATGAAGAACCTAGATTTGCAATACTTAATGCAAAATTGACGGGTAGTGATGCAATAGGGGGAGGTAATATTAGATGTTATTTTTCTTCCGATAATGGTAAAAGTGTGTGTGCAATTTGTTATAAGGCTGTTGATACCCCTATGGGTGAGGTGTTATTATCTTCTGTTGGACAACGTTTCAAATTGGCTGGAAAAATTCGTGCTAATGATTGGAATGGAAAACATTATATTCAATTTATAATAGACGATGTCGCAAAAATATGATATAATCCTTCATTATAATTTTGAGGTTTTATATGTATTTTATTATTTTATTTTTATTTTGTTGTTTTGTTAATCCTGTATTCGCTCAGGAGGCTCCCATAGTTAAATCCTTAAATGATGCAAGTGAAGAAATAGAAATATTTTCAAATGTGGATGCTGAATTTTTTGAATGGCTTGATGATTTCAAAAAAAAGGCTATTAAAAAATATGATATCAAACCTGAAATTGTTAATAAGGCTTTTAAAAATATCAAATATGAAAAAAAGGTAATTCATGCAGATAGAAAACAACCAGAATTTTTAAAAACTTTTTGGGTATATTATGATAGTGCACTTAAACCAGAACGTGTCGCAAATGGTAAAATAAAACTTAAAGAGCATGCAAAACTTCTTGATGATGTTTATAAAAAATTTAATGTGCAACCTCATATATTACTTGCATTTTGGGGTATGGAAACAAATTATGGAACTATATTAGGTAAGTATAATGTAATTCATGCTCTTGCCACTTTATCTTTTGATCAAAGAAGATCAGAGTTTTTTACAAATGAGCTTATTAAGGCTTTGCAAATAGTTAATAAGGGGCATATTGATAGTAGTAAATTTATCGGTTCTTGGGCTGGGGCTTTTGGTAATTTCCAATTCATACCTTCTACTTTTGTTGCTTATGCAATAGATGGTAATGGGGATGGAAAAATTGATTTAATAAATTCTTTTGAGGATGCTTTATATTCCGCAGCAAATTATTTATCAAAAATGGGTTGGAATGGTAAGTATAGGTGGGGAAGACCTGTCATGATTTCTAAAAATAATAAAAAAGCTTGGGAATATGTCAATTCTAATGATTGGGAAAGTGTTAAGTTTTTTTCTTCAATAGGTGTCAAAACTTATACTGGTGGCAAATTGCCTAATACTGATATAAAAGCAATGTTGATTGCTCCAGATGGAATTTATGGACCGGTATTCATGGTGTATGAAAATTTTAAATATATTATGCGATGGAATGCTTCCACTAATTATGCTTTGTCAATTGGTTTATTGGCTGATGCTATTTCATCTAATTCTATGCCTGTATTTGAAAGACCTTCTAATTGGGATAGTTTTAAGCCTATGAATAATTTACAATTAAAAGAAATTCAAAAGGCTTTAAAGGACTTGGATATTTATGATTCTTCAATCACCGGTATTTATGGTAAAAAAACTATGAAAGCAATTAAAAAATATCAAAATATGTTATTGGATGGTGATGAAAAAGTTTCAAAAGATGGTAAGGAAATTACCACTTATAAATCCGGAAAACCTGTTATAAGTGATGGTTATCCTTCTATGGATTTATATGAAATGTTAGTTAAATAAAATTTTTACTTGATTTTGTAAAATTTTTAGGTATTATTATATTATCTTTTGCCGGCGTAGCTCAGTTGGTAGAGCAGTTGATTTGTAATCATCAGGTCGGGGGTTCAAGTCCCTCTGCCGGCACCATTTAAAAATCAAACTCCCTTTTGGGGAGTTTTTTTTATTGCAGTTTTGAGAAAGTGGTATTATAATTTTAGTGTATAACTTTTATAGGAGGTATTTATGAAAAAGTCTTTACTATTTTTATCAATGTTTTTTGCTAGTGGTGTTGTGATGGCTAATGATAATGTCGCTAAATCTTCTTTCTTTGTGGGGGTAGATGTAAACGATGTCATGGTGAAATCTGATTCTATACCTGTATTATATAATGGATATGGTAAAAATGCTACTTTTACACCATCTGTTGATGATAGTGATGTTAATTTCAGTTTAGGTTTTGGTTATAAATATTATATTCCAGAAACTAATTTATTTGTTATGCCTCGTCTTACTTATGATTTGGGTAAAATTAAAGTTGATGGTGATAGAGGAATTGAAGAACATACTTTAAGTGGAACTGATATTATTGAAAAAGATTGGGAAAGTCATGTTAATTTTGATTTGAAACCTACTTATGGTATGGATGTTGCATTTGGTTATAAATTTGATAATCATAATGAAATTTATTTAGGTGTAGGACTTAAAAATGTTGATTATGTTGTAAATTCCTATAATACATATAAAGAAGAAAAGGAAAATCATCTAACTGATATTGATACAATTGTTAATTATGATGTATTTGATAATAAACAATTGGCAGATGATAGTAAGATTGTTTATCCTTTCTCAATTGGTTATGTTTATAATTGGAGAAATATGGCATTTGATATTGGATATTCTTATGCTACTTTTGATATCAATGATGTAAATGTAGATTTGTCTACATTGAAATTAGGTGCTAAATATATGTTTTAGTATTTGATTTTATTTCATTTTATTTATAATATCCTCTTTTTTGAGGATATTTTTTTTATCTATAATATTGACATTTTTATTTTTTAGTATAATATACACATAAAATAATATAAATTGAGAGGTTTGTTATGAAGCAAGTTAGTTTTTCCAGTGATAATTTTGAACAAAAATTGTTTAATGCTCTTTTGAATTTAAAAAAGGTTATTAAAGATAATAAATTCAATAAAAAAGATAAATTTTATAGGGTTAGTGATTTATTTTTTTCAACGGAATTTAAAATAATTTCCTCTGGATTATTTAGGGATAGTATTACTCCTTATAATGCTTCTGTTTTTTTGAATACTATTTGTCCAGGATTTAGCAAATTTTATAATGATAGAGCATTTGTTTTAAGCAATAAAAATAATTATTTTTATAATGAAGTTTTTGAATTATTTATTGATTTTTATATGATGTATTTATTAAATCATGCTAATATAAGTATTGAAAAAACTGATGTTTTTAAAAGTGATAAGGATATATATCAAAAATCTTATTCTATGAAATATAATGAATATAAGGCTCATTTAAAAAAATGGGATGATTTAGATCCTATGGATTTTATTGTTAAGTATTCGCCTATGTATCCTATATTTAAATTAAAGTTTAAAGATAATAAATTTGTTTTTGATACTTGGAATCGTGATGGGGAAATAGATGTTAAGCCTTTGGTGCTTAATGATATGGCTTTTACATCATTGTTTAATTTCTATAAATATGCTGGTATGTCTTTGCATACATTTGAAGAAAATATTATCTTCTATTTTGTTAGAAATTCCAGAAATGTTGAAGAGTTGCGACAAAATCTTAATAAATGTAATCAATTGCTCATTAAATTTGATAGAAGACCTATTAATTTTGATGAAGGGCAAGTAATGTTTAATTATCATAATGGTAGATAAAAAGAGGTCTTTTTAGACCTCTTTTAAATAATCATTTATTAGTTTTACACCAAAACCAGTTAATCCCGCTGGGCTTGTATCGGTTCCTTTTGTAGTCCAAGCTGTGCCTGCTATATCAATATGTGCCCATTTTATTTTTTCATCCACAAAATTATGTAAAAATTCAGCAGCAGTAATTGAACCTGCTTGTCTTTCCGGTTTGCTTGTATTTATCATATCAGCAACAGAAGATTTTAACATATCATTATATGTTTTTGATAATGGTAATTGCCATAGTTCATCTCCGGTTCTTTCCCCACTTTCAAGTAATTGTTTTGCAAGGGAAGATGAATTTGTAAAAAGACCTGCTTTTTGTTCGCCCAATGCTATTATTATTGCACCGGTTAGGGTTGCAAAGTCAATTATTGTTGTTGGGTGATATTTATTTTGTGTATAGGTAATACAATCTGCCAAAACCAATCTTCCTTCCGCATCGGTATTTAGAACTTCTACAGTTTTACCGCTTAATGATTTTATTATATCACCAGGTTTGTATGAATTTCCATCTGGCATATTTTCTGCAAGACCTATTACTCCTATTATATTTTTATTAGATTTTTGTTTGGCAATCATTTCCATTATGCCTAAAATTGTTGCTCCACCGGTCATATCAGATTTCATTTCATCCATATGGGCAGATGGTTTGATTGATATTCCACCACTATCAAAACATAATCCCTTTCCAATTAATGCAATATAATCTTTTGATTTTTTATTGCCTGTATATTGCATTGTTATTATATAAGGTGGGTATTTTGATCCTTGCCCAACAGATAAAATTAAATTTGCACCCATTTTTTTTAAGGCTTTTTCATCAAGGATTTCTATTTTGATTCCTAATTTTGATAATTTTTTTGCTTCAATTGTAAATTGGGTAGTGGTTAATATGTTTGATGGTTCATTTGCAAGATTTCTGGTTGTTGTTATGCCATCAATTATTGCCTTTGTATTATTGAAATTTTCCTTTGCTTTTATTGGATTTTCCGTATGAATGTATAATGTTGTGTCATTATATTCTTTTTGGGTTTTATATTTATCAAATGTATAAGTTTTTAAGATAGCCCCCAATATTATTTCATAGAGTTTTTCATCATCAAAGTTATCAAGATATAATAAGGCGGTTTTAACTTGTTCCTTTGTTAAAAGTTTTCCAATTTTTCCACCGATTTTTTCAAATGATAAATTGGTTAATTTTTTTTGATTGCCGAGACCTATTAAAATAATTTTTTCACTATGTATTATTAAATGTTCGCCAATATTTCCTTTGAAATTTGAATTTGTAATGGATTTTGTAATGATTCCATTTAATTCTTTATCATATTTTAATGTATTGCTTGGTAATTTATTATTTTCATAAATACCCAAAAGCGTATAATTATAATTTTGTTTTAGTTTTTCGGTAAATTCTATTTTCATTTTTCCCCTCTTATGCTTTTTTTGATGATATATATAATTGTTTTGCTGCTTCTATGGCTTCGCTTGTTATTAAATCTCCTGAGATTATACGTGCAATTTCCTCTATTTTTTGTTGTTCAGTTAATTGTTCAACAGAGGTCAGTGTTTTGTTTTGTTCTTCATCATAATGTTTTTCCACCTTGAAATGATGGTTAGCAAAACTTGCAACTTGTGGTGAATGGGTAATTACTAATGTTTGTATATTTTGTGATAGTTTTGCCAATCTTTCACCAACAGCACTTGCCGTAGCACCGGAAATTCCGGTATCAACTTCATCAAATACCATTGTAGAAATTGAATTTTCATCTGAAATTACAACCTTTATTGCCAAAGTAAAACGGGCAAGTTCACCACCAGAAGCAATTTTGTGTAAATAGTTTTTTGTAGCACCAAAATTTGTAGAGCCCATAAAACTTATATCATTTATTCCAGTTGGGGAAAAATCCTTTTCATCAATTTTGGTTGTTATCACCACTTCAAAACTTGCTTTTTCTAGTTTTAAAGGTGGGAGTTCTTCCATTACTTTTTGTGATAGAATAGCCCCTTGTTTTTTTCTTTCATTTGATAGGGTGGTTGCTATTTCTATATAAGATTTTTTTGCTAATTCTTCTTCATCAATTTTGTTTTTTAAAAGGGTATCGCTGTTATTTATATTTTCAACAATTTGTTTTAATTGTTTTGTAAAGTTTGGTAATTCATCAGGTGTTGTTTTATGTTTTCTTGCAAGTTCACGTATTGTGAATAAACGTTCTTCTGTTGCGTCTAATGTATTTGTATCATCAGTTTGGTTAGATAGTATTTGTGATAATCTTTCATATGCATCGTATAAATTTTGTGAGGAACTTTCAAGTTCATTTAATATTTGCATTATATCATCGGTTTTTGCATCATCTGGAATACGTTCTAAAGCATATGTAGCTTCATTTATGAATTTTTCAGGACTATCCCCATATTTTGAAAGGTAATCATATGAATCTTTTATTGATGTTATGATTTTTTCACTATTTTGTAAAAGATGACGTTTTTGGCTTAGTTCTTCTTCTTCACCAATTTGTATGTTAAGTTCTTCTAATTCCTTTAAATTATGTTTAAGGTAGTCTTCGTCTTCTTTTGCTTTGGTAAATTCTTCTTGTAATTTTAAGCGTTCAGTTTTTTTTGTTTGCCATATATTATATGCAATTTTTGTTTGTTCCTTTAATCCATTTAGATGTCCAAAATTATCCAATATTTTTATATGGGTAGATGGATTTAACAGACTTTGATTATCAAATTGTCCGTGTATTTCAATTAAATCATCACCAATTGATTTTACCATGGAAAGACTTACAGGTATATCGTTTATAAAGATTTTATTTTTTCCATCTTTGTTTAGAACTCTTCTTATGATTATTTCATTTGATGTTGTTAAATCTTCTTTTTTTAATATTTCATTTTCAAGCAATTTATTTATAGCTGGGTGTTTTATTGGTAAATCAAATGTCGCACATACAGAAGTGCTATCTTTATCCTTTGAAATAAGGCTTGTATCACTTCTTGCCCCTAAAACAAATGATAGGGCATCTAATAATATTGATTTTCCAGCACCGGTTTCACCTGTTAATACACTTAATTTATGACCAAAAGATAGTGTCAAATTTTCTATTAAAATAAAATTTTTTATTATTAAGTTTGTAAGCATTTTATTCCTTAATTATATTTTAAAATTGTATTTATTACCTTTATTGATTTTAAATTTGAAACAATATTATTTAAGTGTGAGATGTTTTTTACCTCTATTGTAATTAAAAATTCAATAAATTCATTTGTCTTATTTGATACCTTTATATCATCAATTATGGCATTTTCCTTTGCCAATACTGATGTTATTTCATTTAATGCACCAATAGTGTGATTACATAGAATTGATAATTTTGTGCGGAATGTAGAATCCTTAAATGTATTATAATCTTCCCATGTTAATTCAAATAATTTTTCAGGTGTGTTTTCATATTTTTTTAGTTGTAGGCAATTACGTTTATGTATGGTAATTCCTTTACCTGTATGAATAATCCCTATTATTTCATCACCTGGAAGTGGATAACAACATTTCGCAAAGTGTATAGGAATATTTGATAAAACTCCTTTTTTTAATGTATTGGTATCATTTTTAACTGGAATTTTATTTATTGTGTTTAAAAAATTATCTATATCAAATTTATTTTTCTTTTGTGAACTTTTTAATTCTGGGAATAAAGATAATATTATATGATCAGGGGTATATTCCTTTGATCCAACAAGTAGGTATAAATCCTCTATATTACTTGCACCATATTCATTTAATGTTTTTAGTAAAACTTTTTCATGAAATTCTTTATTATAATTTTCAAATGCAGTTTGTAAAAGTTGTTTACCATAAAGTATTGTTTGTTGTTTCTTTTGTTGTTTTAAAAAATGGCGAATTGATGATTTTGCCTTTATAGTGGCAACAAATCTTTCCCATTCGGGGGTAGGGGTTTGCGTCTTTGATGTTAATATTTCAACTTCATCCCCAGTTTTTAGTTGTGTTCTTATATTTTTTATAACTTTATTTATTTTTGCACCAACACAATGATTTCCAATGTTTGAATGTATATTATAGGCAAAATCAAGGGCAGTTGCACCAAGAGGTAAAACAATTAAATCTCCTTTTGGAGTGAAACAAAATATTGAATCAATAAATGGAGATAATTTTGTGTGTTCTACTATTTCATCAGGGGAAGAAATATTTTTTATGGCATCAACCATATTTTTTAACCAATTGAAATCATTTGATGAAAGATCCGTTTTTCCAGCCTTATACATCCAATGGGCAGCATATCCATATTGGGCAATTTTATCCATTTCTTCGGTTCTTATTTGTATTTCAATTCGTTTATTTTGTGGACCAATAACAGTGGTATGTAAAGATTGATATTTATTTGGTTTTGGAGTTGATATATAATCTTTAAATCTATTAGGTATCATTTTATATGTTGAATGTATCATACCTAATATTTTATAACAATCTTCAACTGTTTGTGTTATAAAACGAAATGCAATTATGTCAAAAATTTCATCAAAACTTATATTTTTGTTTTGCATTTTTCGCCAGATGGAATAAGGGCTTTTTTCCCTACCATAAATTTTTGCATTTATTTTATGTTTAAATGTTAATTCACTTAACTCATCAACAATTGGTTCAATTAAATCAGTTCCCTTTTTCCTTATATCTTCCAATTTTTCTTGGATATAATGATAATCTTGTGGATAAAGTTCCTTAAAACATATATTTTCCATTTGACGTTTTAATTCTTCCATACCCATACGTTCGGCAAGTGGTATATATATATTTAATGTTTCAAGTGCAATGCGTTGTCTTTTTTCAGGAGATTTGTGAAATTGTAATGTGCTTATATTATGATAACGATCAATCAATTTTATGATTAAGACTCTTATATCCTTTGAAACAGAAATTACAAAATTTCTATAATTTTCAGCCTTTAACATCTTTTCCGATTTTATTTTTATGGAACGGAGTTTCGTTAGACCAATTACCAATTCTGCAACATTATCACCAAATAAATTTTGTATTGTTTTTATTGAAGTTTCAGTATCCTCAACCACATCATGTAGTAAAGCCGCAATTATAGAATCAACATCCAATTCATAAGTAGTGGCACAAATCATTGCAACTTTTAATGGATGAGTGAAATATTCTTCACCACTGGCTCGTTTTTGTCCGGCATGTTTTTCACGTGCAAAAGTATATGCCAATTCCAATCTTGTTTTATCGGAAGGTTTCAAATCTGGAATATATTTTTTTACAGCATTTATTAAATCTGTTTTTGTTTCCATTTTTTATCCTTTGTTTATTTAATATTATTCTAATTTTTTATGATTGTAAAGTTTGTTTTTTCCTAAATTTTACTGATAGTATTTAGTTTAAAAAACTCTTGAAACTTATTATTAAATGCTGTATTTTACTTAAAAGATATTTAATTAGGAGTTTTTAAAATGGTTGCAAAATCTATGGATGATTTAGTGTCTTTATGTAAAAGACGTGGATTTGTTTTTCAAAGTGGTGAAATTTATGGTGGATTGAAGGGAACTTATGATTATGGTCCGTTGGGAGTGGAACTTAAACATAATCTCAAAAATGCTTGGTGGCGGGCTATGGTTTATGATAGAGATGATGTAGAAGGACTTGATTCTTCAATACTTGCTAATAAATTGATATTTAAGCATTCAGGACATGAAACTACATTTACCGATCCTTTGGTAGATTGTAGAAAATGTAAACAAAGAATGCGTGCAGATAAACTTTTAAAACCTGGCGTTTGTGATTTTTGTGGTTCAACAGATTTAACAGAACCTAGGGATTTTAATCTTATGATGAAAGTTAATATAGGACCAGTCGTAGATGAAGAATCTTATGCTTATTTAAGGCCTGAAACTGCTCAAGGTATATTTGTTAATTTTAAAAATGTTCTTGATGCAACATCTAAAAAACTTCCATTTGGTATTGCTCAGATTGGTAAGGCTTTTAGAAATGAGATAACCCCTAGAAATTTCATTTTCCGTGTTAGGGAATTTGAACAAATGGAAATGGAATTTTTTGTAAAGCCTGGGGAAGATGAAAAGTGGCATAATTATTGGATTGAAGAAAGAAAAAAATGGTGGCTTAAACAAGGTTTGAGTGAGGAAAATCTTTCATTTGAAGTTCATGATAAATCTGATCTTGCCCATTATGCAAAGGCTTGTACCGATATAGTATATAAATTTCCTCATGGTTTAGAGGAATTGGAAGGTATTGCAAATAGAACAGATTTTGATTTGGGTTCTCATACAAAAGATGCTAATAACTTGAATGTAAAAGCTAAAGTATTAGAAAATAAAGATTCTTCTTCTAAACTTTGTTATAATGATCCTTATGAAAATCAAACTTATGTCCCATTTGTTATTGAGCCTTCCGCTGGTGTGGATAGAGGAATGTTGGCTATACTTAATGAGGCATTTAATGAAGAAGTTTTGGAAAATGGCGATAAGCGTATTGTCCTTAAATTGAAACCTCATCTTGCTCCTGTAAAGGTTGCAGTTATACCTCTTCTTAAAAATAATCCTCAAATTATGGAAAAAGCGCAAGAATTAAAAGATAGACTTAAAATTTTGGGTATTGGTAAAATTGTTTTGGAGGCATCAGGTAATGTCGGTAAAGCATATCGTAAACATGATGAAATTGGAACTCCTATTTGTTTAACAATTGATTTTGAAACATTGGAAAAGGATCCTGAAACTATTACTGTTCGTGATAGAGATTCTATGAGCCAAATTAGAATCCCTATGAGTGAAGTAGTTAATTATATTTCTAATTTCTTTAAATATGTTTAAGGGGGAATTATGAATAAAAAAAAGATGGGGAAAACATTAAAAAAAGTATTCTTTACTTTGTTTTTATATTGTTTTTTTGCTTTTGTTATTATTAGAGTGTATCAATATTATGATAAAATTGATAATAATAAATATTATACTTTATATGCAAATGTTAAAAAAACAGATGAGTTAAAAGAAGGTGGGGTTGTGCGTCTTTCCGGTGTGGATGTTGGTTATATTTCAAAATTGGAACTTATGAAAGATTTTTCTGTTAAAATTTATATGGAAATTGATAAATCTATCTTTATTCCAGATGATAGCACTGTTGCCATTTATACTGATGGTTTAATGGGGGATAAGTATGTTACCATTTTACCAGGAGGTAGTAATGATTATTTAGAAAATGGTGACTTTTTTGATTATGCTCAAGATTCTGTTAATATAAGTGAAATGTTGCAAATTGGTGTTTCTCAATTTATGGATAAAAATAAAGGAGAAAAGTAATGTTCTTTTTTCATACAAATAAAGTAAAATTGTTTTTTATTTATAAATCTAAATCATGGGTTTCTTATATTCCAAATATTCAATCTTTATCTAAAAAAGTTCTATACCATACCTTTAAAATGGTGGGGATGAAGCAATTAAAAGGAATGGAAATAAATGTTCTTCTTTCAAATGATAGTGAAGTGCAAAAGTTAAATAAAGAATATAGAGGTAAAAATAAACCTACTAATGTTTTGTCTTTTGAAACAGGAGATGATTTTTTATTGGGGGATATTGTCATGTCTTTTGATACCTTGAAAAAAGAGGCAAAAGAGCAAAATATTTCTATTGAAAATCATTATATGCATTTGCTTTGTCATGGTATACTTCATTTATTGGGATTTGATCATATTGATGATGATGAAGCAAGGGAAATGGAATTTTTTGAAGTGAAAATTTTGGAAAAATTGGGAATTGATAATCCTTATGAAGAATAAAGTATTAAAAACTTTACTTTTTATTTTTATAGGGGGATTGGGTGGGTTCATTTTTCCTCCTTTTAATAATAATGTTTTAATTTCTTTTGTTTTGGCTTCTGTGTTTTTATCTTTTATGCTTTGGACTATATTTAGTGCGAAAAATAAAAAACAAGCTTTTATTTTTCCTTTTATTCTTTTCTTTTTATCAAATGTTGTTGCATTTGATTGGTTAAGGCAACCTTTTTATTTCGTTGGAATGGGGAATTTTTCTTTTTTAGTTGTGTTATTGTTTGATATATTTTGGGCTTTGTTTTTTGGTTTGATTGGGTTATTGGTTTTTCATGTTAAAAAGGATAAACGATATTTTGCATTTGCCTTTTTTATTATGTTTTTTGAATGGGTGAAAAGTTGGATTTTTACAGGATTTCCTTGGAATCCTATCAGCCTTATTTGGTCATCATATTTGCCAGTCATTCAAATAGTTAGTATTATTGGTAGTTTGGGACTTTCTTTTTTATCGGTTTTTGTTTTATGTTTGCCTTTGTTTATAATACTAAATAAAGATTTTTATAAGAAAAAAATGTTTTATTTCATTATATTTATTATTATTTTTGTTTTAGGTTTTGGTTATTTTAGGATCTTTAAGTATCAAAATATAGAAAAAATTGATAAAAAAGTTAGAATTGTTAATTTGGGAATTTCAATTGATGGTAAGTATGATGAACAAGTTTTAGATGATTATATCAATATTTCTAATATGGAGGGAAGTAATAATATTGATTTGTTTGTTTGGTCTGAAACTTCGGTCCCATATGATTTATTTAGAGATGATTTTGCTTTGATGAAATTGATGAATTTTAATAATAATAATAATTCTTATCTTATTACTGGATTTAATAGAATTCAGCCGGTAAATAATAATGATTTTAAATTATTTAATACCATGGTTTTAATGGATAAATCTGGTATTTTGGATTTTTATGATAAAAGACATTTGGTGCCTTTTGGTGAATATATGCCTTTGAAATCGGTATTACCTTTTGAAAAATTTACTAAGGGTTTTGTGGATTTTTCAATGGGAGAAGAAGAAATTATTTTTAATTTTGATGATATGTTCATTTATCCTCTTATTTGTTATGAGGCAATTTTTTCTAATTTAAATTTACCAAAACATGTTGATTTAATTGTTAATATTTCAAATGATAAATGGTTTGGGATTATTGGAAAATATCAACATCTTAATATAGTTAAATTTAGGGCTGTGGAAGAGGGGGTGCCTTTATTAAGGGTGGCAAATGATGGTATTTCAGCTTTGATTTCTCCTATTGGTGATTTTATAGAGGGAAAAGCGATTCTAAAAAATGGGGTTAAAAATGCTTCTTTTTTAAATGATTTTGGGGTAATGGATATTGATTTGGTAAAAAGATTTGAAAGGACTTTATTTTCTTTGTTTGGTAATTATCTTATTGTTTTTACTATTATTTTAGGTTTTCTTTATCTATATTTTAATTTCTTAAATAAAATTATTGACAAAAATAAATAAATTGTTTATTATGTTTTCATATTAATTAATAAATGAGGTGTTTTTATGAAAAAAATAAATAGAAATAATTTAATGAGTTTTGAAAATATAGCTATGGGTCTTATATTCTTAGTTGGAGCTGGTTCTGCTATATCTCTTGACTATATTCATGAATATAATTTATCAAAGCTTTCAGATGCAGAAATTAAAAATGTTATTGATGTAGATGTAAAGGTGGATGATGAAGCTAGATTGGCATATTATATTCAAGAAGCTGGTATCAAATTAGATGGCTCAATTACTAATCCAGCTTTTTTTGCTAAATTGAATGATCAATATAAAACTATGATTGTATTTGTTAAAGATAATGATAAAGATACTCTAAAAAGATATTTGTCAATGAAGATTAGTAGAGAAAATAGAAAATTGTTTGATGCTGAAGTAGGTCAAGTTAAAGTCAATACTAATATAAATCAACTTATTGAAGAAATAAATTCAAATCAAAGATAAAAAAAATCCCCTTTTTGGGGGATTTTTTAATTGTTGTATAATTTTTCTTTGGTTTCATGTTCTTCTTGTGCCTCAACCGACATAGTAGCAACAGGTCTTGCCTCCAATCGTTTTAAACCAATTGGTTCATCGGTTATTTCACAATATCCAAAGGTGCCATCATCTATTCTTTTTAATGCAGCATCAATTTTTGCAATAAGTTTTCTTTCCCTATCCCTTGCACGAAGTTCAAGTTGTTTTAAGGCTTCGTCATTTGCCCTATCAACTTCATCACCTGCGGAACTATAAGTGTCAGTTGTTTCTTCGTTTAAGGTTTTTAGAGTTTCTTCACTTCCTTGTAATAATTCGTCTTTCCATTTTAATAATTTTTGACGAAAGTATTCAAGTTGCAATGGATTCATATATTCTTCATCCTCGGTTGGTTTATAGCCTTCGGGAAGAGTTATTCTTTTCTTTTCATCAGTCATAGTTATTCCTTTATATATGTTCGTTTATGAAATCAATTAATGCCTTTTTTGACATAGAACCACTATGAGTTGCTAATATTTCACCATTTTTAAACAATATTATTGTTGGTACACCGGTTATTCCATATTTTGCAGGAAGTGCCCTTGCTTCATCAACATTTGCTTTGAAAAAGTTTATTTTATCACTCATTTCATTTGAAACTTCTTCAACAATTGGTAAAAATTGGCGACATGGTCCACACCATTGTGCCCAGAAATCAACAAGACATACTTTATCTGATTTTAATACTAATTCATCAAAGTTTGTATCGGTAATAGATGTAAATGCCATATTTTTTCTCCTTGTTTAATTATTTCATTAGTATTATATTATATAATACATTTCATTATAAATTTCAATAGGTATATTTTTATGATAGATTTTAAAAAGTTTTTTCCTATTTTTCAAAATAATCCAAATGTGGTTTTTTTGGATAGTGGCGCTTCGGCTCAAAAACCAGAGTTTGTTATCAATGCTATGAATGATTTCTATAAAAAAGATTATGCAAATATTCATAGAGGACTTTATAATCTTTCTCAGGTTGCTTCTTCTCTTTATGATGAAGCAAGGGATAAAGTTAAGCTTTTTATTGGTGCAAAGTATAAAGAAGAAATTGTTTTTACAAAAGGAACCACCGAAGCAATCAATTTATTAGCTTATTCCTTTTCAAAAATTTTAAAAAAAGGGGATGTGGTTTTCTTAACAGAATTAGAACATCATGCTAATTTAATTCCTTGGCAAGAAGTGGCAAAATATAATGGAATAGTTTTGAAGTTTATTCCTATTCTTGATAATGGTGAATTAGATTATGATTGGTTTGAAAATAATATTTCAAGTGAAGTAAAACTTGTTTGTATGTCTGGTCAATCAAATGTAATTGGTTTTAAAAATGATATTGAACGAGTTGTCAGAGTTGCTCATAATTTTGGAGCAAAGGTGATTATTGATGGAGCTCAATTAATTTCTCATTTTAAAATTGATGTTGAAACTTTAAATGTGGATTTTTTAGCTTTCTCAGGTCATAAGATTTATGGTCCAACGGGTATTGGCGTTTTATATGGTAAAAAAGAATTATTGGATATGCTTCCTCCTTATCAAGTAGGGGGCGATATGGTTGAGAAAGTTAGTTTTGATAAAACTATTTTTAAGAAAACTCCAGAAAAATTTGAGGCGGGGACTCCTCCTATTGTTGAGACAATAGGTTTAGGTTATGCAATTGATTTTTTAAATGAATTTTCAATGGATTTTATTGAAAAAGAGGCTTTTGAATTAACAAAGTATGCAATTGAAAAAATAGCGGATGTTAAAAATGTTCGTTTGATTAGTCATAGAAATTCTAATGCTGTTATTTCTTTTGTAGTAGATGGCGTTTCATCATTTGATATTGCTTCTTTTTTAGCAATGAAAAATATTTGTGTTAGGGTTGGAAAACATTGTGCAGAACCTTTGCATAATAAATTAGGAATTGATAGTAGTATTCGTTTATCTCTTGGCATTTATAATGATAAAAGAGATATTGATATTTTTGTAAATGAACTTGAACATGCAATTTCTTTGATTTTAGGTAAGTGAAATGTTTAAAAAAGTTGATGGAAAAATTATATTTGATGGTGAGGTTAAAGAACTTCCAAAGGTGGAAATTGTTGAGGGTAAAAAATTGGAAGATACTTCTTTCATTGTATCAAAAGATGATGTAATTGATGCGTTGAAGTTGGTATTTGATCCTGAAATAAATATTGATGTTTATAATTTAGGGCTTATTTATAATATTGATATTTCATCAATTGGTGATGTGAATATTGAAATGACTCTTACTTCTCCTACTTGTCCTATGGCAGAAGAAATTCCCCATTGGGTCGCGGAAAGTGTTGCCTCTCTTGATGGAGTGGGAGAGGTCAAAGTGAATCTTGTGTGGGATCCTGCTTGGTCTTTGGATAAATTGTCAGATGAGGCTAAATTCCAACTTGATATTATGGATATGGAATTGGAATAATTATTTTATTTCTTTTAATATCATATATGCTTTTCCAAGATCTGTTGATGTGATTGTTGCAAGTAAAATATCTCTTTTATCCGTATTTGATGCTTTTAATATAAGATTATCAAATTCACTTATATAACTTTTGGTATAATCCTTGAAATCTTGGTTATTGTTATATAGTTCCAATAAATTTGTAAATTGCTTTTTGCTTAATATATGATTTAGGTATTTTGAAAATACATTTTTATGTCCGCTGTTATATTTACTCCAAAGTTCAGCTGTGATTTCAGGTGATAAAATTTGTGCCAAATCTATTGATATTGAATTTAATTTTTCAATTATATAACTGGATTTATTTAAAAAATCTTCGCTTTGTTGTTTTGTGATATTTGTATTTTCAGATGAGGTAAATGTATTCAATTTATCAAGATTTGTTTTTAATTCATTTGATAATTTATTTGTATAGTTTGCTAATTTTGTAATAGCTTGTGCAGAATTATTTGATAAGTATTCAATTTCAGATGTTTTTTGTGTTGTGAATTTTGTAAATTGATTACCTATCATATTTAGATTTTCAATTATTTGTTTGGATTTTTGGTTTGTTAAATCTATTGCATCGCTTAATATAGTAGTGTTTTCGTTTATTGAACTATTTAATTGTGGTAAAGTTTTTGATGCTTTTATTATTTCAGAAGAAATATTGCTTACTAAATCCTTTGTTTGTTTTGTTGTATTTTCAAGTGCAAATGTTTGTTGTTTTAACTCATTTATCAATGTTGATATTTGTTGATTGATATTGCGGGATTTTTCTGCAAAGTCAGATGAGATACCTCTAAATATATTTGATTGTTCAATTGTATGTTCAACATTATCATTTATTATTTTTGTTGCTGTTGAAGTTTTTTGTAATATATTGTCGTTCATGGAAGTGAATTTTTCATCAAGTTGGCTTGATAAGTTTAAAATGTTGTTTATTGTTGAGGAAATTTTTCCATTCATTGTATCAACTTTTAAGAATAATTCTTCGGCAATTGATGATAATTTTTCCCCTTGTTTTTCAATTGAAATTTCACCCAATTTTGTTTGAGTTGATATGGTGTTTGCAATTTCTTCTAAATCATTTATTTGATTTTTTAAGGTTGTTCTTATTTCGGTTGCAAATTTTAAACTTGTTTCTGCTTGGGTGGATAAATTACTTTTTGATTGTTCCATAAGGTTATTTATTTCATTTGCAACAGATTTTATATTTTCTGTTGATGATAGTATTTTTTGTGATGATGTGGTAATATCGTCTGTTGTATTTATAGTTATGTTTTTTACATCTTCAATAGATTTTATGAAATTATCTTTTTCATTTATTATTTGGGAAGATAAACTATTTAAATTTTCAGCAACCATTGATGAAGTTTCAAAAAGGTTATCTTTTTGTGAATTGATTTCATTTCCAATATTTTTAAAGTTATCAATGATTGTATTTGAAATATCTTTGATGATAGTATTTATATCCTTAAATTTATGTTCAATATTGTTTATTGTTTCAAGTATTGTAGATGTTTTATTTTCAAATTGTTTTGTTTGTTCTGTTAATTTATTTGTTATTAAACTTGATTGATTTGATATTTTTTCAAGGGCATTGTATGTCAATTTTTTATTTTCATTTGATACAATGTTTATTGTTTCAATTGAGGATATTAGGTCATTTGATACATTTGCAATTCTTTCAGCCGAGATATTACTTTTTATTACAAAGAGATTTGTTTTTTCATCAATTTTATCAAGAATTTGATTTGAGTAGGTGTTTGCTATTTCACTTGAAGTAATCAATTTATCCCCGATATTTGAAAATGTATTTGCAATTTCTGTTGCTCTTTGTAATGCGGTTGTAGTAGATATTTCTATATTTTCCTTTTGTTTATTTAATTCATCGATTGAATTTTCTAACTTATTTGTATGAGTTATAAGGTTATTTGTTATAGAGTTTGTTTTATTTTCTATTGATTGGGTTGTTGTATTTAATATTTCAAGGCTTTGTGATAAATCATTTAGTATTTGTTTTGTTTTATCGTCGCTTTGTGTCGTGGATTTATATAATTCTGTTGTAATTTGGTTTAGGGTTTGTTCATGTGCCTTCATATTTAATACATCATCTTTTATATTTAAAGATATTTGATTATGTATTTGGGCAATTTTATTTGAAAAGTTTTCAAATGTTTCAATTGTATTTTTTAATTCATTTGTTTCGGTTTCAATTTTTTTCTTTATGACATTTGTTATTACAGATGTGTCCCCATGAGGATCAATGATGCTTTGTAAAAATGGATAAATGACTTCGTGTTCGTAATTGGAATTTATATTTCTATCTATATATAATGCAACCATCCATATGAATCCAATTGGCATTATGGTGCCTGCTAAAAATCCACCAAATTCATGTGGAAGCATTTTTGTTAATGATGCCCATGAATATATACTATTTGCAGAATAATACCATATAAGAGCTATCCATATTATACTTATTATAGAGGCTGTTAAATATATGTATAATGGGTTTATTTTACGAAAACCATATTTTTTATTAAATTCGTTATATTTATGTTTTAAATTGGAAAATTCTAAATTTTTTTCTTCTTTATCCATATTATTTATTGAAAGTTTTAAATCAGTCATTTTTTTCTTGCCCCTATAATTTTATTATATTATCATATTTTTAGTCTTAAAACAATATTTAATAGGAGAGGGGTTATGAATTTTTTTAGATATTCTATTTTCATTATAGGGGTTCTTGTTTTTCCCTCTGTTTTATTTGCTCAACAAAAAATTGATTATGATAAACCTTATGATCAAATTAAATCTCAAATTTCATCTTTTCAAGATAGGCATAGTTTGATGCCAATGCCTGTTGAAGAAAATATTGTAGAAAATAATAATCAAACTAATAATCAAACCAATGATGCTAATCAAGAAAATATTGAAAATTCATCACCTGTGCAACATAATTTAAAAGATGATGAGAAGTCCTATGAACAAAATAGTGATGAAAAAGTTGAGCCTGTTATTGTTAGTGGTAATAAAGATTTAGAGCCAGTGGTTTTAAAGCGTCCTGAACCAAAGGTTCAAAAACCAGAAGGTTATGATGAATTGATGGAAATGGCTAGACAACAAGGTGGGGTCATTAAACCTTCTTCTTATGTGGAAGATGAAAATGGTAATTTAATTATTCCTCAAAATAGTCAAGTTGATAATAATGTCAATAATATTAAATCCAATCTTATTGTGGAAAATAAAAATAATGTCGTAAATAAACCTTTGTTTGAAAAAAAATCCAATAATCAAACGGATAGTAATGAAAATAATGTCATAAGTGAAGAAAAACCTTTTCAAGCTATGGCTCATATCGCTTCTTATCAAAGTGAGGAAAGTGCAAGGCATGGTATAGTTGAAATTGAAAAAAAGTATCCTCAAACGAATATTTTTGAACCTTTCGTTAATTATGAATATGTAAAAGGTAAAGGTAATTTTTTCCGCCTATATTTTGTAGGAGATGAACGAGAACTTCAATATCTTTGTCGTGATATGAAAAAAAATGGTGATTGGTGTAATATTTTGAAATAAATTCTTTCTTGATAAGTTTTATGTTAAGTGTTATTATTCTCCTTATGTTTTAATAAAGGAGTTTATTATGAATGTAATTGATGTATTGACTAAACCTTTTGATAATCAAAAACCTGGAACTGGTGGATTAAGAAAGCAAACAAAAGTTTTTATGCAGGAAAATTTTTTGGAAAATTTTTTACAATCTTCTTTGAATGTCAGAATTAAAAATGGGGATGTGTTAAATTCTTGGGTAATAGGGGGAGATGGTAGATATCCTGGTGTTGAAGTATTACCTAAAATCATTAAAATACTAATTGCAAATGGTGTTAAAAAAGTTTTTGTTGTGGGGAAGGATTTGACTGCTCCTACACCTGCTATTTCAAATATAATTAGAAAATATAATGCCGATGGTGGTTTTATTCTTTCCGCATCTCATAATCCCGCTGGAATAAATGGGGATTTTGGTGTTAAAGTTGAAATGAATAATGGTGGAGGTGCTCCTGAATCCATTACAAATGCAATATATGAAGAAACTAAAACTATATCTTCATATAAGTCTTTGGATATTAGTGATGATGAGGCTTTGAAATTAAATCAAGTAGAGTATTTAGATCCAATTAAAGATTATGCTGATTTAATGGAATCTATGTTTGATTTTGATGCAATTAAATCTTGGTTTAAAAATCATACTTTTGTATTTGATGCTATGCATGCTTCAACTGGTCCTACCGCAATTGAAATATTTGTAAATAGATTAGGGGCTAATAGAGATAGTATTATAAATGAAGTGCCTATGAATGATTTCAATGGTGTGCATCCGGAACCTAATCCTACTTATGCAAAAAATACTTTTGATTTCATGATGAATGGGGGCGCAGATTTTGGTTGTGCATGTGATGGTGATGGGGATAGAAATATGATACTTGGAAAAGGCTTTTATGTAAAACCTTCCGATAGTTTAGCTATTCTTACAAAATATCATAAACTTATTCCTTATTATCAAAATGGACTTAATGGTGTGGCAAGGTCCATTCCTACATCATCTGCTGTTGATGCTGTTGCTAAGAATATGGGACTTGATGTATATGCAACTCCAACAGGTTGGAAATTCTTTGCAACACTTCTTGATGCAAATAAAATAAATCTTTGTGGTGAGGAAAGTTTTGGTCAAGGTGGTGATTATATTCGTGAAAAAGATGGTATATTTGCAATTTTATTTTGGCTTAACATTTTGGCAAAAACTTCTAAATCTGTTGAGGAAATTGTGCGTGAAATGTGGAATGAAAATGGTAGATATTTTTATTCACAATATAGTTATGAAAATGTTGATAAGCAAAAGGCTGAAAATCTTCTTTTGAAAATGCAATCTATTGATTTGAATGGTAAAGTATTTGGAGATTTCACCATTAAATCAAAAGAAGTGTTTAATTATGTAGATCCTGTTTCAGGTGAGGTAAGTAATAATCAAGGTATTCAAATTTTCACAAATGATGGTACAAGAATATTTTTTAGACTTTCCGGAACTGGTACAATTGGGGCTACTCTTCGCCTTTATATTGAAAAATATGAAAGTAATCCAGAAAAATTTGATATCCCTGTCTTGGAATATTTAAAAGATGTTTTCTTATTAGTTGATGAAATATTTGAAATACATCAAAATTTTGGTGATATTAAACCTAGTGCAATAAATTAGAGGAGGTTATTATGTGTTTAATGTGTTTAGCGAAAGTCGTTGAAGCAAGTATTGTTAGTTTTGCTGCTGTTGTAACAGGGTGGGCTTTTATTAAAGCAAAATATATTTCTAAAAAGGCGAAAATGTGGGATGATAACACAAAATGTCATTGTGGCTGTCATTGTGAATGTCATAAAAATGAATGTAATTGTGATTGTCATATTCACAAAAATCATAGTAAAAAATAGGATATAAAATGTTTGAATCTTTATCAAAAAAACTTATTAAAACCTTTGATTATATTAGGGGAAAAGATAAATTATCTCAAAGTGATGTGGATAATGCTCTTCGTGAAATAAAAATTGCTTTGTTAGAGGCTGATGTCGCTTTGCCTGTTGTAAAAGATATCATGCAAAGAATTAAGAATAAGGCTGTGGGGCAAAAAATCATTGAAGATGTTTCTCCTGCTCAACAAGTGGTGAAAATTGTTAATGATGAACTCATTTCTTTATTGGGTGATGATAGTGGGGATATAGTTTTTAATGATAAAGGTTTAGAAGTTGTTTTAATGGTGGGACTTAATGGTAGTGGTAAGACAACTACTACCGCAAAACTGGCAAAATATTTTAAAGAAAAGCAAGGAAAAAAGATATTGCTTGCTTCTATTGATATATATAGACCTCAAGCAAGAGAACAACTTCAAACGTTGTCTTTGAAAATAGGGGTAGATTGCCTTAATATAATTGATGGTGAAAAACCTTTGGATATTGTTAAAAGGGCTATTGATTATGCTAAAAATAATAATTATGATTTGCTTTTTATTGATAGTGCAGGTAGGGTATCCATTGATGAAATTATGATGAAGGAAATTGTAGAGGTGAAAAATATTTCTTCGCCTTCTCAAATACTTCTTTGTGTGGATAGCCTTATGGGACAAGATGGAGTCAATGTAGCAAAGGCATTTAATGATGCATTGGCTTTAACTGGTATAGTTATGACTCGTGTTGATGGTGATGCTAGAGGTGGCGCTTCTATTTCTATGAAACATATTACCGGTGTTCCTATTAAATTTTTAGGAGTTGGTGAAAAAGTAGATGATTTGGAATTATTCCATCCAGATAGAATTGCTAGTCGCATTCTTGGTATGGGGGATATTGTTTCTTTGGTGGAACAAGCTCAAGCCAAAATTGATGAAAATGAAGCCAAACTTTTAACCGAACGTATGTTAAGTGGGCAATTCAATTTTAATGATATGCTTTCTCAATTTAAGCAAATGAAAAAGTTGGGAAGTATAGGGGGAATTATGAAATTTCTTCCTGGAATTGGTGGAATTGCCGAAAAACTTCAAAGTGCAGGTATGAACGATGATATGATTAAAAGGCAAGAGGCTATTATCCTTTCTATGACTAAAAAGGAAAGGGAAAATCCAGATATTTTACTTCTTGGTAGAAGAAAGAGAATTGCAAAAGGGGCGGGTGTTTCGTTAAGTGATGTAGAAAAACTTATCAAACAATTTACAAAAACTAAGCAAATGATGGAGCAAATGCAGAAAATGGGTGGACTTAAAGGTTTGATGCAAATGGCGAAATCTATGCAAGAAAGTGGCGAATTTATCAATATGCCAAATTTAAATGATTTTAAATTGTAATTTTTGCTTGAAAATTCTTTTTTTTTGGTTATAATAGTTTCATTATTATGATCTACCTTGCAGATGTGGCGGAACAGGTAGACGCAAGGGACTTAAAATCCCTCGGGCATTCAAACGCCCGTGCCGGTTCGATTCCGGCCATCTGCACCATTTCAAAATCTTTGATTTTACTATATTTTTTCATTTTCATTATAATTAGTTTTTTTATTTTATCTTTTGCAAAAGTTGATAATATCACTTTTTTTAAAGTGTAATTTTTTGTATTTTATCGAATTTTTGTGAGAAAAATGTAGATATTTACTGGTGTATGCTTGGTGTAATTATATGAAAAAAATAATTTCTTGTTTTTTTTACATATATTATATAATCTTGATGAATTAAGTGGAGGTTTTATGGATAATATTTCTAATGTTAAATTATTAAATTCTTTGAAAAGATTTTTTTTGTTTTTAGCCGGTATTTCTTATTTCTTGGTAGGTTTTCTTCAAGTTTATTTAACTTGGAAAGGATTTCAGATTTATTTTGATTTGGAAATTTTATCTATGATTGTATTGACTCCAATTTTATTTTTTTTAGCGGAAATTCCGATTATTGGAACAATATTAGGTATTTATGGAGCTATAGAATTTTTAAATTGGAGTATGTTAACTTCTGTTGTGTTTTTTACTTTTCCTCTAATTATTATGTTAGTTATATATTTGCTTGTTTTAGTAGATAATGTTTCTAAATCAAATAAGAGTTAAATTATTTTATAAATAATAAGGATTTTATTTATAATTAATTGATTTTTATTATTTTATTGTCCTTTTATTTTTATTGAAAAACAAAGAAAAGTGAAAGAAACCCTCATATCGCTTATTCAAAAGATCAATTAAAGCATATTTTTGATGTAAAGCATGATTTCTTTAAAGATGAACCTGATATGTTTTGGATTTGTATGATTGCTTTATTTACTGGGGCTAGGGCTAATGCTGCTATTACTTTGCAATATAATGATATAGTGTTAAAAGATGATTTATGGTGTATACATTTTTGTGAAAATCATTCTATAAAGCATTTGAAAAATGATGCAAGTGAAAGATTTGTGCCAATTTATAAGCAATTTTTGGATTTGGGTTTTATTGATTACATTGAACATAAAAAGAAAAAATTAAATGCTGTAGGTGAAGATTTTATCTTTCCAAAATGTAAAACTAAAAATGGTCAATATAATAATAAATATTTGGATAGGTATTTGTTTAAATTTTTAAGTGATATAGGTATTAAAGATAAAGGATATGATTTTCATTCTTTCCGTAAA
This sequence comes from uncultured Alphaproteobacteria bacterium, assembly GCA_944390685.1. Classification (GTDB taxonomy): domain Bacteria; phylum Pseudomonadota; class Alphaproteobacteria; order Rs-D84; family CACZYB01; genus CACZYB01. The sequence continues at coordinate 322 of CALXQL010000014.1, read as the reverse complement.
AATGCAAGTCTTGCTATGCAAAGTGCAAGATTGATTCCTACAATAATAAATGCAATTATTGGGTGGGAAGGTAAGGGGACTATGGAGCAATCTTATTCAAATTATGATTTGCAACAGATAAATGAAGAATTGAATAAGTTTAGTTATGACTTCTTACAACCTGAATTTGATAAGTGGAAAAAGATTATGGGAAAGAAATAAACTAATATTCACAAGAATACAAAATTATTTCTTTGAAAATAAGGTATAAAAATGTATACTATTAAAATAGTAAATAAATAAGGTGGTAAGTATGAAGAATATTCGTAAAAAGTTTTTATTT
>CALXQL010000013.1 GCA_944390685.1 uncultured Alphaproteobacteria bacterium | reverse complement strand
GTTCCACCTGCAGCAATGACTACTCTAATTTTTTTTCTTTTTTTTTTGATATTCACTTCTAACATTATATTTTTGAATCAAAGCAAGTAATATTCTCATAGCGAAAAAGGAAGATACAAACGATGATCCACCATAAGAAATAAATGGCAAAGTCATACCTTTTGTTGGTATTAACTTTAAGTTTGAAGCCACATTTACAAATATTTGAAATGTTATATAAGAAGTAATTCCAGTGCAAGCAAAAATTACAAATGGATTTTTCTTCTCTTTAAGAAGGTTAAAAATTCTAACAATTATTGTAAAAAATAAAGATAACAATACTATTGATAAAATTGCTCCAAATTCTTCAACCATTGCGGAAAAAATGAAATCAGTATGCACATCTGGAATAGTGCTTTTTAAATTATTGATATGGCTTCCAAAAAGTCCAGCTTCTTTAATTGCATTGATACCCATATCAATTTGATACGTATCAACATTGCCAACGCCCAAAAATTTATTTATACGAGTATAAAAATGAGGCATAGAAAAATAAGCCAACACTAAACCGCTTACTCCAAGACCTATTAAAGTTGCTATCCACTTTCCCGATAATCCACCTACAAAAACTTCTGCAAAGAAAATTACACTGAAAGTAATAGTCATACCCATGTCAGGTTGCAAAATTAAAAGAGATATTACAGCAACAAAAATCCCAATCAAAAGATAAATATTATTTTTCATTCGTCTTTTATCTTCAATATTTTGAAATTCTTTAATTCTTACTAAAATTAGAGAAATAATAATGGCAAATATAGGTTTTAAAAATTCTGATGGTTGTAAAGACATACCTATATTTATCCATCTTTTTGCACCTTTAATAGGCTCCCCGAACAAAGTTGCAATCAATGCACAAAATAAAATTAAAAAAACAATCAAAGATAAAAATTTTATTTGTTTTATTGATAAAAAAGATGAAAATAAAAAAACAAATACACCTATACCAACATAATGTATATATTTATCAATATAATAAGAACTATTAAAATTTGCACGTATAGCGGAAGCTGGACCTGCTGAAAAAATCATCAAAGCCCCAAAAAACATTAAAGCCAATGTTGAAAAGAAAATAAGTTTATCTAATCCTAACCACCACTTACCAAATTTTGTTTTATCTGTTCTATCAATAAACATAACAAACCTAGTCTTTATTATATTTTAGATAAATTTGTTCAACAATATTTTTAAATACCTTACCTCTTTGTTCAAATGAATTATATTGATCAAATGAAGCACAAGCAGGTGATAAAAGTATTACTGGATTTTTGACACTACCCTTTTTCAAATCTTTTAAAGCCAATTTAAATGCTTTATTAACAGCCTTATCTAATTTATGACATTTATATGAAGGCACAGATTTTTTAACCTGATTATAAAATTCCTTTTCACATTCACCAATTGTAAAGATTCGTTTTATATATCCTTTTGAAAGTTCAGGTATCAATAAATCAATTCCACCTTCTTTTTTCCTACCACCAATAATCCAATACACATCATTTAAAGATTGAATAGTATATTTTGTTGCATCAGCATTTGTCGCCTTTGAATCATTGATGAAATCAACCCCCATAATATTTTTAACATATTCAGCTCTATGTTCCAAAGGAGCAAAAGTTTTCAAAGCCTTTATAATTTTAGGAACTGATAAACCAACATATTTACAAATAGCAAAAGCCACCAAAATATTTTGCCAATTATGTTTTCCGTTAAGGTTTTCAAGTTCATTTAAATCAAAGATTTCCTTTTTCTCATTTTTTGTATTATCTATTAATATACCTTTGTTATTTACATAAAAACCATCAACCTTTTTATCAAAGGAAACAGGAATAGTTTTATAAGATTTATTTGAATTTTGACTTAAATTTTTAAATATTTTTTTTGTATGTTCATCATCAACAGCCACAACATTCAACACATCTTTTTTTGTTTTGCGATTGAATATTTTTTCTTTTGCATTGATATAACCTTCTAAACCATTATGGCGAGATAAATGATCAGGAGTAATATTTAAAATTGCAGCCACATCAAAATCCATAGATGGAGTAAGTTCCAATTGATAACTGGACATTTCCAATACATACCATCCATCTTTTGAAAGTTGAGGTAGATCAAAAACTGGAATACCAAAATTTCCCCCTATTGCAGTTTCTATATCATTTTCCTTTAATATATGATATACCAAAGCACAAGTAGTTGACTTACCATTTGAACCGGTAATACCTATATAATGAGGCTGAGTATAAGTTGAAACAAAAAGTTCAATATCATCAATAATTTTCACCCCAGCATCTTTTGCTTTTTTAGCAATAGGATGAGGTTCCGGATAAGTATGAGGGATACCTGGACTTATCACTAAAAATTCAATTGATGAAAAATCCACATCAATTAAATTTTGTATACTTGCACCATATTGAGCAGCTTGATTTCTTAAATTTTCATTATTATCCCAAGCAATTATATGAATGCCACGTTGTTTAAGTTCACGCACAACAGCCATACCGCTTTTACCAAGACCAAATACAGCCACACTTTTATTAAGCATACTATTTATCATTTTAACCTTACCATTATCTAATTTTTAACGAAGACAAAGCAATCAAGGCAAGTATTATAGAAATAATCCAAAATCTTATAACAATAGTTTGTTCATTTAATCCACCAAGTTCAAGATGATGATGAAGAGGAGCCATTCTAAATACTTTTTTACCTCTAAATTTTTTTGATGCAATTTGTATTATAACGGATAAAGCCTCACTTACAAAGATTGCTCCACAAATAAGTAAAAGAAATTCGTTTTTAACAATTACACTTATTACACCGAGAGAAGCCCCTAAAGCAAGAGAGCCCACATCTCCCATAAATATTTTTGCTGGATAAGCATTGAACCATAAAAAACCTAAAGTTCCACCTATCAATGCACCAATTAAAACACTAATTTCTCCAACTCCTGGTATATAAGGAAGGAATAGATATAATGAAAAATCGGCACGTCCTATTAAATATGCTACTATTAAAAATACTATAAATGAATTAATTACTACCATACTTGCAAGTCCATCAAGTCCATCAGTTAAATTAACGGAATTTGCAGTTCCAACAATTACAAGTATTACAAATACGAAATATAAAATTCCAATATCCCATAATATATTTTTGAAAAAAGGTATTGTTAATGCAGTTTTAAATTCATTAGGCATCAATAAATAAATTCCATAACATGCAATTAAACTTAAAATTGATTGAAGTACTAATCTTAATTTTGCGGATAATCCACGATATGCATCACCATTTACAACTTTAAAATAATCATCAATGAAACCAATAAAACCAAAAGATATCATAGTAAACAAAACAATCCAAACATAACCATTTTTCAAATTGCACCATAATAAAGAGGAAATAAGGACTGAAAAAATTATCAATAATCCACCCATGGTAGGGGTTCCTTGTTTTTTAAGATGAGTTTGAGGTCCAACTTTTCTAATTGGTTGTGTAAATTTATTTTTAATGAAATTTATGAATTTATTACCAAAAATGAAATAGATTAGAAAAGCGGTAAACAAACTTGCCCCAGTTCTAAAAGTGATATATCTAAAAAGATTGAAGATGCCATCAAATTGAGTAACTAAACTATAAAACATATTGACCTCACTTTAATTATTTGTTGGTATTATATCACAATGAAATGATTCTTGCAAAACTTTTTTTGAATGCAAAATTAAGATAAATTTAGGTTTAATAAAGGACTTATATCTTGTATTATTTTTGCTGATATAGGAACAGTTGTGCAAGCAGAACTTATACAACCATTATTATTTGCTTCATCAAGCATAATGAACATAATATATTTAGGATTATCCACAGGGAATATAGAAATAAAGAAAGTTCTAATGAGTTTATTACTATATTTTCCATTGACTAGTTTATATGCAGTTCCAGTTTTACCACCCACTTTAATATTTTTAAGATTTGCATTATAACCAGTTCCATCGGTAATGACCCCATGCATCAATTCTTTTAAATATTTAGATGTATCATACTTTACCACTTGATATGATTTCAAAAGAGAATCTTTATCTTTCTTAATTATAGTTGGATTTACATACATACCATCATTTATGATAGCATTTACTGCAGCAATAGTATGAAGAAGTGTAAGTGAAATACCATATCCATAAGACATACTAGCATTGACATTGCTATCCCATTTTTTAGGTATTAAAGGAAGCCCTAATTCAGGTAATTCAAAATTCATTTTTTCAAAGAAATTTAATTTTTTAAAGAAATTTTTTTGCTTATCAATTCCAAGTTCTGTTGCAATGATTGCCGATGCAATATTTGATGAGTAAATGAAAGCCTCACTCATATTTATTAACCATTTTTTAGGATGAGAATCCCTGACTTTAAAATTACCAATCATAAAAGGTTTTGACACATCAAAAATTTTATCTTTTGGATAATTGTTTTCAATAGCCAAAGCGGTATTAAATATTTTCATAACCGAACCTATTTCATACACATCTAAAGTATTATGATTATTATATAAAGGATTATTTACAATATTATTTATGTTATTATTATAAAAATCGGGAAGAGAAACCATACCTAAAATTTCGCCACTTTTAACATCCATAACAATGCCAGAAGCGCTTTTTGCTTTATATTTATCCATAGCGAACATAAGGTTTTGTCTTATGGCATCTTGCACATATAAATCCACTGATAAATAAATAGGATTTTTTGATTTATTTAAACCTTTTTTATCAATGAATTTTTCAACGCCACTAATACCTTTATTATCAATATCAATATTTCCAATTATATGCGCGAACAAATTGTTTTGAGGATAAAATCTATAATCCGTGGAAAAAAAGCCAAATCCAGGTTCGCCAATCATAATGATTTTATTTTTATCACTAGGAGAAATTTTTCTATCCAAATAAACAAACCTTTTTTTTGATTTCAATTTTTGTAATACATCATTGTAATCAAGATGAGGAAGTATTTTCACCAATTGTTTTGCGGAATTTTCGGGATAAATTACATTATGAGGTTCCACATATAAATCAAATGTTGGTAAATTTACAGCCAAAGGTTCACCATTTCTATCCAATATGTCGGGACGGGAAAAATAATTACTTTTAACTTTGATATTTTCTTTTACATTATCATTAAAATCAAAATGAATTGTTAAAAAAAGAAGTCTTAAAATAATAATAGCAAAAAAGAGATAAATGAAAAATAAAATGATATCTAAACGACTAACAATAATATTTTTCTTTTTTTTAATTTTAATTAAGGATATAGGAATATCACGATTCAAATCTATATTTGATTTTATTTTATTGACATTGAATATATAATTAAAAAATTTTTTTAACATCTATTTACTCAAACAAAGGGTTAATAGGAATATCAAATATATCTATGAAATCATATTTAGAAATTTGATGAAAATTTTTAATATATTTATTTGATAAAGATTTGATTTTGGAAATAGAAGTTAAATGAGATAATTCAGTTTGTAATACCTTTATTTCCACATCAATATTTTTAATTTCCCGTTCAATATTTAAAACATTTTTTTCCAAATCATTAAATTTATATTGAATTGTAAAGGATAAAAAACCTAAACAAGCAATAATGATAAATGAACTAAAAAGAACAATAGATCTTTTCAAAAAGCACCTCATAAAAATTAAATTTTTTCAAATCCACGAAGTTTTGCGGATCTTGCTCTTGGATTATTTTCAATTTCCAAAGCCGAAGGTATTATAACACTTTTTTGAAGATTCTTAAAGAGTCTTTTTTGTTTTTGTTCAATATCGGGTAAATATCTAGAATTATTGTTTAAAGACTTACAATTTTCATTTATAAAGTTTTTAACAATTCTATCTTCAAGAGAATGAAAATCAACTACCACACATCGTCCACCATTTTTAAGGATATTATATGAATCACTTAATACTTTTTTAAGTTCCCCCAATTCATCATTAACAAATATCCTAATTGCTTGAAATATCTTTGGAATAATTTTTTGAGATTGCCATTCCCCATACATAGCCTTAATTACATTTACTAAATCAAAAGTAGTTTTAATAGGCTTATCATTTCTCATACTAATGATTCTTTTTGCAATTTGCCTAGCCCTAGCTTCCTCACCAAATTCAAAAAAAATATTGGCAAGTTCAGTTTCACTAAAATTATTGATAACCTCAAATGCACTAAATTCATTTTTTCCCATTTCCATATTGATAGGAGCATCAAATCTAAAAGAAAAACCTCTTTCTGGATTATCAATTTGCATAGAGGAAACACCTATATCAAGCATTAAGCCATCAACTTGATTGATATTATTTTTTTCCATATTGGATAATATATTGGAAAAGGTATCTTGAAAAAACATGAATCTATTTCCAAAAAGTTTTTTGAACTCATCAACTCTATTAAGTACAGAACTATCCCTATCAAAAGCGATAATCTTAGCATTAAAGTTTTGAAGTATATAAAGACTATAACCGCCATTACCAAATGTTCCATCAATATATACACCATTATCAATAGGATTTAAAAGTCTCATTACTTCATTAAGCAAAACAGGAATGTGTTTTTGATTTTCCATGATATTAAACCTTTTGGAAAGAAAGACAAGGGCGGGATTGCTTAGCTTTCATTCTTACTTCATCTTGCATTTTATAAAATGCACAAGGTTCCCAAATTTGAAAGGTTTTACCTCTTCCAACGAATAAAGCCTTATCGGTTATACCGGCAAATTTTAATAAATCGTTTGGAATTACAATTCTTCCCGTGATATCAAAAGGAAGTTGCCTTGCATCGGAAAATATAAGAGAATTAAGATTTTGATTTTCTTCACTAAACAAATCAAGATTGTCGGTTGCATCAGCAATTTGATTCATGCGTTCCATTGAAAACCCTTCAATACAATTATTTGTAAAGGAATGAAATAAAATTACACCTTGAAAAGCATCATTTTTAAGGGCATTTCTAAAATCCGCTGGGACACTCACACGTCCTTTTGTATCAATTTTATTTTCAATGGTTCCAAGAAATAACACTATATTCACCTCATATTTGAGTATAGCATATTATGGTTTTTTATGGTTGTCAATGACAAAGATATGTATTTATATGGTAAAAATAGTAAAATTATCATAAAAATAAAACATAAAATAAAAAAATAAAGAAAATAATTTTTTTTACTTGACAATAGAATCGTAATGATTCATAAATATAAGTATGAAGCGTGCAATTAAAAAACACTAACCCAAAAAAAAGGAGAGAGAGATGGAAAGCAAAAACAAAACAATTTTAATGACCGTTATTGATGCAATATTGGAAGAAATAGTATGGGTAAACAAAAGCGGTGAAACTATATCATTAAAGGATGCTTTGGCAAAAAATATCCATGAAGGCAAAGTTGGAAATATTGAAGCTTTGGATAGAAATGATTTAATAGGAGCATATACTTCATTTCAAATAAAAAGACAATCTTTTGCTGAAAACACAAAGGATATGAGTAATAAAGAAATATCCGATAAAATAAAATTATATATATTTGAAGACACTCGTGAACAAATGTTATTACTTGATAAAGAATTGGGTGTTGAAAATAAAACTCGTAAAATGGCATAAAGTTTTGGACGCAATCCAAGTGAAAAATCCTCTTATTTGATAAGGGGATTTTATTCAAATTGCAAATTCATATAAATTATTACAAACTTAATTTGTTAAAAAAGGAGGTTTATATGAAAAAGCAACTTTTAACAATTTTATTTTTAATTACAGCATGTAGTAGTAATTCTCAAAACAGTGATTCAACCCCTATACAAGTTTATGAAGAAAAAGTTAGTGCATTTATTTGTGATACTTCTAAAAAGGGGGATTTTACCTATTGCGATGTTAAAGGGGAAGAAATTACAGGTATAGTCAAATTTTCTAATGGACATTATACATATTATGAAGAAGGTGAAGAAATTGATGGAGTTATATTCTATCCAAACAATAATATCCAAACCTATCATTTAAAACAAGGAGATGAAAGATATACCACAATTAACTATTATATGGATGGAAGTATAGCCTCTATTGATATAGAAGATAAAAAGCAAGGTCATAAAAAAGAGAAATACAAAAGAGGACAAGTCTATGAAATCCCAAATCAAGAGATTGATATAGAAAAGTTCACACAAATTGTATATAAATAAAAAGGCCCTTAATAGGGCTTTTTTAAATTTTTATTTTTGTTTCAAATACATCTGGTAAATCATTTTCATAAAGTATTACATCACCTTTTTTTGTATTTTGAGAAGTCCACATAAGAGCTTCTTTAAAACTATCTACCAATATGATTTGTTGATTATGTTTCATATTTTGTTTGAATGTATCCACAAAATCTTTAATTCTATCTGGAACAACTGCAATGACTATATCACATACATCTATAGCCTTTAATGCAACTTGAATATGTTGTTCTTTATGTTTATTACCTAAATCCACCATACCCGGAGTGATTAAAATGGCTCTACCATCAACAGCCAAAGCCTTTAAAGTATCAAGAGCGGATAAGAATCCATCCATATTTGAATTAAAACCATCATCAATTACTGTGATGCCATCACTATGTTTTTTTACCTCCAATCTATGTTCTACTTGCTTTAAAGAGGCAAGTGTTGCAAGTATAGTATCCATTGGTATACCTATTTTATTTGCCATAATGATAGCCATAGAAATATTATATGCTTGATGAGTTCCAAATATAGGTGCGGATATTTTGTGAATATTATTTTGATAAACTAAATCAAAAGATATTCCATTTATATTTTGCATAATATTTATAACGGAGAAATCATCATCATTTACAATTTTATTAGATAAAAATGAAATATTCTTTATGTTTGGAATGAATTTTTCTTCTACTTGACACTTGTTTATGATTGAAAAGCCATTATTTTTTTCCACTGAATGAATAAGAGATAACTTTTCTTTTGCAAGAGCATCTTGATTTTTAAAATTTTCAAAATGAGCAAAACCAATAGCCGTCAAAATTCCAAATTTAGGTTTTATCAAATTACATATTGTTTGAATTTTTCCAGGTCCAGAAGTTCCAACTTCCACAATAAAATATTTATGATGTTTTTTAAGATTTTTTTTGATAACTTTTGAAATACCTAACAAAGTGTTAATGCTTCGTTCGGTTGTAAGTGTAGGTACAACAGAACTTAAAATATGGAACAAAATATTTTTTGTTGATGTTTTTCCAAATGATCCAGTTATTGCAATTACTATTGGATTTAGTTGATTTAATTTCTTTTTTGCATCTTTTACATATTTATATTTTGCAATCATTTCCAAAGGATGAAAAATTAAATTAGAAATGATAAGAATGAAAGGTAATATTTGTATAAGCAATAATAAATACCCTATGACATTGCATAAACAATAATTTTCTAAATTATACATATTATAAAAGATGAATACACTAAAACTAATAGAAATTAATGAAGATAATCCAAGAATGATTTTTGTTTTATATGTCATATCCAATTTATTTTTATTATTATTTGCAAAAGGGTTAAGTTGCATTATTCCAAACAAAATAAATAATATTGATAAAACGCTAGCATCTATTACATAGGATTTTTTTGCAATTGATAAAATAGAATATAAAAAAACAACGCAAGTTAAATTTTTATCAATCAATTGTAATTTATGAAAAATAAATTTTAAGAAATTGATATTTTTATACCTTTCTTGTTGAAAAAATAAAAGAGAAATCAATAACCTTTTATAAGAAAAGAAAGCAAAAGATAATATTAAACAAATCATAAAAAACATTTAAACCTCTATATTTTTTAAAATTATTGAAGCAATTTGAAACCTACCATCAGTTAATATTGAATTATGATCAACCGAAGAAATAACAAAAAGTTTTGAATTTTTAATTTTTTTATTAAACATTTTTCCAAAATAAACAGGAGTAGTCTTATCCAATTCGCCATAACAAAGAACTACTGGAATATTAATTTTATCAGCAATTTTAAGGGAATTAGTAGCAACCACTTTTTTTAAAATTTCTCTCATTATAGGAGAGGCATTTTTATAATCACTACTTGCTGTTTTATTAAAATATCTTTTATATAAATATGTATTAGTGATTTTATCACCCAAAAATAAATAAGATATATGATAAATTTTTTGGATAAACCATTTTGAAAATTTTATATGTATAGGACGCTTTTTTCTAATTCCTGCACCAGCAATAACAAAAAGTCCATCAACTAAATTTGAATATTTATAACCTAATTTAAAAGCGATTCTGCCACCTAGTGAATGACCAATAACAAAAATTTTATCATCTTTATTTTTGATTTCTTTGATGAAATCTGCGACAATTTTAGCATAATCTTCAACTGAAATGATATCTTTTGGTTCCGGAGATTTTCCAAATCCAGGTAAATCAATCAAATAACAATCATAATCGTTAAGGTTTTTAGCCAAAGGTTGTAAATTTATAGAAGAATTTGCCCAACCATGAAGTAAAACAAACTTTACATTATGATATTTATTACCCTTAATGAAATTAAAATATAAATTTTGATAACTCATAATACCCTCAATTATATAAAAAAACTCTAAAAACTTGCAAATAAAAAAAAATATAATATAATGCATATGAGGTTTGACGGACGAATTTAAAATTATACAAGGCCAGGTTCGGAAGAAAGCAACCAATAATGATAAATCGGGTCGTCAAAACCTCCTAAACTAAATCAATGTCAATAATTGACATATTGAAATCATAAGATACTTCACCATCATCTTCATCACGATATAAAGTACCAATAAATTCATTTGCAATATAAACCTCAGCCATATCACAATCTGATTTTGAAAGTTTAAGATTGATTTCACTATTATTAAATTTTTTTTGTAAATAAGATTGAATTTTTTCAATATCATTATTATTCATATAAAAATCTCCTGTTTTTAAAACATTATAAATGATTCTTTTAATAAAGTCAGTAATAATTTTTTAATTGTTATTTTAAATAAGAATTATTATACTATAAACAAAAATATAAAAAGGTAAAAAAATGAAAATACTATTTTTCGGTGATGTTGCGGGAAAATCCGGGCGTAAAAAATTATTTTCAATAATAGATGAGTTAAATATAAAGTTAAAAAGTGATTTTACAATAGTAAATGCGGAAAATTCAGCACATGGTTTTGGAATAACTCCTAGTATAGTGAATAAATTTTTTATGCATGATATAGATGTGATAACAACTGGTGATCATATATGGGATCAATTAACAATAAAACCATATTTACAAGAAGAAGATAGAATCCTTCGTCCTTATAATTATGTAAGATATAAAGATGGTAATGGTTATAAAGTATACCAAACAAAAAATAATAAAAAAATTTTGGTTGTAAATATGCTTGGCCGACTTTTTATGTCAAAGGAAGAAATTGAAAACCCATTTTTAAGTATGGATAAGATTTTAACCGAATATAAATTGGGTAAAAATGTTGACGCAATATTTGTTGATTTTCATGCAGAGGCAACCTCTGAAAAAATGTCTTTTGCCCATTATGTTGATGGAAGGGTAAGCGCGGTAATAGGAACCCATACCCACATACCAACAGCGGATAATCATATTTTACCAAAGGGTACAGCATTCCAAAGTGATGCTGGAATGTGTGGTGATTATATTTCATCAATAGGTATGAAGACAGATGTATCAATTTCGCGTTTTTTGGATGAAGGTGAAAAAACAAGATTGTCTCCGGCCGAAGGGGAGGCTACCATTTGTGGTGATTTAGTTGAAATTGATGATAAAACAGGTTTGGCAATAAATATAGAACCAATAAGAATAGGTGGAGCATTATCACAAACTCATAAAATATAGAACTATGACAGGATATTTTTTAAACCGCTTAATACTAACAAACTTTCGCTCTTATGAAAAATTAAGAATAGATTGCGAAGGTAAAAAAACTATAATCATTACAGGTAAAAATGGAGCAGGTAAAACTAATATATTAGAGGCATTATCACTTTTATCTATCTCAGGACCATTTAGAAAGGCAAAATTATCGCAACTTGGATATATATCTTCTTCTAATAAAGTATTTACAATTTCATCAAATATAATAAACGAAGAAGAACAAACATCTCTTGGTATATCATATAATTATGCTAATAAAGAAACAAATAACTATGAAGATGAAACAAGTGAGAAACGAACTATTTTAGCAAATGAAACATCAATTTTTGCTCAAGATTTACAAAATTATATTCGTATTATTTGGATTACCCCATTTATGGATAGACTTTTTTCGGAAGCCACAGGTGAGAGAAGAAAATTTCTAGATAGTCTTATGTCAAATTTTTATAAATTTTATGGTACAACCTTAAATCAATATAATAATTTGCTGAAACAACGTTCAAAGATTTTAAAAAGTAATAATAAAGATGATACCTGGTTATCAAGTATAGAAGAAGAGATAGTTTCTCTTGGAGTTCAAATAGGGGCATTGCGTTTAGATTTTGAAGAAAAATTAAATGCAATTTTAAATGATATGGATAATAATTTCCCACATATTCAAATAAAGATTACAGGTGTGATTGAAGATAAACTACGTATAAATAAAGCAGTTGAAGTTGAGGAATTCTATAAACAAAATCTTATTGATAATAGGGAGCTTTTTAAATATACATTTTCTCCATCTGTTGATGGTATTCATAGAAGTGATTTTACAGCTTATAATACTGATAAACAAATATCAACTGACCAAACCTCAACTGGTGAACAAAAATCAAGTGTGATATCAATAATATTGGCATATTCAAATCTTCTTTACCTATATTTTAATAAATATCCACTAATTTTAATAGATGAGGCACCAGCTCACCTTGATAATTTAAAGATGCAAAGTTTATATGAGGAATTGGAAAAACTTCCAACACAAATATGGCTTACCGGTATATTGAATGAGGATTTTGATTATTTTAAGGATAAAAATTCTTTATATATTCATATAGACAATAGTCAAATAAAATAAACACTTTTATAAACAAAAAAAATGTGCTATACTTCTTATGATTAAGAGGATTAAATGGTATTTTTAAAAAATATATTTGAGGATAAATACGAAGGCGAACACCAGAAGGCTGCCCGATGGTTAATGATAGCCTATATTTTATTTGCACTTTTTATGTGGGCTATATTTATAATGATATTTCCAGTATCATATTGGATAAATAGTGGTTTTGATTTTGATGTTTTTAATTCACCTGAGGTTCAAAGTTATTTTAGAAAAATTGCAAATACAAAGGGATTTTATTTTATATTATCATATTATCAATGGGGATTGGCTTTTGTAAGTGGCGCTACAAAAACAATAATACCTGCATTACCATTGATGGCCCTACCTGTATTATTGGTAATATTAAAGGCTAAAAATCCATACGATATAACCACCACTCCATCGGCATTTTCTAAAAAAGCAGATGAAAAATTAATAAAGAAAATGAAGGTATGGGATGGATTTATAGTAGTATTGGGAAAATTTAAAAAACAATTTCTAAAATTAAGTGAAACATTATCTGTATTGGTATGTGCTCCACCTGGAACCGGTAAAACAGTTGGTGTTGTTGTTCCAACAATATTTGAATGTGATACAGTAAGTATGATTGTCAACGATCCAAAACCTGAACTTTGTTATATTACAAGTGGTTATAGAGCACAAGTAGGTCCAGTTTTCATAATAAATTGGGGAAAAGAAGATGATCCAATAAATAATGTATATTATCCAAGTTGGAATCCACTATCTCCTGGTGCTATTCCAGTACAAGGACCGGATAGAGATATGTATATAGATAGTATGGTAAATGTTTTTGTGCAAGATCCCGCTGGCTCTTCTGCTGATCCACACTGGTCAAAAACAGGTAGGAATGCCTTGTCTGGATTTTTACAGTTTATAGTATCTAAATGTGAAAGAGCACATGCAAACGATTATTTTTATACAAGATTAAAGGAAGGTTCTTTTAATGGACAAGATGCACTACAACTTGAAAAATATTATTTAAGTATGAATGATAATTATGCTATGGGAGCATTGGGTTTATTAAGGGAAGGAAAGATTACTGCTGAAAATTATGTTCCAATAGGGACTTGGGCTGATATTCCAAAACAATGGATTGGAAAGGAAGCTTGTATACCTCTTCTTTTAGATTGGCTAAGTGAAGCACAAGTTAGCATTGCTGAAGCTATAAGGAAAAGAAAAGAAGAGGGGGATCAAATGGCTGCTTTATCTGATCCTATGAAAGAAATGCTTGAAAACGCTGTTGTAGAGGCAAGAAGATATGGTTATGCACATCGTTCTGTATTGGAATTAACACAATTGGCAAATACACCGGATAAGGAAAGAGGATCTATTTTATCAACAGCATTAAGTGGTATAAGTATCTTTAAAAACCAAGCTGTAAGACAAAGAACAAGCCATAGTGATTTTACTTTTAAGGATATAAGAGGTATGGTTGATCCACGTGATGGAAAAATAAAACCTGTTACCATATATTTATCTGTAAATCAAACAGATGCAAGGGCATTAAATGTTATTACTGGAGTTTTTGTTGAATTGATGTCAAATTATCTAATATCTAATCCACCAAATAAAGTAATAAATGATAAAGGGGATAAAGTGGGGCCTTATGCCACACTATTTGTACTTGATGAATTCCCACAAATGCCAAAACTAAATGCTGTAATTGATGGACCAGCAGTTGGACGAGGACAAAAGGTATCTTATCTTCTAATTGCACAAGATTTAGGACAAATAGAGGCTGAATATGGTCGTGAACATGTTGAAACTTTAATGTCCACCACTGCCGCAAAAATATTACTTACACAAAACAATGAAAAAACGGCTGAACGTTTCTCTCAAATAATGGGTGATATGAACTTTGCTGAGGTAAAATATAAAAATGGAACCAACACCAATGCCTTTAAAAGGGAAACCGATATGAGTGTAGGAAAAAAGAAACTATATTCAACATCATCAATAATGATGCTTGCCCCTGAAAAACAAATTGTGATAATGCAAGGATTTGCACGTTATCCAATTGAAGCTACAAGTCCTCGCTACTATAAGGATGAAAAATTACTTAAAAAATCGCAAATTCCATCTGCACCACCTGTTCCTGAATGGTTAAGGTTAAATGTGCCAAAATAAAAATTTTTCTTGATTTTTTAAAATAAATATATTAAAATCAACAAAATCAAATGACAAAGTGGGCTATAAATTGGCTGCCTACCTGTCGTAATTAACTAAAAAAAGGAGTTAAAAATGCCAAAACTAAAAACAAAAAGTGCCTTTAAATTAAGGTTTCGCCTCTCCGCAAATGGTAAGGTAAAAACAAGTAGAGCTGGTCATAACCACTTTATGCGTCGTAAATCATCTCGTTCATTAACCGAAGCTGTCCACGGACAATATTTGGATAAATGCGATAAAAAAATAGTTGAAAGATTGATGCCTTACGGTATGAAATAAAAGGAGTAAAAAATGGCACGTGTAAAAAGAGGTCTCACAAAAAGACAAAGACATAAAAAAATATTATCTATGGCAAAGGGATATCGTGGACGTAGTTCTACTTGTTATCGTATTGCTCATGAAAGAGTTGAAAAAGGTTTACAATACGCTTATCGTGATAGACGTAAAAATAAATCAAATTTCCGTTCACTATGGATTACCCGTATAAATGCTGGTGTTCGTGAATATGGAATTACTTATTCTGAATTTATTTATGGTCTTAATAAGGCTGGCATAATTCTTGATAGAAAAGTTTTATCAGAAATGGCAACAAATGATGCAACTGCATTTAAATCAGTTGTTGAATCTGCAAAACGATTTATCAAAAAAGAAAATGCCCCTGCTTAAATCACTTTAAGATTTAAACAAAAAATGATATAATAAAGGGGCTTTCAAATGAAAGCCTCTTTTAACTTGTAAAATAGGATATAAAATGATAGATAAAGCAAAAATTATAAATGATATACAAAATGCCACAACAACTCAAGAATTGGAAAATATAAAGGTTGCTATTTTGGGAAAAAATGGAATACTAACTTCTGCATTAAAGGATTTATCAAAATTATCCCCTGAAGAAAAAAAGACAACCGGTGCAGCATTAAATAATATAAAGGAAGAAATTTTAACTACACTTGAAAATAAGAAATCCACACTTGAACTTGCGGAAATAAATGCAAAATTATTAAATGATAAAATTGATATAACTTTGAATAAACAAGAAAATCATAAAGGTTATATTCACCCACTTACAAAGGTAAAAGAAGAACTGATACAAATTTTTGCATCTATGGGTTTCAAAATGGCATCTGGTCCTGATATTGAGGACGATTTCCATAATTTTACAGCTTTAAATACCCCAGAAGGTCATCCAGCCCGTTCAATGCAAGATACATTTTTCCTACCAAATGGAAATTTACTTAGATCACAAACATCTACCGTTCAAATTCGTGAAATGGAAAGGGTAGGAGCTCCTGTTAAAATTATAACAATGGGAAGAGTTTACAGAAGTGATTGGGATGCTACTCATACTCCAATGTTCCATCAAATAGAAGGACTTTATATAGATAAAGGCATAACTATGGCACATTTAAAGGGATGTTTAATTGATTTTTTAAAAGCTTTTTTTGAAACAGATGATATTCCAACACAATTTAGACCACATTTTTTCCCATTTACAGAACCATCAGCAGAAATGGATATACGTTGCACTTTTGCAAATGGTGAATTGAAAATAGGAAGCAATGGAACCCGTTGGCTTGAAATTTTGGGTTGCGGTATGGTTCATCCAAATGTTTTAAAATCTGTTGGAATCAATCCAGAGGTATATCAAGGATTTGCTTTTGGAACAGGTATTGAAAGAATAGCGATGTTAAAATATGGTATTCCTGATGCAAGAAAATTTTATGAAACAGATACACGTTGGTTATCACATTATGGTTTTGTAAGTGATGATTTTCCAAGTATTGCAACTGGTTTAAGTAGAAAATAATGTTAAGGAGAAAATAAAATGCGTTTTACATTGAATCAAATAAAAAAGTATTTAAAAACAAATAAAACAGGAAAAGAAATTGAAACTGCCTTAACAATGCTTGGACTTGAAATTGAAGAAAGAATTGATATGGCAGAACCTTTAAAAGATTTCATAATAGGTGAAATAGTTGAATGCGAAGATCATCCTGATAGTGATCATTTACATGTTTTAAAGGTAAATAATGGTACAGAAATTGTTGATGTTGTATGTGGTGCCCATAATGTAAAAGTGGGATTGAAAGGAGTTTTTGCACGTCCTGGTAACATAATTCCATATGATGGTTCAAAATTGAAAAAAGGTGTGATAAGGGGAAAAGCTTCCAATGGAATGATGTGTTCTGTAAGAGAATTAAAACTTGGCACCGATCATGATGGTATAATTGAAATTCCTGAAAATATTAAGGCTGATGCTGGGGATGAGGCACTTCCAATACTTTCACAAATATATGATATTGATGTTATTTATGATGCAGAAGTTACTCCAAACAGACCTGATTATCTTGGTATCCGTGGTATAGCAAGGGATTTATCAGCCGGAGGCTATGGTGAATTTATTGATGAAGATATAGAAGATATTAAAGGAGATTTTGAAAATCCAATAAAAGTGAATAATGAAATACCTGATATTGCAAATCAATTTGATATAAGATATATAAAAGATGTTAAAAATACAGAATCCCCAAAATGGTTAAAAAATAATCTTGAAATAGTAGATATGAAAAGTATATCAAGCCTTGTTGATATAACAAACTATGTCCTACTTGATAGATGTCGTCCATTGCATGTTTTTGATGCGGATAAAATAAAGGGAAATCTTACAATAAATTTTGCTACTAAAGGTGAAAAATTTACCGCACTTGATGGCAATACTTATGAATTGGAAGATGGGGATATAGTAATTAGTGATGATAATGGTATACAAAGTTTAGCCGGTATAATGGGAGGACTTGATTCATCTTGCACACTTGAAACGAAAAATGTTTTACTTGAATCTGCATATTTTGATCCACTAACTATAAGGAAAACCGCAAAACGTCTTGGAATAGAATCTGATTCTAAATATCGTTTTGAAAGGGGGATTGATCCTGATTGCACAATATGGGGAATGAATTATGCAACAAAGTTAATATTGGATATATGTGGTGGAAGTGCATCAAGTATCACAAAAACAGGAAATAACGATAAAACCATAAAGGATATAGAATTTCCAGTTTCCTATTTTAAACAAAGAATAGGGCTTGATATGTCATCAAATACAATGATAGATATATTAACAAAACTTGGTTGCAAGGTAAAAGATAATGGAGAAACACTTCTTATTACTCCACCATCATATAGGGGTGATTTAACTGAAAAACATGATATAACAGAGGAGTTAATAAGAATTTATGGTTATGATAAATTACCAAGTGAATCTGTAAAGGCAAAAGAAATAAAACCATTATTAAATGAGAAAGAACAAAGGGTTTACATACTTCCTCATCTTATGGCGATGAGAGGATTAACCGAAGTTTATACTTGGTCATTTATGAAAGATGATAAGGAATTTGATAAAACAAATCCAATCAAATTATTAAATCCAATAACAAATGATTTAAATGTGATGAGGAAAAGTATAATACCAAACCTTTTGGATGGTATACATACAAATCTTGTTCGTTCAATAGAAAATTCAAATTTGTTTGAATTGGCTCCTGTATTTTATGGGGATAAACCAAACGAACAATACTTGACTATATCAGGTGTTCGTGAAGGAAAAAATAAAATTGATGATTGGAGTAAAGATGCAAAATCAGTTGATGTATATGATGTAAAAAATGATGTGTTTGCAATATGTGAATTATTTAATATAGATAGAGATAAATTAAGATATGAAACAGAAAATCTTCCATCATACTTAAATCCATATAAAAGTGCTGGAATCTTTTATGCAAATAAGATTATAGGCTACTTTGGAGAAATACATCCATTGACATTGAAAAAGTTTGGAATAAAAAATACAAATGTAGTTTGCTTTGAAATAAATTTGGATTTACTTCCGGAATTAAAAACAAAACCAACTACATCAAAAAAGAAATTGGAATTATCTGATTTACAACCTATATCAAGGGATTTTGCCTTTATATTTGATGAAGAAATAAAGGGACAAGATATAATAAAATCTGTGAAAAAAGCCTCCTCTGAAATTTCTTCTGTATATATATTTGATATATATAAAGGGGATAAATTGGAAGCAAATAAAAAATCCATTGCATTGAATGTAAATATAGTTCCAATTGAAAAAACATTATCTGATGAAGAAATTCAAAATATATCTAATAAGATAATAGAGAATGTAAAATCACTTGGTGGAGAATTAAGAGATAAATAATAAATCCCTCATTTGAGGGATAAATTTCTTGCATATACTAAATTCTTTTTATAAAATTATAAAAGAATATAGATGATCTATATTTATCATAAATAAAGGGTATCAAAAAACCCTCATACACAACAAAGCCAAAGTTGTAAAATATTGGCTATTCCTGCCTTTGTTATCAATGGTCGGGAAGCTATGGTTATAAAATAGGTTTTACCAAAAGCCATAGGTCAGTGTATGATGATTTTTTGACTTCCTGACCATACTACAATTATAAGTTGTAAATTATAAAGAAAGGAAAGCAAAAATGAAAAATTACATAAAATTATTAAGTTTAATAGTTATATTAAATGCCTGTACAACTATCACAAGATATGATAAAGCCCAATTAAATGAGTTAAAATCATATAATATAAATACAGATAATCCACAAATAAGTAATTGGGATAAACCAAAAAATCCATTATTAGCAGGTGGCTTAAATATTCTACCGGGTTTTGGTAATTTTTATTTATCAAGTTATGATAATTCGCAAAGTGCATACGGAATAATAAATTTTTTAACTTGGCCTTTATCCACAATATGGTCAATTCCACAAGCAGTTATTGATGCCAATCGCATAAATGAATTAGATTTATTAAATCATTATAAATATGATAAACAAGCAAAAGAAAAACTCAATCAATTGAAACAAATATAAAAAAGCCCCCAAAAAGGGGGTTATTTATAAAAGATTTAAAATACGTTCTTTTCCAATATTTTTAATGAAACCAGCTAATTTAGGTCCTACTTCTCTATTTATCAAAAGCAAATAAAGTTTTTTATAAATATCAACTGATAATCCAAATTCATTAACAAGAGAAGATATTTTATTTTGTAAATCTTTATCTGTTTGATATAAATCCCAATTATTTTGAAGTTCTAATTTCAACGCATCAATGAAATTTTTTTCATTATCTGAAAGTTCAACATCATTTCTTTTTTCTTTATTTATAATGAATTTGAAATCTTCAGGAGCATGGTTTTGTATCCAAAATATAGCACGTTCAGCTCTTTCATTAAACCTACGTTCATCTCTTTGATTTTTAATTTGCGCTTGATAATAAAGTTTTGCTTTTTCAATATCAAAATCATTTATTTGTAATATATTACAAAGATGTCTGAAACTAGGTTGGAAAGGCATCACCTCAGGTATTTCACCCAAAGGATTTAATTGAGATAATTGATAGATTCGCATAGCATTTTTTCGTTTGTCTTCATTTACATTTTCCAAACCATAAACAATTCTTTCCAATCTATCAAAATCCTCATAATTTTTAAGAACATCTAAATCAAAAGCCAAATCAAAAGAAGCATTAGGTTTATATGATGCGAAAATCCAACGCACCATTTCAGGTTCATAAACATCTAAAATTTCCTTTAATGTAATTACATTACCTTTAGATGAAGAAATTTTTCCATTAAAACCTTTAATACCAATGTTATCATAAGGTATATAAACCGGAGGCTCTTTATTAAATACTTTTTTAATTATGATGGATGCAGTATCCCTACTACCACCTGCGGATGAATGATCTCTACCACCTGGTTCAAAATCTACATTTTCAAAAGCCCAACGCATAGGCCAATCCACACGCCAAGGAAGTTTCAATCTTGTTGAAGTTTCAAGATTTTCTACCCCTTCAAATCCGCATAATTCACATTTATAGGATATAGTTTTATTTTTTTTATCATAATTAGTGATTGAGATTCTATCTCTATTACATTTTTCACAATAAGTTGATAAAGGAGCCCAATCCTCATCTAATTGAGAAGTCTTAAATTCTTGAAGAATATCTGCGATGATATCTTTATTATCCATTACCTTAATTATTTCATCATTATATGTTTTTGCACGATACTTTTTATTTTGATAAATAAATTCTACATAATCAATTCCAACACGAGGAAGATCTTTTTCAAATACCTTTTCATTATGTTCGGCATAGGAAGAATATTCGCCAAAAGGATCAAAAACATCAACTATAGGTTGGAAAAGTAATTCTTTTAACTCATCTTGTTTAGGCATATTCATAGGGACTTTACGAAAAGTGTCATAATCATCCCAAGAATAAATAAACCTTACTTTTTTGCCTTTTTGCATTAAGGCCCTTGCAACTAAATCTACGGTTATGACTTCACGAAAATTACCAAAATGCACAACACCGGAAGGAGTTATACCACTTGCAACTGTATAAGATTCTTTATCGCCTTTTTCACGAATAATTTTATCTGCTGTAATATCTGCCCAATGAAAAGAATTTTTTTGATTATCTTGCACCATAATAAAACCTCATAAATTAAATATAAATATGATATATTTAAGAGGTTAAATAGTCAAGGGAATAAATCTTAATTGCTACTTAATTAAATTGAGTTGAGTATTATAAAGATCAATATATTCAGCCGCAGACTTATCCCAAGAAAAATTCTGGTTCATAGCTTGTTTTTTAATATTTTCCCAAATTTTCTTTTCATTTTTATATGTATTTAAGACTCTGTTAATGCCATAAATGAAATCATGAACTGAATAATTTTCAAAAAGGAAACCCGTTGCGACATTATTTACAATAGTATTTTGGAAATTCGCATCAATAATTGTATCAGCCAATCCACCAGTTTTTCTTGCAAAAGGAATAGTTCCATATTTCATTGCGAACATTTGAGTAAGTCCACAAGGTTCAAATCTTGCAGGATTTATTAAAACATCAATACCGGCAATCACTTGATGAGAAAACTTTTCATCAAAATCTAATATAGCTAATTGTTCAGGATATTGTTTAGCGATATTTTTAAGTCTTGGCAAATAATTGCCTTGATCAGATCCCATAATGATGAGTTGAACATTGTTCATCATAATTGCAGGTATAGCTTCAATCAATAAATCCATACCTTTTTGTTCTGTAAATCTATTAAGCATACCAAATAAAGGCAATTTAGCATTTTTAAGGATGCCAGCTTTTTCTTGTAAATATTCTTTATTAACTTTTTTATTTACTATAGTATTTTTTGAATAATTTTGTTTAATGAACTTATCTGTTTCTGGATTCCATAAACTATAATCAACACCATTTAAAATTCCGGTTAAAGATTCTTTACGTTTGATTAAATCGCTATGTAAACCACAACCATATTCATTTGATTGAATTTCATTTGCATAATTTGGGCTGACAGCAGTGATTTTATCAGCAAAAGAAATACCAGCTTTTAAAAATGAAATTTGCCTATAAAATTCAAGTCCATTTTCATTAAACATATAATTAGGTAAATCTAAATCTGCATAAATTGAAAAAGGATAAATTCCCTGGAAAGCAAGATTATGAATAGTTAAAATTGATGAAGTTTTTATTTTAGGATTTTTTCTTTTCAAATCTTCTAAATATGCAGGAGTAAGAGCAGTCATCCAATCATTAACATGTATTACATCAGGAGTCCAATTATCAAATTCACCATTTGCAAATTGTGCAGCCACCCACGAAAGACAAGCAAATCTGATATGATTATCTCCCCAAGCATTACCGCATACATCACTATAAGGGTTTCCGGCACGAAGGAAAAGTTCAGGAGCATCAACCAAATAAAATTTTATTGGATTGCCTTTAATATTTCCTTTATAAATATTTATTTCTTTTGCCTTAAACTTATTTTCAAATTTATAAACATGAGTAAGTTCGGTAAAAGCTTGTAATATGGAAGGGAAAGCAGGAAGCAAATATCTTATATCAATACCAGCTTTTTTGATTGATAAAGGAAGCCAAGCACAAACATCACCAAGACCACCAGTCTTATTAAATGGAAAAAGCTCTGCTGTTACAAAAAGTGTTTTCATATTTCCCTCCTTTTACCTATTCCCCTCTAACACAAAATCATAAATATTTCCAACTTTTTGAGGCAATAAATTTTTTGAAAAATTGAGTCTGACATTTGCAGATAATTTTTTTGAAATTTCCTCCCTTTTCGCTTCATCAAGTTGCATAGACCATAAAATATATTGTGTAAGTTGATCTATATTTTTATAATCATACATTTTACATGTTTCGTCATCAAGTATATATTCTCCTGTTGCACCAATATTTGAAGCTATGATAGGGCGACCTAAACTTTCTGCTTGAAGTATTGATATTTGAGAAGCTTTTGGTTCAATATTTGTTGCCACATATACATCACTTAACATTAACAAAGCGGCATTATCATTACAATCCCCCACCATATGGATTAAATCTTGCACACCTAATTTTATAGCTAATTTTTCCAATTCATTTTTATATTTTTTATGATTTTTATAAGAGCCAATAATAAGACAGCGAACCTTATGTTTTAAATCATTTGGAAGATTTGCAATAGCATGAATTAAATTTGCCTGACCTCTAGTTTTTTCCATTTTTGCAATGGTTGTAATGATGAAATGATCCTCTGGAATACGAAGATCAGATGCGGTTGCAATTATCCTTTCTGCACTGACATTAAGAGCATTATAAATATCAGTATCAATCCATTGAGGTATAATGACAATTTTATCACTTGGGACTTTATAATTTACTTGAAGATATGAAGCCATATAATCACTTGGAGCAATAATATAATCACCTTTTGTTAAATAATTGATACGATTATTGGTGAATCTCCAAAAAGATTTTTTGTAAATTTTCAAAAATGAAGTTATATAAGGTATTTTAAAATTTCTGGAAAGTTTGAATGCAAAGAAAGCAGATTGAGGAGTGAAAGCATGTATCAATGAAATTTGTCTTTCCACAATGATTTCTGCAATTTTTTTCAAATTTCTTCTAATTACAAAAAAGTCATTTGAATTTACAGGAAGTTGAATATGTTCTATTGCATGCTTTTTCAATTCCTTTACCATTTTACCACCTGCGGATACAACGACAATATTGAAATTTTTATCTTCCAAAGTGGTTGCAATATCAATCACAGATTTATCAATAACACCATTATCCAAAGCCGAAGTAATAATAAGAATATTTTTATTTTCACGCATTTTAAGACCTTCTTTCCAAACTTTTCTATATAATACTTTTTAATTCTTAAAAAGTCATTAAAAATTTTAAAAAAAATAAATAAATTTAAAAAAGATTTATTCTTTATTGCAATTGATAAAAAAAAATATAAAATTTTAAAACAAAGGAATATATATATGAAAAAAACACTATTACTTTTTTTAAGTTTATTTTCCTGTGGCAATACATTTTATCAAAACATTGATAATATATCAAAAAGTTTTAAGGATAAACCATATATAAATAATCCACTTGGAGAAAACAAAGGTATTGATAAGGATCCACTTTATAGATACGACGCCTTTGATTGCCTTACATATGTTGAAACCATGTTGGCATTATCATTGACTAAAAACGAAGAAGATTTTAAAAAAATTTTAACTAAAATAAGATATAAGGATGGAGAAGTTTTATTTGAAAATCGTAACCATTTTGTAAATCCGGATTGGATAGAAAATAATAAAGAATATATAACTGATATTACGGAAATATTATCAAATACATTATTAAATATTAAGCCAGATGAAATAAAGTTGACATTGGATAAAAAAACATGGTTCAAACAAAATCATAATATAGATGTAAAAATCAAACCCCAAGAAACAAAACTTAATTACATTTCATTGGATAATATATTATTAAATAAGGATAAATTTATAACAGGCATTAACAAACCTATTATAATTACATTAGTAATAAATAATCCAAAATTAAAAGAACAAATTGGAACGGATCTTGATATATCGCATATAGGTTTCATAATACCAACGGAAAAAACACTTATTCTTAGACATGCATCACTTACCCAAAAAAAAGTAGTTGATGTTGATTTTTTTGAATACTTAAACGGACTAAAAAAATACCCTATATATATAGGGATAAATTTTTTAGAAATAAAATCTTAAACCTGCTGTAATATTAAGTCGGCTTAAATCTTCAAAAGAAAGATATGTAATATCAAAATTATTATACATTATATAATCCGCAGTGATTGAAAATTTTGTGTCATCACTCATACTATACATAAGACCAGCAATTGCCTTACCATATAAAGTATTTTTTCTTTCCACACCGCTTTCAAAATAGGTAAGAACACCCGAAGGATCAGGCACACCATCTTTTGCCAATACTTTACCATAATCAGCAATTTCCAATCTAGCCCCACCAATACCAATACCAATGAAAGGATTCCATTTCGCATCTATATCAAAGAAGTTATAAGTTAAATTTGCACCAATATTAGTAGTTTTAATTTTTTGATTATATTCGACTAAAATTGTGCTATTTACACCTGATGTTGTAATATTTTTATTATCTACTTCACCAAACTCTACTTCCAAATTCATATTATCAAATAACAAATCCTTAAACCCAAATTTTAATAAAAATGAATTAGTCATTTCTGGTTCCATAGTAGCCTTATCCATACTATATTTAGGTTGGGTAATTAGGTAATCTTGGAAGTTAGATAGACCAAGCCCAAGGTCAGCATAAAATTTATAATTGTTTACAATATTATTTTTTCTTTTTATGCCCACCTCTTTTATTTTGATATTTTCTACCATATCTTTTTCTTGTTTATCAATATGTTGTTGAATTAAATCATCTTCTTGAAATTGATAAATTTCTGTTTTAGTGGTAGTATTTATTTCCACAACAGGTTTGACAATAGTATTTTTATTTTTTTCTTTATTCTTTAAATAATTATTATATACATAATCAACATAATAATTATCATATTGTACTTCTTCAGCCAATACATAATTGGAAAGAGTTAATATTTGAGTGAATATCAAAAAAGAAAATAATTTTTTCATAATTTTCCCCTTATAATTTAAAAGCTATACCCAAAGCAAGTCCATAACTTTTCCATCTTGCAAGGGCAAGAGCATTTTCATAAAATTCAACAGAACCATCAGCATAGTATTGAGTGGTATCACCATTTTTTTCTTTTAAATATTCATAGAATATTCCAAGAGTTAATTCAATAGAATTTTTAATTTTATATTTATATGTTGCATCAAAAGATACCCCCCAAGCGCTACCACCATCATCAACGAATGAAGGATCATGAGCCCAATCTGTTCTATTTGGCCAATTACCCCAAACAGAATAACTAGGTTTGAAAAATTCCCCATAAATTTTTACTACTTCACGAGGTGAAAAAGCCCTTTCCATATTTACACCAATGAAAGGGCCTTCCCAAGTGACATTATAAATATGAGTTGTTCCCTCTGTTGTAAATGTAGAGGAGACACCGCCAAAAGCATTTAAAAGGTTTGCACCTTGCTCTCCGGCAATTATACATACTTCTCTACCACTTTGAGCAATATAGCAAAAATCTTCTTCATAAATTTGCATACCATATTCAAGGTTTGTATATATATAACCATCTACTTGAACTTGACCAGGTATAGTCATATCACTAATAGAAACTTGCTCATTACTATCAGTATAATATACATCATTTTGTGTAAGTTTATGAGTTGAATCATTTAATTGAATACCACCTGTACAAACACCAGTTGTTTCATCAACACCATTACAGAAAAATTCCAAATAAAATGGAGCAGGTACCGTATGATCATACATTTCAAAATCTTGTTGCTTACTTTTATACCCGATGACCGGAGTTATATCAAAACCAGCAAGATTGTATACATTTCTCATACCAAGAGATAAAGACCAATCAGTTAAGTTTGCTTTACCTTTACCAAGAGAGATTATATGAGCCTCATTAAACACATCATCATCAGAAGTTCTATCCGATGATGCACTACCTGTTCCATAAGTAGCACTTACAACATATTGTCTATTTTTAAATATGAAATCACGAGATACATTAAATATAGTTTGATTTGTTTGTAATTCATCCCAATTAAGAATAGATCCTACATCTAAAAGGAACATGAATTGCCCTTCACCCTTTTTATATTTCAAATCAAATTCCCATTTTGAAGGATCGTGATCCACAGATTGATAAAAAGAAGTATAAGGGGTTGAAGATTGATTTACTACGGCTGTTGTTTGATATTGCATATAAGGATCCACCCCATTATAATATACAGGTTGTTGAATTACCTGTGTTTTGGGAGGTGTAGTTTTTTTAGTTAAGGTTTTCTTTTTTGGTTTTGCATCTGGGAAAGCCTTATAATAATCCTCATAAAAAGTATCATAATAGATAGGGGAACCTTCCGCCAATACATAAGAGGAATTTAAAATATTTCCAATAATAAATAAACTTATAGCATATTTTTTCATAAAAAAGCCCTTCAATCCTTTAAAAGATTATATCATAAAAAAAACTATATTGCTATATATTTTTTATAAAAATAAAAATAACTTGATTTTTAATGGTAATTATAATAACATAAAGCAAAAAACAAACAAAATTAACATTCAAACGGAGGTTATAAAATGGCTGGAATTATGGAAGGCAAAAAAGGTATTATATTTGGAGTTGCAAATAATATGTCAATGGCATGGGGAATTGCACAGGCTGTGCATGAAGCTGGTGCCGAAGTTGCATTAAACTATATGGGTGATGTAATGGAAAAAAGAGTTCGCCCACTTGGTGAAAGCATAAATGCTCCAATTATTATGCCTGCAAATGTTCAAGATGATGCATCTTTGGATGCTTTCTTTGCGGAAGTTGAGAAAAAATTCGGTAAAATTGACTTTTTACTTCATGCTGTTGCTTTTTCAAATAAAGCAGAATTATCAGGTTTATATGTAGAAAATACAACAAGAGAAAATTTCAAAAATACAATGGATATTTCAGTATATTCATTTACTGACTTATGTCGTCGTGCATCAAAAATAATGAACGAAGGCGGTTCATGTGTTACTCTTACCTACTTGGGTGGTGAAACATACATACCAAACTATAATGTAATGGGTGTTGCAAAATCTGCACTTGATGCATCTGTTCGTTATTTAGCATCTGATTTGGGACATAAAGGTATTCGTGTAAATGCAATATCTGCAGGTCCAATAAAAACCCTTGCATCATCTGGTATTGATGATTTCAAATTGATGATGAAATGGAATGAATATAACTCTTTCCTTGGAAGAAATATGACAATGGAAGATGTATCAAAAACAGGTTTATATCTTCTATCTGATATGTCAAGTGGTGTAAGCGGTGAAATACATCATGTTGATTGTGGATATCATGCACAAGGAATGGTAAATTTAAATCATGTAAAGGAATCAGGTGAACTTTTACTTGAATATGCGGATCGTCTTACAAATAACGATTAAGAAAATGAAAACCTCCTATAACAGGAGGTTTTTTTATTTGAGTTTAGTCTAGATTTATGTTATAATCTTATATAAAATAAAGGAGACTAAAATGAAATCAAGTATCTTAACATTAACAATAATACTATCTTTATCAAATATTACTATGGCACGTGATTTATCGCGTAATACTGCACGTGTTGTTTCAAATAATCGCTCTATCCGTGTCATGAATGCTAATTCTAGTTCCAATTCTATTGCAACAACATCTACTACAGAAGAAGTTGAAAAAACAAAAGAAGTATGTGAACAAATTTTTTATGATTGTATGGATAAAAAAACAGATGAATTGGTGATGCAAAATGAAGTATATTTTGATGACTATAATGATATGTTAACTGATATATATGCTGGTATGACAAATCCATCTTTTAAATGTCTTTATAAAAATGATATAAAGGATTTATATTCAAAATATTACTATAATCAAACAGGTTTGGATTCCTCTATGGGTGTAAAAAAAATCAAAACTAAATCCATAGAATATTATAATTTTTTAAAACAAAATGCAAATGATGTAGCCACAAAAAGAATTGCAACAAATATGATACTTCCAGAGGTTTTAACAATTGCAGGTATAGAAATTGAACCAATAGGAATGAATAGTCAATCTCTTCCAAATGTTACATATAAATTTACCACACTAAATCCAATAACATCATTTAATATGAATGTTGAATATTGTATGAATCCAAAAACCAATCAAGATTTAGATGGTTGCGATAAATTAAGAAAAAATATTGCCGATGATTATAAAACATTGCCACCAAATACCATTACTAAAAATTGTCAAGATTATGAAACATTTTTAATGGATAAACGAACAAAAGCAGAAGAAGAGGCAAGAACTTTTATTATTGGACTTAAAACAAAACTAATAAATAATATTGAAGAATATAATGCGAAAATAGAAGCAGCAAAAACATTAAATTTAGAAAAATAAATTATTTTTTAAAATCAAGCCCAATATCGGTAAAGAATTCTGGTGTTTCACGCCAGTTTTCTTTTACCTTAACCATCAAAAATAAATTAACTTTTTTATTTAAAAGATTTTTCATTTCCTCTCTTGCTTTAATACCAATCATTTTAATTTTTGAACCATTATTTCCTAATATAATAGATTTATGATTTTCACAATTGGTATAAATGCTTTGATGAATGGTAAAAGCATTATTTTTTTCCTCTATACTATCTGTTTTAACAGCAATAGAATAAGGAAGTTCTTGATGTAAAAATTGATAAACTTTTTCGCGTGTTATTTCCGCTAAATGTAAAGATAAAGGCAAATCAGTTTTCATATTTTTTTCAAAAAACCAAGGAGATTTTGGCATTTTATCCTTTACCCATTCAATTAAATCCTTCACGCCATCATTTAAATATGCGGAAATCATAAAAATTTGATTAAATAAAGAAGGAGCCACATTTTCAATATCGGCCACTAATTTTAATAAAGAATCTTTTTGAACCAAATCTACTTTATTAATTGCAAGACAAATAGGAGTATCAATAGTTTTTAACTTTGCCACTATATTATCAAAAGTTTTTGTAATCCCCTTTGTTGCATCAATAAGAAATATTACAGCATCACTATCATTCATTGCACTCCAAGCCGACGAAACCATAGCCTTATCAAATTTACCTTTAGGATTAAAAATTCCTGGTGTATCAATAAAAATCATTTGAGTATCGCCATCATTTTTAATACCTTTAATTTGATTACGTGTAGTTTGAACTTTGTGAGAAGTAATGGATACTTTACTAAGAAGTATAGTATTTAAAAGAGTAGACTTGCCACTATTAGTAGCGCCAATCAAAGCCACAAAGCCACATTTTTTATTTGTCATTTTCACCTTCAATAAATGGTTTCATTTGTTGAATAATACCATGTCTATCCCATATATCAAGAATAATTTTTGCACCATTTCCTTTTAAAATTAAATCAATTTCACTTTGAATTCTTTTATGGGATAAAACTTTTAAAACTTTATCAAACTTTTGACAGCAAATATTAAGACTAGCATCATCAAAATTTTCATAACAATAAAGACTACAAAAACGAAAATATCGTAAAATGCGAAGAGGATCAAAAAAAACACTACGTTTAGGATTTATAATAAATTTTACAATTTTATTTTCAATATCATTCATTCCAGATCCCAAATCAATTATGCGAGAAAATTTATCAACATAAAGAGCATTTATAGTGAAATCTCTTCTTTTATAATCATCAAGAATTTTTTTAGAGCAAATTATTTGAGGGAAACGAGATCCTCTGAAATAATGATCTTTACGAAAAGTAGTAATATCAAATTTTTGATTATCAATTATTGCGGAAATTGTTCCATAATGCATACCTTTTAAATCTACTTCAATTTTATTATAAGAAAGAATATCTAATACCTTTTTAGGTTTTGTTGATGTTGCAAAATCAATATCATTATTTTCTACATTCCAAAGTTCATTACGCACAGCTCCGCCAACGACATAAAGCCTTTCTTTATCATCATAAAATAAATTGAATAAATCCAAAACATTTTTATTATGTAAAAATTTAAAATCCACTTTGACCCTTGCACTTTTTTTGAATATAGTATAACATAAATAAAAGGTTATTGAAATGATTTTATATAAAAAAAATATAATATTTATAGTCTTTTTAATTCTAAATGGAATTTTCATTCCAACATCTTTTGCACAAAAAAAGAATGCAAAAGATCTTGCAAAAATAAATAAACAAATTGAAACTAAAAAAAAGGAAGCTAAGAAATTAGAAGAACAAACAAAACAATTACAAAAGGAAATAAAAACCACACAAAATAAAATGGTGGAAATTGCAAATAATGTAAAAAAATACGAACGCCAATTAACAAACTATGATAACGAATTATTTTCCCTTAAAATAAAGGAAAAAAATCTAAATCAAAAAATTGAAAATAATAATAATGAATTGATAAAAATAATTGCTGTATTTGAAAATATTTCTATGACACCAAAGGGATATTTAATAGTTTCCCCATCAAAAATTGATACAATTTTTCAAAGCTCACTTTTATTAAAAAGTATAGTTTCATACCTCAATGAAAGAAGAAGTGAATTTACAAAGGATTTAAATGATCTTATAAAATTAAAAGAAGAAATCATGGATGCAAAATTGAAAATTTATTCTTTAAATAATAAGGTAAAAGGGGAAAAAGATAAAATTTCAAATCTTATAAAAACAAAACAAAGTTCATATAATAAACTTACAAAACAAAACAAACAAAAACAAAAGGAAATAAAAAAATTGATTTCTGAATCAAAAACTATTGAGGAGTTTTTGAAAAAAGCAGAAAAATTACGTAAAAAAGAGGAAGAAGAAAAACGTTTAGCTGGAATTAAAACTTCTAAACGAGTATTTACTGGAAAAATGCCTCTTCCTGTTGATGGTGAAATTGACATATATTATGGTGAAAATAAGGTAAGTGGAGTTAAATCAAAGGGACTATATATAAAGCCAAGAAAAAATGCACAAGTTATTTCTCCAACTGATGCAGAAGTTATTTTTTCCGGTTCATTTTATGGATATAATAACCTTCTCATTTTACATGGTAACGATGATTACTATATAATAATGGGCGGAATGGATGAGATTTATACAAGTGAAGGACAAACACTACTTGCGGGGGAACCTATCGGACAAATGGGTAATACGGATTTTTATTTGGAAATAAGACAAGATGAAACCCCAATAAATCCATTGAAATATTTCAAAATTTAAAAACTTTACATTTAGTAAAAAAATAATTAAACTATAAAAAAATTAAAAGGAGTAAATAAATGTCAGTAAAATTGAAATCACCTATGACAAGACTTTTTACAATACTATCATTTTTCTTTTTTATTTCATCAATTGTGATGTTTCAAATTTCATCATCTCGTTTAACAGATGCAAAGGAAAAGGAAATAAATAGTGAAAACAAAACCGAAGATGATGTTTATGATTACCTTGAAATGTTTGGTAAAGCATTTGAAATTACCAAAATGAGATATGTTGATGATGTAAGCAATCAAAAATTGATAGAATCAGCAATTGATGGTATGTTATCAAAATTGGATCCTCATTCCTCATTTTTAAATAAAGAAGATTTCAAAGATATGAATGAACAAACAAGTGGAAGTTTTGGAGGACTTGGAATAGAAGTTACACTTGAAAATGGATTAGTCAAAGTGATTTCCCCACTTGATGATAGTCCAGCTTATAAAGCAGGTATTGAACCAGGAGATTTGATCACCCATATTGATGATGAACAAGTTTTGGGACTTTCTTTGCAAGAGGCAGTCAAAAAAATGAAAGGTGAAGTAGGAAGTAAAGTTAAACTTAAAATTTTTAGGGAAAATAGTGAACCGCTTGATATCACTCTTACCCGAGCAATTATAAAGGTAGATGCCATCAAATCCAAATTAAAGGCAGATAATTCAGTGGGATATATAAGACTTTCTACATTCAATGAAAACTCCTATGATGAATTGGAAAAAACTATAAAAGAAATGGATAACGATAAAATTATAGGATATGTTTTGGATTTGAGAAATAATACAGGTGGACTTTTGGATCAAGCAGTAAAGATTTCAGATGCCTTTTTACAAGAAGGGGAAATTGTCTCTATAATGTCAAGACAAGAGAATAATAACAGAGTATTTTTTGCATCCGAAGGTGATATATTAAATAATAAACCATTGGTCGTTATAATAAATGGAGCCTCAGCATCAGCAGCTGAAATTGTGGCTGGTGCATTGCAAGATCATAGAAGGGCGGTTTTAATTGGAACAAAATCTTATGGAAAAGGTTCTGTTCAAACTTTAATACCAATGGGTGATACAGCCCTTAAAATTACTACAGCAAGATATTATACACCAAGCGGTCGTTCTATCCAAGCAGAAGGCATCACTCCTGATATAGAGGTAAATAGAGCAAAAATAGAAGAAATAAAAGAAAGTCGTATTTTTGCTGAGGAAACCTTAACAAATGCCTTAAAAAATGATACAAAAGATGATAAAAAATTAAATAAAAAGGAACAAGCTAAAAAAGATGAAGAGGAAAGGGACGCAAACGATTATCAATTACTTCGTGCAATTGATATGGTAAAGGGTTTAGCTGTATATGAAAATAAAAATTTCACTAAACCGAAAATTGAAAAAAAGATTGAAGAAAAACAATCAAATACAACAAAAAAGTAAAATAAAACAGAGTTTCAATACTCTGTTTTTTTTATTTTAAAAGAAGAAATGCCGATAAAAAATCATCAATATCACCATCTAATACAGCATTGACATTAGATGTTTCACATCCACTTCGTAAATCCTTTACCATTTGATATGGTTGCATGACATAAGATCTTATCTGAGCCCCCCATGAAATATCAAGTTTAGAAGCATTGATTTTATCTGTTTGTTCTTGTCTTTTTTGAAGTTCTAAATTATAAAGACGTGATTTTAACATATTCATTGCAATTTCTTTATTTTTAAATTGAGATCTTTCATTTTGACATTGCACAACCACACCTGTTGGGATATGAGTAATTCTAACAGCACTATCCGTTTTATTTACATGTTGACCGCCAGCCCCACTTGCTCTATAAGTATCAATTCTTAAATCTTTATCAAGAATTTCAATATGAATGGTATCATCAATAACGGGATATACCCATACAGATGCAAAACTAGTATGCCTTCTTGCACCACTATCAAAAGGAGATATTCTAACAAGTCTATGAATACCGCTTTCACCTTTTAACCAACCAAAAACAAAATTTCCCTCAATTTTTATGACGGCGGATTTTATACCTGCCTCATCTCCATCATGTTCTTCAATAAGAGATATTTTATAATTACGTTTTTCAGCCCACCTTAAATACATGCGCAAAAGCATTTGAGCCCAATCACAAGCTTCTGTTCCTCCAGCACCACTATGAATTTCTAAATACGCAGAATTTTTATCCACTTCCCCATTTAACATAAGGTTAAGTTTTTCCTTATTAAGTTTGATATAAAAATTTTTCAAATCTTCAATAATTTGATTATAGGAAGTTTCATCTCCTTCATTTTGAGCAATGATTAAAAGTTCATTTAAATCATTGAATTCCATTTCCATATTTAAGAAAAATGAAATTTTATTATCAACATCAGCTTTTGCAGATAATTTTTTTTGTGCATTTTCCCTATCATTCCAAAGTTCTGGATTACTACACTCTACATCTAATTTTTTTTGTAGTTGTAATAATTCATCAAGGTCAAAGACACCCCCTTATATCTGAAATGGTATTTTTAATATCTTCTATTAAATTTTCAAACATAACTATTCTGCCAAATCATTACATCCTTTTAAATAGTCATATAAAGAAGGTAAATTATCCACTTCATGATTATTTAAAGTATTGAGTTGTTCATTTTTCATTATAAGGGCAAGACACATACCATTTGTTTGCTTAATGATGAAAGTATCACCATCATCAAGATCAGCTAAAATATTATATATAGAAGCATCATTGCCACTTCTACCACCAAGAGCACTAATAATCATACCATCAAGTGAATCTTGAGAAGTATATGATCCCAAATCCCCAGTTTTAATGATGTTAGCCAATCTTGCCTTTGCATTATTAAGGTTATTTACCCCATCAATTACAAAGACATTTTTAATCAAGTAAGCATCTTTTGTTTGAGGGTATGTATTACCAAATTTTTGATTATCAATTACCTCACGATAATTACCTGTTTTAACAGCTTCTTTCCAACCCATATTTTCATAAAAAGTTGAAACAGTTTTTCCAAGTAAAGTATCTTTATTTAAAGCTTGTGTAGGAGTTCCAACAGAAGGAGTTCCAGTTGAAAGTAGATTTTCTGTTCTACTTCCCAATTGTTGACCGAATTGAGATGCAAAATTTTCCTTTGCAATAGTCAAAAGGTTTTCTTGTTTATCTGGTGTGAATGTATTAAATTCAATTATATCATAATTATCTTCACCACAAGCAGCCTTTGCATCATAAATATACCCAGCCAAGGTTGCCTCAACCGCATTTCTCCAATTTTCAGACTTACTTGTGAATTGTAGAGTTGAATAATTTTGAAGTAATTTAGGAAGATTAGCAAGCCCCAAATCTCCGGCATCAGCAAATTTTTGAGCAACATCAGGAAAGTTTCCACAAGTTGCCTTCATCAAATTCTCAAATTCAAAGAAATTGCCATCATGAGCCAAAGCAGCAGTATAACATTTCTTTGCAGCATTTAATTTTTCTGTTGCAAATATACAATCTTCTGAACCTTTAACTGCACTTGTTTCAATTACATTTTTTGCACCAAGCCATTGAGTTAAAGCCTCTCCCTTATAAGCGGTACAATTTTTGATAAAATCAGCCAATTTATCATTACCAACAATTCTACCTATTTGCATATCCATAGCATCATAGAATTCAGGTATAGTCATATCGCTACAATCGGAATAAACACCACCTCTATTAACATTTACCATATTATAACATTCTTTATCAAGTGCGGCTATATATTTTGTGATACAATCAGCCTTTGTTTGCTCTTGATTAGATGTAGAAGTAGCAACAACTCTTGTAGCGTTTCTGGACGAAGAAGAAGTCCTTGCCATAACCATTTGATTATTAAATGAAATTAAAGATAAACAAGCCACAAAAAATTTAAATGCAGATTTCATAAAAAACTCCATAAATACTTAAATTATAAATAATTTTACAATTTTTTTGACCTTCTTGCAAGATATAAATAAAAAAAAGATAAAAAAGCAATTTTTTTAATGACTTTTTTTATATAAAGGCATTATAATCAATAAAATAAAATCAAAAATAAAAGGTAAAAAAATGAAACTTAATGATTTAAGAAAATCTTACACTGACTTTTTTGTGGCAAATGGACATAAACTTGTAAAATCAAGTTCACTTGTTCCAACAAATGATCCAACCTTACTTTTTACAAATGCTGGTATGGTGCAATTTAAAGATGTATTTACAGGTAAAGAAAAACGAGATTATACTCGTGCAACCACAGCACAAAAATGTGTGAGAGCAGGTGGTAAACATAACGATTTAGATAATGTTGGCTATACCACTCGTCACCATACATTTTTTGAAATGCTTGGAAATTTTTCATTTGGTGATTATTTTAAGGAACAAGCAATCAAATACGCATGGGAATTCACAACAAAAGTTTTAAAGTTGGATAAGGATAAATTATATATGACAGTCCATCCAAGTGATAGCGAAGCAAGAAAATTATGGGAGCAAATAAGTGGTTTCCCATCAAGCCGTATTTTGGATATAGAAGATAATATATGGGCTATGGGTGATACAGGACCATGTGGTTATGACACTGAAATATTTTATGATAAGGGAGAAGATATTTTTGGTGGACTTCCTGGCACTCCTGATGAAGATGGGGATAGATATGTAGAAATCTGGAACAATGTTTTCATGCAATTTGAAACTTTGGAAGATGGAAGCAAAATTGAACTTAAAAATAAAAATATAGATACAGGAATGGGACTTGAAAGAATCGCATCTGTATTGCAAGGGGTGAATAGCAATTTTGAAATTGACTTATTTAAAAATTTAAAACAATCCATAAGTGAAATTTTGCATATAAAAGAAACCAAAGAAAATACAACATCATTTAATGTCATAGCAGATCATACAAGAGCAACATCATTTTTAATCGCAGATGGAGTTCTTCCATCAAACGAAGCAAGAGGGTATGTTCTCCGCCGTATAATAAGACGAGCTCTTCGCCATATAAATATGTTAGGTGTAAAACAACCATGTTTTTATCAAATGTTTGAAAATGTAAAGGAACAAATGGGTGATGCTTATCCTGAATTATATGAAGCAAGTGCCTTAATCAAACAAACCATAAAAACCGAAGAAGAAAATTTTGGTGCTACTCTTGATACAGGACTTAAATTATTAAATGATGAAATTGCAAAAACTTCTGGAAATATTTTAAGTGGAAAGAGTGCTTTCAAACTATATGATACCTATGGCTTCCCTGTTGATATGACAGCTGATATTTTAAGGGGTAGGGGTATGCAAGTTGATTTATCCGGTTTTGATGAAGAAATGAAACATCAAAGGGAACAATCAAAAAAATCTTCACAATTTAAAGGTGAAGCCGGTAATAAAAAAATTTGTTATGATGTAAAGGAACAAACAGGAATAACTGAATTTGTGGGTTATACCACACCAAAAACAACATCTGTGATAAAAGCTATTATAAAAAACAATGAAATGATAAACGAAATATCTTCTACAGATAAAGATGAAGAGGTATTTATAATAGTGGATAAGACACCATTTTATGCTGAAAGTGGCGGACAAATTGCTGATACAGGAATCATAGTTGATAAGAATGGAAATACTGATAAAGTAATTGATGTTATAAAGGCATTGGACAATTTATATTTCCATAAAATAACATTACATTCTACAACATTAAAAGTTGGGGATACTATCAATATGGAAATTGATGAAAATAGACGTCATTTAATTATGAGTAATCACTCTTGTGCTCACTTATTACAAAATGCACTAAGAAAGATTATAGGTGAACATATTATACAAAAGGGTTCTTGGGTAGGTGATACAAGTTTCCGTTTTGATTTTTCAAATCCAAAAGCCTTAACCGCGGACGAATTGGAAAAAATAGAAACACTTGTGAATAAATATATTGAAGATAATTTAAGTATTTCTATAAATGAGATGCCAATTGAAAAAGCAAAACAAAGTGGAGCAATTGCCCTTTTTGGTGAAAAATATGGTGATATAGTTCGTGTTGTAAATATGGGTGATATTTCCATTGAATTATGTGGAGGAACCCATTGCACTAATACAAATCAATTAAAATTCTTTAAAATATTAAAGGAAGAATCAATAGCTTCTGGTATAAGAAGGATTGAAGCCATTACAAATACCACGGCATTAAATTTTGCTAAATCAAAGGGTATAGATATAACTCTTCCTCCAACAGAAATTTTGAAATTACTAAATAAAGAATTGCAAAATGAAAAAATAAAGGAGCAAGAACGTCTTGCTGAGGAATTTGAACTTAAAAAGAAACAAGAAGAAGAAAAACAAAGAACTGATATTGCGACAATTACAAATAATATCAATGAAGAAATGATAAATGATATAAAATATATGTATAATACATACGACAATATCAATCCAAAAAATTTGAAAAGAGCAATTGAAGTTCTTCGTGCAAAAAATGCTAAAAAAACCATTATATCACTATTTGCGGTAAGTGATTCAAAAGTATCAATTATCATATCGGTAAGTGATGATTTACAAAACAAAATATCTGCAATAGATATGGTAAAGAATGCATCAATTATAACCAAGGGTAAAGGAGGTGGTGGCAAACCAACACTTGCCCAATCAGGTGGAAGTGATGAAACACAAATTCAAAATGCAATTGATGAAATAAAAACTACATTAAAGGAGTTAAAGGTATAAAAATGTCAAAAATAAAAGTTGCAGTTTTCTTTGGTGGAAAATCATTTGAACACGATGTAAGCATTTTAACTGGACTACAATCAATACAGGTAATGGATATAACAAAATACGAACCAATACCTGTTTATGTTGATAAAGATGGACTATGGTGGACTGGTTTGGAACTTTTTAATATAAAGAATTATCCAATAAAGCAAAAAATAAAATCAAAATTGAAACAAGTTTATTTAAAGATAGGGGATAATATAACAAAACCAACCCTACAAATAAAAAATAAATTTTTTAATAATAAAATCTTGTTTGACATTGCATTATTATCCTTTCATGGCTCTTATGGGGAAAATGGTTCCATGCAAGGTTTATTTGAAATTGCCAATATAGCATATACAGGTGCGGATGTATTATCATCAAGTGTTTATATGAGTAAAAATATTACAAAAAAAATCTGTCGTGAATTGAGTATAAATGTATTAAATGATATAAGTTTAACAAAACCTTCTAACGAAGAATTTTTAGATGTAAAAAAATTGATAAATGATTTAACTCTTGACTATCCTGTTTTCATAAAGCCAGCAAATTTGGGAAGCTCCATTGGGATATATAAGGCATCAAACCAAAAAGAGTTAACTACATCATTATTAGAAGTATTTAAAATAGATGATGAAGTAATCATTGAACCTTATGTTGAAAACCTTGTTGAATACAATATTGCTGTTATGAAAAATAATGCTGGAGAAATCATAACATCAGTTATTGAACAACCAAATAATAAGGATGATTACCTAACATTTGAGGATAAATACTTATCTTCTGATTCTTCCAAAAAGAAAGTCGCTAATATTACAGCAATACCATCTGATGAATTGATTGAATCAAGAAGGATTTTCAAACCTACTTTATCAAAGGAACAAGAAACATTCATCATCACATCGGCAAAGAAATTGTTTCAAGCCATGGGAGCCACCGGTTCACCAAGGATTGATTTTTTAAGCAATAAAAAAACAGGTGAAATATGGTTGAACGAGGTAAATCCAATTCCTGGGGCAAATGCATTTTACCTATGGCAAAATAGCGATTATAAAATCAATTATACCGAATTGATAGATATAATGATTGAAAACGGAATGAAAAATTATAAGAAAAAGGAAAAAAATATAGATTTGAAAATATCATCATCTGTGATATTTAAATAATTAACCCCCGGTATCGGGGGCTTTTTTATTTAAGTTTATAAAGCATTGCACACGACACCCCACAACTAGAAATCTTTGGAACATTTGATTCGTGGGAGGCGGTTCCCGATGTTGGCGATAGACGAGATGGCATATCGGTGTATCCATCACCCCCATTACCACCACATCTAATTGTTTTATTTGATAGATTTGTTACATTATCTATTATATTTAAATTAATTGAGTATCCTACACCACCTGCAACAATAGCCCACTCATCAAAACTGATCATACGAGCTCCACGACCACCATTACCACCACCACCACCACCACCACCACCTGGTTGGTTTGAAGTAAAATTTGTTCCATCTGAACCATTATTTAATCCTTTACCACCTTTACCAGGTGCATACCTATCGGGAGCATAAGCACCACCAGCATACGGACCACTTCTTCCACCTTCACCAGAATGTATACCATTACCACCTGGTGAACCACCACCACTACCACCACCACCAATACAACCACCGCCACCACCAGCTGAATAATAAGTCCCACCGCCACCACCACCACCTGCGGCAAAGTAATAATCCTTTCCACCAAAATTAAGTTTTAACCATGAACCACCGCCACCACCTGCTGTTTCATATCCACCACCAACACCATCTTGACCATTTGCACCAGCACAAAGTTGATATGTTGTAGTTGATGAAAGGTAAAATAAATAATTTAATATTCCACCACTAGCACCTGTTTGTCCACGCCCCAATTGATTTCCACCATTTCCACCTTTTCCACCTCTTAATTTAACCAAATACATCCCTGGTTGAAGTGTTCCGGTTGGGCAAGTTGAACTTCCAACACTACCACTTGCAATTTGTGTAAAATTACTTTGAGATAATTCTCCTATTGAAAAACATTTAGATGAACCAGACGAAGAAAATGTATTTGCTATACATGCTAATGGTGTTGATGAATTTGCTGGGCAATAACTACCAGATGGACAAGTAATTGGATTAGATGTCCCAGTAGGGCAATATTTACCCGCAGGACATTTCACGCACTTACCTCCACTTGCATAACTACCCGCAGGGCATGGCATACATTGATAAAATGTTTGTGCCAATGCTCCCGTTGAGGTGGCAATTCCAACTCCCAACATAACTAATCTCTTATTTATCTTCATTTTTATTTCTCCTTTCTTTTTTCTTGTTATATAATAGGGAGGGAGGAAGCGAAGACAACGAACAAAGAAAAACTTCCTCCCATAAACTTTACATT
>CALXQL010000012.1 GCA_944390685.1 uncultured Alphaproteobacteria bacterium | reverse complement strand
ACTTTTAATTTTATTATGTCTGATATTCTTAATCCTGTATTTATTCCAGTTACAAATAACAAATAATCTCTAGTACCTTTTTTTCTTAATTCGATTTTCATTTGTTGTATTTTATTTTTATCTCTAATTGGCTGAACAATTTTCATTTTTCAAAATCCTCCTTTTTTGCTCATTTTGTTACATTGAATGTACCTGCTTTTTTCAATATGTTACTTACAAAAATTTTTAATTTTTACAAATTCGTTCCAAAACTTTATTTTTCAATGTGTTTAGGGTATTCGTACAATGTAACAAAATGGCTATTGTGTTACATTCCATTACTTACTGCATATATAAATAATGAATAACAATTCTAATATAATTTTTAAAACTACAAATAACATTTTTTATTTTGTCCTCCTGTTGTATTTTTTTAGTATGCAATACTTTAAAATGACATCTTTAATTCTACAATATCTTTCCAATTCTAAAACTTCTTGTTCTGTTGCTCTAAATTCTACATTTATGAAATAACCTTTTTTGTATTGTATTACATCATAAGCTAAATTTTTAATTCCTAATTCTTCAAATTTCTTAATTCCTATGGATAAATCGTCAAATTTTCTTTTTAAATCTAATATTGCTTTTTTTAGTTCCTCATCTGTCAAATTACTTTTTAATATGTAAAAACTTTCATATAATTTACTTTTTTCCATTTTTAATCCTCCAATCTTACTGGAACTAAACAAGTCCCTCCATTTTCTAATTTTAAAATATAAGGTATTCCGTCAATAATCTCTTTATAATC
Source organism: uncultured Alphaproteobacteria bacterium (assembly GCA_944390685.1). GTDB lineage: Bacteria > Pseudomonadota > Alphaproteobacteria > Rs-D84 > CACZYB01 > CACZYB01. Next base: position 1,965 of record CALXQL010000012.1, on the reverse strand, counting down.
TCTGTGTAGTTTTTGCCATTTCCTTTTTGTTATTGTTTCAAGCTCTATAATTCGTATTTGTATAAAAGGTTGTCCCTTTATATCAAAATAAGTAATTATATTATTTTTAATTTCTATGTTTTGGTCATAATATATCCAACTATCTACAACTTCGCCATTTTCTTTAGTAGTTAAAAGTGTAAAAGCATTTGTTTGTACCTTATTAGCTTTTCTTTTTGTTCCTATTCTTTCTGGTTTTACATCATTTCTTATTGTTTCAAATATTAAACTTTCCTTATCTTCTTTTAATCTAATTTTTAATTGATTTCTATTTTTTATCATTTCTTAAATCCTCCTTGATTTTCTAATAATAGGGTAGGGAGGAGTAAACCTCCCATAAATTTTAATAGTAACAAGTCATCAAATCATCTTTTCCGTCCCATAAACTGCAAAATCCGAAACTTTCTATATTAATATATATTGTTCCATTTGCTAATCCTTTTGCTTGTTTTACTGCTCCAATGTCATTAACTTTAATAAATTGACTATGTTGTAAAAATCTATCTTTACAAGGTGCTACTTTGTAGCTGTCTAGTCCTGTTGTTTCTGTTGTTTTATATGCAATTTCTCTTATAATTACTTGTTTTGTGCCTTTCAAGGCTACTACTTGGAAATAATTTGCGTTTGTTTGTTCGTATCCCCACGAATAATGAAAAATATCTCCTATTTTTACACCTAAATAGTTTTTTTGTTCCTGCTTTATCTGTTTTTTACCTGTGTAATTCAATTTTCTATACCAACAATGTTTGGTTCTATGCCACCTGTAGCAATTTTCTTTTAATATTTTAATAATTTCATTTGTAGGCTTTTCATCGAAATATAACTCTTCTCCTTGATGTTCTTCATTCATAATAATTTTACAATCTTTTTTTATTTCTTCTAATAACATAAAAAATCACTCTCCTTAATCAATAAACTTTTTTCGACAAATCTATTGACTAGTAGAGTGATTTCATCTATACTATAATAGATGACTAGCAATAGTCGTCGGTGTACGGAATGACGTTAGTCCTCGAAAAATTGACGTCGTTCCTTTTTTACTTTTTATCAAAATACTCTGAACATATTAACCTAACTATTGAGGCTAAAGATACATTCTTTTTTTCTGCCTCTGCTTTTAGTTGTTCATATAGTTTAGAGGGTATTTTGATATTTAATGCTTTATCGTTCATAATAGCCCCCTTTCTTGCTCTACTACAATTATACTACAATAATTGTAGTACGTCAATATTATTTTAAAATTTTTTTGTTTTTTATAGATAGTGGCGTGGTTTACATATTTTAACATCTTTATTATCTTAAAATACATAGGTGCTAATATGTGTCCATAGGTTAAATTCTTGCAAAAAGTGGGGTTTTAACACACAAAAAAAGTTCTTAAATCTACAAATTATAATCAATAATTTGTAAATTTTGATTGATATATCAACATTTTAATAACATTATAATATTAATATTGTGTTGGGTTTTAGTATTATTATTTTATATATAAATTATAAAATCTTATAATAATAATGTGTTTTAAAATTAGATTTTTTAATTTTTAATTTTTCATTGATATAATAGGATTGTTTAGATTATGTATAAAGTATTGAATTAAATTTTTTGATAAAAATATAGAATTTAATGTGATATACGCTTCTTTAGATTAATTGAATGCTTGTCTTCCTCTGCAAAATACAGAGATTAAAACAGAATGAATCATTGAAAGTCCTATATAAAACGTAGCTTTTAAATAGAGTATCGCAAAAAGCTAACGCTTTATTGCTCACAGCACCTTCGCTTTCGCTTACGGTGCATTTGGAATTTTCTTACTCTTTCTTTACATCATTTGCTCTCAAAAATTATATAATATTTAATTTATCATATATTATATTTCAAAAAGTTATCATCTTCTAATTAAGATAATAACTAAATGATAACTTT
>CALXQL010000011.1 GCA_944390685.1 uncultured Alphaproteobacteria bacterium | reverse complement strand
AGGGTTTACTAATAATTTAGGTGGAGTATTTAGATTTGGGTTATTAGAGCAATATAGTTCATCTAATTCCTTTGAAAGTATTTCAATAAATCTTAAATCGCAATTATAACACATTAATGTTTTAAGTTTTTTAGCTTTTCTTACATTAAGTTTTGTTAAATTTTTGTTATCATTACAATATATATATTCTAATTTTTCAGAGTTTGTTAAAAGTGTTGTTAAATCACATTCATGACAAGCTAAATTCTCAAGTTTTTTTGCATCACTTAAATTAAGTTTTGTTAAATGTTTATTGCCTTCACACCATAATAATTTTAATTGTGGAAGTATTTTAAGGTTTGTTATATTACAATAACCGCAAGTTAATTCTTCAAGTGTTTTTACAGCTGTTAAATCAAGTTCTTCTATTCTATAATTATAGTCACAACATAATTTTTTAATACCTTGTGGTAATAACTCTTGTTTTATTTCCATTAAGTTATTATTAACTAAATCTAATGTTCCATTTACAATAATTTTTGATAAATCAGGTTGAGTTGTTATGTTATATCCTCCTAGGCTTAAACCACCACATATTTTAGGTAATCTATTAGGATTTAATTCTTTTAATGGATTAAAAGATAAATTTAATTCTCCATTGATAATAATTTTTGATAAATCAGGTTGTTCAGTTAAATCTAAAGCAGATAAATCTAAATCTCCATTTATAACAAGACCGGCTGGTAAATTATATATATCATATTTTCTACCATCAATTTCTATCATATGATTGGTAGTTGCTCTATATACTTTTTTTATATTTTTTTTCACTTTATACCTCTTTTGATTTTTTTATAATAGGTGTCTAAAATTATCTATATTGTATACAAAGCAATAAATATTTGTCAAGATTTTATTGGCGTTTTGGTTTTATGTTTTAGGCTTTATAATTCCAATTAAATTATGGAAAAGTTCCTTAATATTGCTTGACATAAATCTTTTTTAAAATTATTATATTTTTCAATATTAATCATTTGTATGAGAGGGGTAAATTGAAAAAGTTTTTTATATTGATATTGTGCTTATCTTTTTTCTCATTCAATAATGGGGCATTTGCTTTTTATAATTCAATTGATGATTTATTCGTTGTGAAGGATATTCCTGTTTCTTATAAATCTTTTTCTTCAAGTGAAGCTAAAAAACAGGCTTTGGCTTTGGCTAGGGTTGAGGCTTTTAACAAGGTTTTGAAAAGATTATTAAATTCATATGAATTGCAGAGTGTCATCATTCCCGATGATTATAATATGGAAAAGTTTGTTCAATCTTTCAGATTAGATAATGAAAGAACTACATCTTCTTCTTATTCTGCTTTGGTTGATGTAGTGATAAATAAAAATTTGATGTTGGATTATCTTAAAAATCAAGATTTACAAATGTTGGAGGATTTACCTCCTAGAACTTTAATCATTTATAAAAATTTTGATATTTCCGATTTTAATAAGGTCATTTTGGATAGTGTTGTTCCTTTTGTTGATGTCATATCTCAAAATTCTTTGGGCTTTGATTTGGATAATATGAATGAAGCATTGTTTAAGTCTTTGTTGTCTTTGTATAAGGCTAATAATATTATTATTATAAATGTAACACAAACTCAAGATGGTCTATGTGATGTAGAGTTTGAAGATAAAATATTTTCTATAAAAGATAGTTTCACTTCATCTTGTGATAAAAATGAATTATATAATCTTCTTAATATTAGAATAAAAGATGCTTATATCAATGTTCAGGATATGGGTGATTTTTCAAATTCTGTTTCCTTGTTAATTCCTATATCTGGTATCATGGATTGGTTGGATATGGAAAAAATTATTTCAAAAATTTCTGCAATAAAATCTTTTGAAGTTCAAGCTTTGAAGTATAATAAGGCTCAACTTAAATTATTTTATAATTATGATTTGAATTCTGTTATCAATTCTTTGAAAGAAGCAGGGCTTGATATTCAAAATAAAAATGGTTATTTGATTGTGAAACGATGATGCGTCAACTCCCTTTATTATTAGAAAATAGAAGATTATTAGGTAGAGAAGATTTTCTTGTATCTCCTTGCAATATTGAAGCTGTAGAATGGATTGATACTTATCCAGATTGGTATGGGGTAAATGGAGTTGTCGTTTTTGGTGAAAAATCTTCTGGGAAAACTCATATATCTTGGCTTTTCAGTGAAAAAACTGGTGCGAAAGTTTATAGTGTCGATGAAATTAAAGGTGAAATGTTTTCTGATATTGTGCCTATCAATTCTTCTTTGGTTATAGATGATATTGATAAAGTTATTGGAGATTATTATTTGGAAGAGATTTTGTTTCATATAATAAATTATGCTTTGGAATGTAATACCAAGTTATTTTTCACTACTTCTATTTTATTTAATGATGCAAAATTTGAAATACCAGATTTGAAAACTAGGTTGCTTACTTTCCCTATGGCAAGAATTTATGCCCCAGATGATGATTTGTTAAAGTCTTTGATTGTTAAACAATTTATGGATAGGGGGATTATGGTTAGTTCAGATGTGGTGGAATTCATTGTTAAAAATATTGATAGAAATGCTTCTTCTGTTAAATATTTGGTGGAACAGGCGGATTTATTATCCTTTGAAGAAAAAAGAAATATTACAATACCTTTTATTAAAAAAATTATTGAGGATATGTAATAGTAAAATTTTTATAGGGACTTTCTTTTAAAGCTTTTTTTATATCATTTTTATTTATAGAGCCTTTTCGTAAAATTATAATGTTTTTATTTTCTACTTTTATTATTGTTGAGGGAATGCCACTTAATTTTTCATTGGTATTTAATATTGGTATTTGTGGAAAAATTTTGTTTGCCATCCTTGCCGATTTTATTGATGGTTCATTTGATTTATTGCAGCTTGTCGATATAAGTGGGTAAGGAAGTTTCTTTAAAATCGTTTGTAGGGTTTTGAGATTTGGTATCCTTACTCCTATTTCATTATTTTTTATAGTATAGGGAGAAAGTTTTGTGGGACGTTTTACCTTTAATATTATTGTTAGGGGGCCAGGCATAAATGTTTTTATTAAAAATTCTTCAATCTTATTTACATAGGCAATTTTTTTTATTCTTGTTATATTAGGAAGGTTCAATAATAAGGTTTTATTTTTATTGCGATTTTTTATATTATAAATTTCTTCAATGGATTTTGTATTATATGAATTACATCCTATACCAAAAACGCTATCGGTTGGGAATATGACCACTTTGTCATCTTTTATTAATTTGATAAATGTTTCTATATTGTTTTTATTATTTTCAAAAATCATTATTTCACCTTGATTAGTTTGATTTTTTCTTGTATTATATAATAATTATTAACCAATTACAAATGGTTTGATTTATGAAGATTTTACATTTTATTGATGGAGAATATTTTGCCAATCATAAAAAAACTATTATGGAATTGATATTTGCTTTGCATCAATATGGGATTAAGCAAGAGTTCATTACATCTTTTAATACTGATTTGGAAGGTATTTCCAATATTTCTAATATAGTTTTTTGGAAAAATATTAAAAAAGGAAAATTTAAAAAATTCCTCAATAAATTATTCATATTAAGGTTTGTTTCAAAAGTTCAACCTGATATTGTCATTAAATGGGGTAGGGATGCTAGAAAACATGCTGTGTCAGGTAATTTCGTTAGTATCTCTTTTGTAAATGAATGTGAAAATATGGAACATTTTGATAAGTCTGATTATATCATGACAAATTTGGAAAGAGTTCTTGATTATGTAAAAAATAATGGATTTAGTGGGGCTAAAGCTTTTTATCTTCCTCCCATTATTTATGAATATGTTAATGTAAAGCCTTTTTCTAAACGAGATTTTTTTATACCTGAGAAATCAAAAATTATTTATATTGCGGGAACTTTTAAAAAGAATATTGGTTTTGAAAATATGTTTGAAGTGGTTTCTTCAATTCAAGATAGGTATTTCTTTATTGCTGGCTTTGGTAAAGATGAAGAACATATTTATGATTATGCTTCACGTGTCAATATGAAAGCTAGATCAAGGTTTATTCATGATATTGATAAATCTTTTGAGGCTTTGAAACTTTCCGATTTAGCTATATTGACTTTTGATGATATTGAACTTCATAAGAATATATTACAAGCTTGGCTTGCAAAAAAAATTGTCATCACTCTTCATAATTCTATAGCTTTGGAATTTATAAAAGATGGGGTAAATGGCTTTATTGTCCCACGAAATGATACTTATCTTTTTAGAAAAAAATTAAAAGAGGTATTAAATTTAACTGAAGAAGAGAAAAACAAGATTATTGAAAATGCTTATAATCAAGCTCAAAATTTCTTGGTTTCCTCTTTAATAAATCAATATATTAAAACATTTGATTTATTGATAGATCAATATCATTCAAGAAAAAATTTATTACACAATTGATTATTTATTATCCTTCATATATTTAAATGCAGTTGTCATGTATTGTTTTCCTGTCCATATTGTTAATATGCTTGCAATTAAAAATAGACATACACCAACAACATATATATTAAATAAGAATGTATCCCATGGGGAATTATAAATTCGGTTTTTGAAATTGTTTCCAAAAATTAAAAATGATATTGCAAATAATTGGGTTGCAGTTTTCCATTTTGCAAGTCTTGATACAGGCATTTTTACATGGAAATTTCCCAAATATTCACGAAGTCCGGATACAAAAATTTCACGACTTATTATTATTGTGGCTAGTATTGTTTCAATTTTTCCAACAAATTTTGTTTGAACCAAAACTATTAAAACTGCGGTTACCAATAGTTTATCAGCAATTGGATCTAAAAATCTTCCTATTTCAGATGTGGTTTTGGTTTTCCTTGATATATATCCATCAAGGTAATCTGTGATGCTTGCCAATACAAATAAAAAGCATGATATATAGTTAGAATAGATTATATTTCTACTGTATAACATATAAAATATTACTGGGATAATCAATATCCTTAAATAAGTTAAGATATTTGGTAAAGACCACATAAGATTTCTTTGTTGTTTGCTTTTTGTCATTTTAATCCCCTTTTTTTCCTAAACATTATATTAACAAATTAAATTTTAGTTGCAATAGGATTTTTTTGATTAATGGAAAAAATTGTAAATTTTTTCAGCTAAATTTTTATTTATCCCATCAACTTTTAATAATTCTTCTATATTTGCATTTATTATATTTTTAACACTGCCAAAGTAATTAAGAAGAGCTTTTTTCTTTATGGAACCTATACCTTCTATATCATCAAGTGTGGATTTGAAAGTGGATTTATCTCTTTTATTCCTATGGGTTGTGATTGCAAAGCGGTGGGCTTCATCTCGTATGCGTTGTAAGAAGAAAAGGGTGCTATCGTCTTTTGGAAGGTTTATTGGTTCTTTTGAAAATTGGTATAGTGTTTCCTCACCGGCGTTTCGGTTTTCTCCTTTTGCAATTCCAACAATTGGAATAGAAAGTTCCAATCTTCTTATTATATGATGAGCTATGTCAAGTTGTCCTTTTCCTCCATCAACTATGATTAAGTCGGGGAGAGTGTTTTCTGCTTTTGCCCTTGTATATCGGCGGGTTAAGACTTCTTCCATCATTTTATAATCGTCGCCGGAAATGTCGCTTTTTATATTATATTTACGGTAATTGTCTTTTTGAAAACCCTTTGGTCCAACGACAATCATGGCTCCTATTTTATTTGTTCCAAATGTGTGTGAATTATCAAAAACATCAATTCTTTTTGGTGATGATTGAAGTTCAAATAATTTTTGTAAATCGTCCATATATTTTTTTTGATTTATTTCAGTGATAAATTTATGTTCAAGATGATTTTTTGCATTTTGTAGTATTGTATCAATTATTTTTTTCTTTTCTCCCTTTTGTGGGGTTTCAATTATTACGTTTTGTCCCTTTAACGATGAAAGAGTATCTTGTAAATCATCTTTTATTTTATTTAGTTCAATGTTTGTAAGTATTAGTTTTGGAATTTCCCGTTCATTATAAAATTGTTCAATAAAGGCATATAAAACTTCTTCTTGTGTGGCATCTTTTGTTTTACTTGGAAAATATGAAAAATTACCACAAATGATTGAATTTCTTGAAAAAAATACTTCTATTTCGTATATATCATCTCTGTTTACAAGGCATATAACATCAGTGTCAAAATCAAGATTTGAAAAAGTGCTTTTTTTCAATATTTGGTTAAGGTATGCTATTTTATCCCTATAAATTATAGCGGTTTCATAGTCTCTGGCTTCGCTTGCTTCTTGCATTTTTTTTGAAAGACTATCTATTAAAAATTTATTTTCACCTTTTAAAAAAGAAATTGCTTTATCCACTTGTTGATTATATTCACTTTTGGATATTTTGAAACAGCAAGGTCCAGAGCATCTTTTTATTTGATATAGTAAGCATGGGGTTTGTCTATTCCTGAATAATGTATCTTTACAAGTGCGAAGTCCAAATATTGATTGAATTATTTTTATGCTTTCATTTAAAGCTAAGACAGATGGAAATGGACCAAAAAAATGTAGAGATTTGTTTTTATCACCACGATATTTTCCCAATTTTGGAAATTCATCCTTTGATATGGTAAGGTATGGGTAGCTTTTATCGTCTTTTAATAAAATATTATATTTAGGGTTTAATTGTTTTATTAGGTCTTGTTCTACTATTAATGCCTCGTTTTCCGTATTAGTTTTTATTATTTCCATTTTTCTTGTTTCAAAAATCATACGTTTTATGCGTTCCGATAATCCGTTCAATTCAGTATAATTTTTTATGCGGTTATAGAGGTTTTTTGCCTTTCCAACATAAAGAACATCCCCATTTTCATTCAACATGCGATATACTCCCGCTGATTTTGGAGCGTTTTTATGGAAATTTTGTATTATTTCTAAGCCAGTTAAATTTTTTTTCATTTTTTACTTTGTTTATCTCTTTTTTTATGATATAATCATTATCAGTTATATTAAAGTATATCAAAAGAATATTTAAAATAAAGGAGAAATAATATGTTATTAAGAAAAAATGATTCAGGCCGTTCCATCGTTGAAATGCTTGGTGTTTTGGCTATTATGGGTGTTATCACCGTTATGGGTATTTCTGGTTATTCTCAAGCTGTGGGTAAAATCAATAGAAATAAAGTTGTTGAAGATGTAACCCGTGCTGTGCAAGAAATTCGTGGTTTGTATGCTGGTAAAACAAATGTTTATACTACTGTTCCAACAGGTAGTGAAGATGATGATATCTTATTAAGTATTGGTTTCAGAAGTGAAACAGATAAGCATCCATTTGGTGGTGTTTATTTCATAAGCCAAGGTAAAGATGCTGATAATGGTGTATATAGAAACTTTTCTTTACATATAACAGGACTTGGTAAACAAGATTGTTATTATCTTTGCACAACTTCTTGGCAAGGTAGTGCAGAAGAATGTGTTCCTACTTCTGCTTGCCCAGATGATGAAGATAATGAATTGATTTTATATTTTGAATAAAATTTGTGTTATTGTTTTAAAGCCCTTTTTATAAGGGCTTTTTTTATTTTTTATAATATGAGTAATGAAAAATTTTTTTCCCACAGAGGTATAGATTCCCATTATGTGCGGTTCTTGATCTATAAATTATAGGATAATTTTTTATTGTAATATCCGGCCTTATTATAGGATATTCTTTTACTATTTTATCATTTCTTTTTTGTGCTTCTATATAAAAAGATGTTAGATATTCAGCTATATAGCCCAAAATTCTACATGCTAATTTCTTTTTAGATAGATTATCGGCATTGCTATTTGATACATTTGATGATTGTATTTGTTTTGAAAGAGGAAGTAGTATATTAAATATTGTTTCACAATAATCAAAAAATATAGCTTTTTTCATTATGAACATATTTTTAAAATGTAATTTCCCATCTTTTTTAAATTCATTATATGATTGATAAAGATCATAATGATTTGTTTTTGATAAATGTATTAAATCATTATTAAAATTATCAAAACGATTTGAATCTATTTTTTCTGCATTTAAACATATTATATCTGTGTCTTTCATTAAATTTGATAGATTTTCATTGGTATATCCAGCCCATTTTGCTATATCAAAGGTAAAGTAATTATTATTTGATAAATTGAAAAATCTTCTGTAATGAGTTAATCCAATTATATCTGGATTTCCCAATTTTTCATAATTTTTCCATGCCCAATAGATAGCGGTTAATTCTGAAAAATCTCTGTTCAAATTTGATATGTTATCATAGGTATCATCACCAATCATTTGGGTTTTTAACCAATTTAATTCTTTGATACTGATTTTACCATCTTTTGATTTTAATTGTGCTACAGAACGACCTACATGAATAGGAGTTAGCACTTCATTTTTTAAAAGTAAATCTTTTTTATGATAACATATAAGTATTTTTGATTTCATTTAATCACTCCATATTTTCAAAAAAACATATAATATTTTTTTATTAAAATCAATATTTTCTTAATATGAGTGGAACTAAATATTTAATAGGAAGTCGGCAATTGAGCCTTTTTTAGGTGTTTGCCAATTTTTATATGTAGTTTTTTGATAAAAGGCTTTTGCTGTCCATTTGATAAAATCGGTTTGATTAAAATTATCATCTTTGTGATAAAACCATAAAATATGATTTGTATCTTGACTTTGTTTATACATTTTATTAAATAAAATTTTTGCTTCTTTATCGTTTTTAATAAGACTTTTGAAAATAAATTGGTGGGTGAAGTATGTTATAATAGAGTTTTCTTTTTTCCAATAATTAAAAACTGCATCACGCCATTTCTTTAATAAAATATTACCATATTTCGCACGAATAAAACCATTTGAAATAAAACTTGATTTATAGGCTGTATATACAAAAAATTCTTGATTCTTTATAATATTTGGAATTTCGTTTGTCATAAATAATGTAGCATCCCACCAAAATCCACCATATCTATATAATAATTCAAGTCTACAAATATCAGAAAAATGACAATATCTTATTTTTCCTTTCTTGAATTTTTTCATTATAAAATCTGGAAGTGATATATAATCAAATATGTTTTGTTCATCTAATACTATAAGTGGATATGATGAGAATTTCCTTATGCTTTTGAAGCAAGCTTTTACTATATCAGGTGCGTTTTCTTCTCCTTGAAACCAAATAGTAAATATACATTCTTTTTTTAATGATTTTAGGTTAGGGCTATTATCATTATATTCTGTTAAATATTTTTTTGTGTATGATGAGATTAGTTTGCTTTCTCTTCGTATTTTTGTTAATCTGCGAATTTGTCTTTTTTTCCATAATGGGTTTAAGATATGACAATATAAAATGAGTTTAATGTTTAGTAAAAGTCTTGAGATATTCATATTCACACCATAAAATTTAATATTGTATAGTATGAATATTATTGTGCATAAATGGAGGTTTATGCCCACCTAACAAAACTAAATATATAAAATTATATAATAATAAAATTTCTTTTTCAACTATTTGTTTTTTCAATGTTTATAAATTTTAAATGATATAAGAAGTCAATCAAAATTTTGATTGACTTTAACCTCCATTTTTTTTGACCAATATTGTAATATAAAAAAACGCCCGATTGGACGTTTTTAATTTTGGTGGGTGATGGGGGATTCGAACCCCCGACCCACTGATTAAGAGTCAGTTGCTCTACCAACTGAGCTAATCACCCGAATTTATTTTTTTTAGTATATATGAAGTATTATCAAACTTCAAGTTATTTTTTTGCTCTTTCAACATAAGTTAAGTCATCGGTTAAGATAACAATTTCATCGTCAACACCGATAAATTGTGGAACCATAACTCTTATACCATTTTCCAAAATTGCAGGTTTGAAAGATGCAGTTGCAGTTTGTCCTTTTACAACTGGTTCTGTTTCAACAATTTTTGATACCAATGTTTTTGGAAGTTGAATTGATACTGGTTTTCCTTCAATTGAAGATATTATAACTTCCATATTATCTTGTAATAATGGTAGGCGTTCCCCTAATAAAGAAGCTGGAACATTTATTTGTTCATAACTTTCTTGATCCATGAATACCAATTCTTCACCATCTTGATACATATAGTTATAATTTTTATCTTCTGAATTTAATTTTTCAACATCGTCAACAGTACGCCATCTTTGTTGTGTTTTAAGACCTGTTTCAACATCCCTCATTTCAACTTGGATAAATGCACCACCCTTTCCAGGTTGAAGAATTTGTATGCCTATAACTGTGTATTGTTTGCCGTTGTGTAGTATAACCCAACCTGGTCTTATTTGATTTGCTTGTTGTTTCATTATAAATCTCCTAATTATTTGTTTTTTGTTAGTATAATTATTTTATATTTTTTTTCAAGTTAAAAATAATTTTGTTGATGACTATGACATAAATTATTGTTTTTTCTATTAAATATAAATGTTTGACAAAATCAATTATATTTCTTGACATTTATGCAAAAAAGTTTTATTTTTGACAACAAACAAACTACTTTAATAAAAATAGGAGTTTCAAATGGAAAAAAAAGAACCTATCTTAAATACTAATGAAAATGACAATATTGTCGTTGAAGAAAAAAAGGAAATTGTTAAAGAGGAAAAGAAAAAAGTTCCTTTTAAAGCAAAAGTGAAAAATAAATGGGATAATTTATCATCTAAGCAAAAAAAGTTCATTGGTGCTGGTGTTATTTTTATCGTTATCATTCTTATTACTATTTGGATTATTTCATTATTTAATAAGCAACCTTCTAATAAGGCTGTAATTGAAACTGCAAAGGTTGAAAAACAAGTTAATAAAAATCAAAAGGAAGAAAAAAGTTGGTTTTCTAAACTTTTCTCATCTGATGAAGATGAAAAAGTAGAAGTAATTTATCCTTCTTTTGATATTGTGCGTATGGAAAAAGGTGAAGTTGTTATCGCTGGTCAAGCAAAAGCCGGTGATATAGTTCATATACTTGATAATGGTCGTGAAATTGGAACTGAAAAAGCTGATGAAAATGGTCAATGGGTATTCATTCCAAAAAAGGCTTTACCAGTTGGTAATAGAAAACTTTCTCTTTTCGTTTTAAATGAAAAAGGTGAAAAACTTAAAAGTAAACAATCTGCTGTGCTTCATGTTTCTAAAAAAGGTGATGATGAAGTTGCTGTTATCATGGGTGATAATAAAAACTCTAAAGTTTTAAAGGCTCCTAAAGGTCAAGATATTGGTGCTCTTCGCATTGCTAAAATTGATTATAATGAAGATAATGATTTCCATGTAGAAGGTATGGCAAAAAAAGGTTATAAAGTTAATCTTTATATGAATAATAAATTAGTATCTTCTGTAAAGGCTGATAATAATGGTAATTGGGTTGTTGATACCGAATTTGAACTTTCAAAATCCAAACAAGTTATTCGTGCCGATATGTTAAATTCAAAAGGTAAAGTTGTTAAAAGAGTTGAGTATAAATTTACTCCTGTTTTAATAGATGGTGAAAATTCTATGGTAGTTGTTAAAAAAGGTGATTGCCTTTGGAATTTAGCTTTAAAAGAATATGGAAAAGGAACTAATTATGTTGTTATCTTTGAGGCAAATAAATCTCAAATCAAAAATCCAGATTTGATTTATGTTGGACAAGTATTTTCTATCGTTAAAAAAGATAGTGAAAAATTTGTTGAACTTAAAGATAAATATGTAAAAGAAAATAAAAAAAGAAAATAGTATTTTTTATTGATTTTAAGACTCCTCTTTATGAGGAGTTTTTTATGTTTTTTTTGACTTTTTGTTTATGTTTATACAGATAAGATTTTTTATAAAAAAATTGACTTTATATTTATTTCTTGATACTATTTTTAAATAATATTTAAGGAGTAAAGAATGAAAAAAATTTTTGTGTTTTTATTTGTCGCATTGATTTCAAATAATGTTTTTGCAGAAGATGATGTTGTGGATATGCCAAAAAAATCTTCGTTTGAAATTAGTAAATCTTGTAATATTTCAAAAAATGTTGAAACTGATGAGCTTAATTTAGCAGATGTGATTGAACTTGCTATGTGTAATAATCCTCAAACAAGACAAGCTTGGCTTAATACAAAAGTTGGGTCAACTGCATATAAAAGATCATGGGCTTCATATTTCCCTCAAATTTCTGCATCTGCAACTTATCAAGATACAAATGGGCAAAATTATTCTGATCCTACGGCTTTGCAACCTTTGGAGTCCGCAGCAACTACTTTGAATGGTGGATTATCTCTTAATTGGTTATTATATGATTTTGGAAAAAGAGAAGCGCAAGTAGAACAAACTTTTCAAACTATGAATTCGTTAAATTTTCAATATAATAATACTTTGCAAGAAGTAGCTTATAATGTTATTTCTGCTTATTATGATACTTTATCCGCAATTGAAGCTTTGGCAGCAGTAAAAGCTGATGAAGATGCAAGTAAAAAATCATTTGAGTTAGCATCTAAAAAATTTGAATTGGGTATGTCTTCAAAGGCGGATACTTTGCAAGCAGAAACCACATATGTTGAGCGTCAATTGGAAACAACAAAACAGAAACAAGTGGTAAGAACAACAAAAGCTAATTTGGCAAAACTTTTGGGACTTCCTCCTAGCATGGATATTAAACTTGTTTCATCTTATGCAAATACAACAGATGAGTTAATTTCAAAATCTGTTGATGAAATCATTGATGTTGCTATGCAAAAACGTCCAGACTTGGCAGCAAAAGTTGCAGAGGTTAAAGCCTCATATGCAAAAGTTAGACAAGCAAGTGCTACTTATTTCCCTTCTATTTCTGGTTTTGCAAGTAAAAATTGGATTGATGATGATGCTTCTGGTTCAATCAACAGAGATAGAGAAAATGATGCAATCGGTGTGAAAGTATCTCTTCCAATATTCACTGGATTTGAAAATACTTATTCCTTACGTAATGCAAAATATTCTTATGCCGCAGAAAAAGAAGCTTTACAACAATTAAAACAAGATGTTGAATTAAGTGTTGTTAATGCATATAATAATTATAAAACAAGTATTGAAAGTTTGTCTTTGGCAAATAAAATGCTTGAAAGTGCAAAAGAAAATGAACAAGTTGCATTGGGTTCTTATAAAGCTGGTAAAGGTGATATCATAAGTTTGATGCAGGCTCAATCTAAATTAGTTTATGCAAGAAAAGAAGTAATTGCTGCTCAATATGGTTTATATACTTCTAAAATTGCATTATTGAAATCAGCAGGAGAGTTGAGTTTGAAAAATTTAGGTTCTTTGAAATAATAAATTAAATGAAGGAGGTTATTTTGAAATTATTTGTTGATACTTTTGGTAAAAATTCCAATTGGAAAAAAAGATTTTTTTATTTAATACTTATTTTTGTTTTGTTTTTTATACTTAAATCGTTTTTATTTCCTTCTTCAAAAGAAATAAAACTAAAAAAAGGAAATTTTGAATTTTCTAAAGTAGTTGTAAGGGATATAAATTCTCAAGTAAGTGCAACGGGTGCTGTTAATCCTGTCAATGTTGTTAGTGTAGGTGCTCAAGTATCCGGAATTGTTGATAAGATTTATGTCGATTATAATGATCAAGTAAAGTTAGATCAACTTTTGGCTGAAATAGATAAATCTTTGTTGATGGAAGATATAAATTCAACACAAGCAAAAATGATGCAAGCAAAAGCTAAATATGATCTTGCTCAATTAAATAAAGATAGAATTGAAGAACTTTATAAAGCAGGTTATATCGCAAAAGTTGAATTAGATCAAGCAGAAACAGAATTAACTTCCGCAAAGGCAGATTATATTTCTTCTGTTTCTAATTATGAAAGAAGTAAAAGAAATATGGAGTATGCGAGAATCACTTCTCCTGTATCTGGTGTTGTTATTTCTAAAGATGTTGAAGAAGGGCAAACAATTGCATCTTCATTTTCCGCTCCTACTCTTTTCACAATTGCAGAAGATTTAAGTAAAATGCAAATAGAAGCAAGTATTTCTGAAGCTGATATTGGTAATATCAAAAAGGGGCAAAGTGTTGATTTCACCGTTGATGCCTTCCCTCTTGAAACTTTTAAAGGTGTTGTTGATCAAGTAAGATTGAATCCTACAACAGATCAAAATGTTGTTATTTATAATGTTATTATTAAAATTGATAATAAAGATAACAAACTTTTGCCAGGTATGACTGCTTTTGTTGAAATAAATACAATTGAAAAAAAAGATGTAAAAGCTTTGGAAAATATAACTCTTCAATATAGACCTGATTCTGCTTTGTCTTCTAAAATAATTTATCCAGAAAAAGTTAAGTTGGAAGTTGGTGAAGGTTATGTTTATGTATATGATGAGGTAAATAATCTTTTAAAAGCTATTAAAGTTAAAAAAGGTATTACAGATGGTGTATTTACTGAAATTGTAAGTGATGAATTAAAAGATGGTGATTTAGTAGTTGCTGAATTTTTTGGTGATGGTGAAATGAAAGATTCTTCATCTTTACCTATGAGACCAGGTTTTGGCAGAAGAAGATAGGGTGTAGTATGGTAAATAAAGTTATTGAAGTAAAAAATCTATATAAAACTTATTTTATGGAAGGTGGGAATTCTTATCCAGTATTGAAAGATATAAATTTCCAAATAAATGAGGGAGAATTTGTTGCAATTATGGGACCTTCTGGTAGTGGTAAATCAACTTTGATGAATACTTTGGGTTGTTTGGATAAGCCGACATCTGGAATTTATCAAATTGATGAACAAATCGTATCTTCTATGAATGATGATCAATTAGCGGAAATTAGAAATAAGAAAATAGGTTTTGTTTTTCAAGGCTTTAATCTTCTTATGAAAAGGACTTTGCTTGATAATGTTTGTATACCTCTTATTTATGCTGGTTATGATTTAGAAGAGCAACATAAAAGAGCTCGTGATATGTTAACCCATGTTAAATTGGGTAATTTCGTTGATAGATTCCCTAATCAAATATCAGGTGGTATGCAACAAAGAGTGGCTATTGCTAGGGCTTTGATTAATAATCCAACATTGATTTTAGCTGATGAACCTACAGGTAATTTGGATACTAAGACTTCTATTGAAATTATGGATTTATTTACAGAACTTAATAAGGAAGGTAAGACCATTGTTTTGGTAACTCATGAACCTGATATTGCAAATTATGCAAAACGACTTATTTATATTCTTGATGGTGTTGTGCATTATGATGGTCCAGTTGAAGAATTTAAAGGAAGAAAATAATGATAAAAGTATTAAAAAGCAATAATACAATGCAAAATTTTCGTATGGCTGAAGCGGTATTCCGTGAATCTTGGATTTCAATTAAGGCTAATAAATTACGTTCTTTTTTAACAACTTTGGGTATCATAATTGGTGTTTGTGCAGTGGTGATTATGGTTGCAGCAGGTCAAACAGTGCAAAATATGATAAATGAAAGTTTGGAAGGTATGGGAAGTAATTTACTTATTATACGTCCAGAATTCGTTGCAACAAATGGGGTGAAAGGTTCTGGTAGAACTATTATCAAAACAAATGATGCCGATGTGGTTAAAAAATTAAAATATATAAATGCAGTTTCTCCTATGGTTAATGGAACAGCTCAATTAGTTTATGGAAATGAAAATTATTTGGGTTCCATTGTCGCGACAACTCCGGATTATTTATTGACGGGAAATTGGGAAATTGAAAAAGGTGCCATGTTTACAGATAGAGAAGTAAAATCTGGTGCCTCATATATAGTTATTGGAAAGACAATTCAAAATGAATTATTTAAAGGGGAAAATCCTCTTGGTAGAACTATGCGTATAAAAAATGTTCCATTTGTTGTAAAAGGAATTTTAAAATCAAAAGGACAAGGTATGGGAGGAATGGATCAAGATGATACTATATTGATGCCTATTACCACTTATAGAAGAAGAGTGCAGGGTAGTTATATACCTAATAGAGTAAATTATGTGATGGTTCAAGTAGATGATGAAAATAATATCACAAGAGCAAAAAAGTTAATTGAAAATGCTCTTCGTGAATCAAGAAGAGTAAAACCAAATGCGGAAAATGATTTTAGAATTGATGATATGACAGAAGTGCAAGAAACTATGCGTTCAGTTGGAACTTATCTTTCTATTTTACTTGCTTCAATTGCTTCTATTTCTTTGATAGTAGGTAGTATTGGTATTATGAATATGATGCTTGTTTCTGTAACAGAGAGAACTAGGGAAATAGGTATAAGAAAAGCAATAGGTGCAAAAAATACATCAATTATGGGACAATTTCTTTTAGAATCTATACTTATATCTTTTTTAGGAAGTATGATAGGTATGGTTTTAGGTATTACTTTATCTCAAATTGCAGGAGCGATTTTTGATAAAGATGTTCCAATTTCTATTATAACGGTAATTTTGAGTTTTTCTGTTGCTGTTGTTGTTGGTATTGTTTCAGGTTTATTTCCTGCAATAAAAGCAACAAAGTTAGATCCGATTGAATCATTACGTTATCAATAAAAAAAGGGGAGATTATTCCCCTTTTTTATATGTGTTTTTGACTTCTTCTCTTAATTTTAATAATTTATTTAATTCGTTGTCATCACCATTTTTTGCCTTACAGAATGCATCAATCATATCACCTATACTTGGGTAATGGATTGCTCTTAATTGTTTATAATCTAATGTTCGTTTTTGTATTTCTTCATAAGAATATTGATTTTGGTGATTTCTATAATCTTGTAATTCTTTATCATTATCATCAATATATACCATATCTTCTTGTTTGATCTCAGAAATTGCAACTATATAATTATCTTTTCTTCTTATATACATATTAACTCCTTTATCTTGTATATTGGAAACTTGTTAAAATGGCAGTGAATTCTCCTGTGCCAGCGGATATATCTGTATTGATTTGAACTTTTCTCAATCTACTATTATATACCCAAATGAATAATGAACTGAATGAATATGCACTTCCTCCGGAATTGATTTCAAGATTTCTTTCCAAATCCTTTATTTTTATTTTACAATATGCTTGTTCTGCTGTTGCATGAGTAGTTGCATATATTAATATAGGTGATAATGCAGGAAGAGGAACAGATATTTCATTTTGTTTATTTCCTTCTGTGCTATTTAATAATTCAATTGGTGTTATAAATTCATATTGGTGTGTTGTTGCACTTATTATTTTTGTTGTAAAAGGTCTTATGTTAGATGAGGCATCTGTTGTAATGACACCTATAATCCTTATATAATCTAATCCTGCTTCTATTATAGTTGGATCATCTATAATATTTGTTCCATTTGCTATTTTATCCACTGCATAATCATATTTAGATCCATCTTCATTTGCTATTACAAATACAAAGTAATAACTGTTAGGTAATAGTTCAACTGTGGCTGGTAGACAACCTCCATTTTGACCATAAGACCATTTTTTATTTAGATATTTTACAAATGAAAGTATTTTTGCTTTTACATCAACAGTATCTGTAATATCTCTGCATATTCCTTCACCTACAGCAAATGATGTTTCGGAAGAGCGTGTAAGAGTAAAGCCATTAATGTATTTTTTTGGTAATTTCCCATATTTTTTTGCAATTACTCCAACTTGTGAAGGGGTTACGGCTTTGTTTACGTTTTCTTCTTCTTCTATTTCTGTAGAAGTTGCAATTTGTATTGGACCTGATGTTTCTTCTGTGGCACTGACACTAACATTTGATAAATCGGCTTTTAATAAACCTAGTTGTGTAAAACTATCTATTGATACATTACTTAAATCTTGTTTGGCAATAGATCTGTTTGCTATATCATCACAGGAAACATTAGACATATCTATTTTTGCAACCCCTTTGTTTGCAAGTGCGTCGGCACTTACATTGCTTAAGTCTTCTCTTGCCAATGGAAAACCACTTATTGTTTCTTCATCATGGACTACGGCTGTTTTTTTTGTTGTATCAACGGTTATTTCTCCTTGTAATCCTGTAAAAGTTAAATGTTCTTGCGAAGAACCTCGCCTAAATTGTATAGCTGTTGTCATTTATCCTCCATAAATTTATTGAGTTTTTAGATTATATTGATATATGAATTGATTTATATGTGAATTTTTAGAAACTAATTTAGATATAATTATCCCATTAGTCAGTTTACAATATACACTATTTTTATTAAAAAGTCAAGAACAAATTTAGAACATATTATTTATTTTATATTTATTATTTTCATAAATTATTATATTAGTGTTATTTGTTAATGTATGTAATTTCTTTCTTAAATTATATATATGTGTCGCGTAAGTTTTTGAGTTAGTTATATTGGAATATCCAAAAACTTTATTTAAAATTTCTTTTAGTGATAATCCTTCTTTTGTTGTATTTAATATTGTTAAAAGTTTTATTTCCGTTGAAGTTAAAATAATTTCTTTATCATCATAAGTTGTTTTACCATTATTTATATTTATTTTAAGTTTATTTATTGTTATTATATTTTCCTTATTTAGTAATTGTAGAAGTTGTTTTATTTTTAATGGTTTTGATAAAGTGTTATTTTGATTTAATATGAAATTATTTTCATTTTCTGTTAATAAAATATCTATTGCATTTTCTTTTAAGCCTAAATCTTCAAATATTGATTTAAAGCTTTTTTGTAAAAATTTATTTTCTGTTTTCAATTTTATTTTTATCATGTTATAATTATTCCATAAATATTTTAATTTTTAAATAAAATTTTTTAAGGAGTTTATTTATGAAAAAGATACTTTGTTTATTTTCTTGTTTATTTGTTTTATTGGGATGTAATGCTATTTATACAAATATGAGTAAAAGTGATTTAACTATTCAATCAAAAATGTCTTCTACCATTTGGATTGATCCAGTAGTGCCAGAAAAAACATCTGTTTATGTGCAAATTAGAAATACATCATCCAATAATGGATTTGATGATTTAGCAAATGATATTAAAAAGGCTTTGATGTCAAAAGGTTTTTTAATCACTAATAATCCAGATGAAGCAAATTTAATTTTACAGGCGAATGTATTAAAAGCTGTTATGTTTTCTGATGTAGCAAATGTTGATGAAGCAAATTCTTCTGCTTTATTAACCGGTAGTGCTGTTGGTTTTGCTGTTGGAGCAAAAAATAATGATGCAACTGCAATTGGAGCAGGTTTGTTGGCTGGGCTTGCAAGTATGTATTTTGATGCAAATACAAAAGATAATTATTATGCTGTTCAAGTTGATATAAGAATCACTCAAAAGTCTTCTCAATCTTATAATACATCTAGTTTTGAAGTATCAAAACAAGGTGATAGTGCAGTTAGTGTGGTTTCTTCTAATCAACAAATGAATTCTAAATCATATACTTCTACATTAACCCTTTTGGCAAATAAAGTTAATTTGAAAGAATATGAAGCAATGCATGAATTAAATAAGGCAATAGTAAATTCATTAGTGGGTATATTTTAGTTATTAGAAATTTTTCTTATATAATTATTGACAAATAAATATTTTTAGTTTATTATAGTGAATAATTATTAGAAAAAAGAGGTGTTATATGCAATTAAATAAAGAAAAATCAATAAATTACATTGTCTTTGGTATAGTATCTTTGTTTGTAATAGTGATTATGACAAAGGTTTCTTTGTATTTTTGGAGATTTGATTTTTTCAATCTTATGCATTATAAAGCATTTTTTAAATTCATTAGTAGTGGAAGAATTTTAACTTCTCCTAAATATATTGCTTTTTTGATGGTGTTAACAGGTTTTTCTATGTGTGTTTATGTAGCTTTAAATGAAATATTGAAATTTGATTTTTCTAAATTATTTAAAAAAACTGAGGTGAAAGATAATAATGAAACTATAGAAACAAATCAAAATAGTAAAGAGAATCTTAATCAAAATGTTATTGAAGAACAAAAACAAATAACTCAACAACCTGTTGTGGATAATAGATATGAAATCTATAATAATCCTAATAGAGTTATGGAACAAAAAAATGATGTTGTAAATGTTGATAATAATTCTAATGTAAATTCTTTGATTGATGAAGAAAAAGAAAGAGAAAAACTTCAATTAAGAATAAAGGAAGTTATGGAAAATATGAAAAAGAAAAATATTCAAAATGAAGAAAAGGTTTTAAATTCTCAAAAAGATGAAAAAATTTTAACTCCTCTTCGTGAAACAAATAAAGAGGAAGTAATTATTCCAGAAAAAGTTTCAAAATTAGATATGTATTTTAAAAATATTTCAGATGAACAAAATGCTTTAATGGAAAATACTTTAATTGCCGCTGGTTTTAGACTTTTAAGTGAAATAAGACTTGGTAAAACTGGAATTGATTATTTGGCAACATCTAAAAATGGTATAAATATTATTCAATTTGATGCAAAAGATGGCAATTGGATGGCCAATGAAGATGCCGTTAGTGGAGAAGAGGCTTTTTGGTATGCAGAAGATGATAAAAAATTATCACCTGTATCTAGAGCCTTAGATGCAAAAAATATCATTGAAAATTTAATTAAAGGAGTAGTGGATTTACCTGTTAATGCTTATGTTTGTTTAGGTGGTGGTAATATCATGAATTATTTTGATATGCAATCAAAGTGGCACGAATTAGGTGTGGATATAATTAAACTATCTTCAAATGATAGCATTGATGATATTGAATCATTAGAAGAGGTATTCCCTCCTCAATCTCAAGAAGATGTTGATGAAAAGGTTATGAATGATTTGATTGATGTTTTGGAAAAGGCTGAATTACCAGAATAGTAAGGTAATCAATCCTATATCTATACAAAATTTAAATTGTTTGTAATCTTATGCTTTACTTTTTATATTTTTTTTTATATAGTGGTATCAAGTATTTAAAAAAATACAAAATTATTTAACAAACAAAAGGATATAATAATGTTTAATAGAAGAAAAAATATTACTGATTTAGTTAATGAACTTGTTGATTTACTAAATAAGCATAATCTTTGTGAAATTGAATATGAAAGAAATGGTTCAAGAATTAGAATTTCAAATTCAAAAGGTGGAGCAATTATTGCCGGTGGATTAGCTACTTCCAATGTCCCTTCAAATGTTAATAGCGCTCCTGTTGCATCTGCAAATGTTAAAGAAGATTTTTCAAATGCTTTGAAATCTCCTATGGTAGGTGTTGTTTATATGTCTCCAGAACCAAATGCAAAGGCTTTTGTTGTTGAAGGTCAATCAGTTAAAAAAGGTGATACTCTTTGTTTGATTGAAGCAATGAAAACCTTTAATCCTGTTAAATCACCAGTTGATGGTGTTGTTAAAAAAATTCTTGTTAAAAATTCAGAAACAGTTGAATATGAACAACCTTTATTCGTTATAGAATAGGAAAGGATTTAATATGTTTAAAAAAATTCTTATCGCAAATCGTGGAGAAATTGCTTTGCGAATCATTCGTGCTTGTCGCGAAATGGGCATTAAAACTGTTGCAGTGCATTCCACAGCTGATAGCGATGCAATGTATGTGAAAATGGCAGATGAATCAGTTTGTATTGGACCTGCTTTATCTTCTGAATCTTATCTTAATAAATCTGCAATAATTTCAGCTGCAGTTGTAACCAATGCTGATGCGGTGCATCCTGGTTATGGTTTCTTATCAGAAAATGCTGAATTTGCAGAAATGCTTGAAGCCCATGGAATTGAGTTTATAGGTCCAACCCCAGAACATATAAGAAAAATGGGGGATAAGGTTGAAGCTAAAAGAACTGCAATTGAATATGGGATACCTGTTGTGCCTGGTAGTGATGGCGCTTTGGACACTTTAAACGATGCAATAAAAGTTGCAAAACAAATAGAATATCCTGTTATCATTAAGGCTGCAAGTGGTGGTGGTGGTAGAGGTATGAAAATCGCATTTAATGAAGAAGAATTAAAAGCTCAATATCCTATTGCAAAGGCTGAAGCTAAATCTGCTTTTGGTGATGAAAGAGTTTATATGGAAAAGTATCTTGTAAATCCAAAGCATATTGAAATTCAAATTTTGGGTGATACTCATGGTAATGTGGTAACTCTTGGTGAAAGAGATTGTTCTTGCCAACGTAAAAACCAAAAATTGATTGAAGAGGCTCCTGCTACTATTCTTACTAAAAAAGAAAGTAAGGATATTCAAGATATTGTTAGAAATGCTATGCAAAAAATGGGTTATAGAGGTGCTGGAACTATTGAATTTTTGTTCGAAAATGGTAGATTTTATTTCATGGAAATGAATACAAGACTTCAAGTTGAACATCCTGTAACTGAACAAGTTTATGGCATTGATTTAGTTCGTGAACAAATCCGTGTGGCTCAAGGTGAAAAACTTGGTTATACTCAAGATGATATCATTCCGAATGGTCATGCAATTGAATGTCGTATAAATGCAGAAGATCCTGAAACATTTATACCTTTCCCTGGAACTGTAAAATATTATCATGCTCCAGGTGGTCTTGGCGTTCGTGTTGATAGTGGACTTTATACTGGTTATAAAATTCCTTCTTGTTATGATAGTATGATTGCAAAATTGATTGTTTTTGCTCCTGATCGTAAACAAGCTATCATCAGAATGAAAAATGCTTTGAGTGAATTTGTTATAGATGGAGTGAAAACTTCAATTCCTTTGGATCAAAAAATTCTTTCTCAAGAAGAATTCGTTAAAGGAACTTATCCTATTCATTGGTTAGAAGATTTTATTAAGTCAGAAAAACTTAAAAAAGAAGTTGATGAAGTAAAAGATTCTAATTCAAAAGATGTAAAACATTCAAAAAAATAGTCTAAAAAGGCCTTGAAAATAGGCCTTTTTTTATATAATCTTCATTTTGTTTCTATTTTGTTCTTGACATTTGAAAAAAAATAGTGTATAGTGGTTTTTAACCAAAGGGATAATTATATCCATTTTGTTAGTTATTTAATTTGCCTTCGTATTTTTCTTACGAAGGTTTTTTCATTTAAGGAGTGATATATGAATACAGCGATAGACTTATCTTGGTGGATAAGTGTAGTTGAAATTCCCGTTTTTGCTGGAATGTTTTGGATTGTTAGAAATAATATGCATTTCCTTGAATCTAGAATAAAGGAAAATGAGGAAAAGGCAAAAAAAGAAATGATTTCTATGATTGAAAATATTTCATCCTTACGTGTTGATGTGGCAATGCATTATCCTTCTATGTCTTATTTAAAGGATGTGGAGAATAGGCTTACAGCTCATCTTTTAAGAATTGAGGAAAAGATTTCAAACGGGGGTTTTTAATATGTGTGATAATAATAGAAATTTGATGATTAAAAATTTTAATCTTTGTAATAATATGAATAAATTTATATTTGCAAAAACTTTGTTTAAATCAATTTCTTTATTTGATGAAAATTTAATCTTGGCTTTATCAAATGTCATTTTAAATAGGTTTTTGTATGAATATAATATTGATAGTGAAATAAATTTTATAAAATGTATTACAAATACTTCGTTTTTTCCATGTTGGAAAAATTTAAAAGAAATGGATGAAATTGATATTAGTAATTCTAATTTTAAATTATGTCTTGATTTTGCAGATAAGGCTTTAAAAGGTAAATTGGAAGATAATACTTTTTCATCATTTAATTTTCATAAAAAAAGTTTTTATCCAACTTGGTCCATTGGTTTGAAATCCGTTGCAATTATTGATGATTATCTTTTTTACAATAATTGTGATTAAATAATTTAAAATAAGGAGTTATTATGACTGATAATAAAAAAAATATTGAAAATTCAAAAAATGAAGAAGCTGTTATTGTTAAACCGGATAATGTTCCTGTTAAATTTTGGAATCAAGAAAAAGGTGAAATAAGAATAGATGAACTTTTAAAATCATATAGCGAATTGGAAAAAAATTTTTCAAAACTTAAAAATGAAAAAGATGAAGCAAGCGTTTTAAATCTTGCACTTAAAACTGATGTGCCAGCAAGTGATTATAATATTACTATTAGGCATAAGATGTTATCAATTGATAAAGATTTAAATGAAAGACTTAAAAAAGCAGGTTTTTCCAATGAACAAGCTCAACTTGTTTATGATTTAGGTGCAGAAATTATGATGCCTATGATTGAAAATATGATGGAAGAATTTCGCCTTTATCGTGAACTTGAAAAATTAGAAAAGCATTTCGGTGGTGAGGAAAGATTTGATGAAATTTCAAGACAAATAATTATGTGGGCAGAAAAAAATATTCCAGAAAAACTCTTTAATTCTCTTAATACTTCTTATTATGGTGTGATTGCACTTTATAATATGATGAATAATAATAATGAACCTTCTTTGATGAATATACCAAGAGAAAATCAAGAAGTGTTAAATGAAAAAAAATTAAAAAGTATGATGTCTGATCCAAGGTATTGGAGAGATGGTGATAAAGATTTCATTAAAAAAGTTGATGATGGTTTTAAAATTTTATTTGATAAATTCTAATATTTTTTATACTTTTTTTATATTTTTTATTGCAGTATGTTTTTTTTAGTGATATAATGAATTTGTCTTTTGTTAAATAGGAGAGAGAAATATGTTTAAAAGTATAATAAAAAAAGCAAAAGCTGTATCTACTAAAAAAGCAGATGAGAAAAAAGCTCCTGCTAAAAAAGTTGCAGTGAAAAAAGTTGCAGTGAAAAAAGTTGAAACTAAAAAAGCTCCAGCTAAAAAAGTTGTTGCTAAAAAGGCTCCTGCTAAAAAAGTAGAAGTTAAAAAAGCTCCAGCTAAAAAAGTTGAAACTAAAAAAACTGTTGCTAAAAAAGTTGTTGCTAAAAAACCTGTTGCAAAAAAAGTTGCAGTGAAAAAAGTTGAAACTAAAAAAGCTCCAGCTAAAAAAGTTGTTGCTAAAAAGGCTCCTGCTAAAAAAGTAGAAGTTAAAAAAGCATCAGCTAAAAAAGTTGTTGTTAAAAAAATAGTTGTTAAAAAAGCTTCTGTTAAAACTACTTCTGTTAAAAAAGCAGTTAAGCCAGTTGCAAAAAAAAAAGTAGCGAAGAAATAGTTGAAGTTTCTTTGAAAGTTGAAAATCCCAATAACGTTGTGGGTAATGTTGAAAAAAAATCTTCATTATTCTCTTCTTTATTGGGATTTTTTTATAATCATACAAAAGGTATTTTAAAATTTATTTTATTTTGGGTATGTGTATTTTCTTTTTCCTTTTCTTTTGTTAAAGAGTTATCTATATTTGAAGAATTAAGATTTTCAATGAATCCTATTGAAATCATGTTCATTGCGGTTATTGATGCTTTATTTTTGATGATAAAGATATATATACCAACTTTAATTTTAATTGCCTTTTTAAAATTTATTATGATTAAAAAGAGAAAAGCTAAATTAGAATTCATTTTTAATAAAAATTTTAAAAAACAAACTTTGATTGCTTTTTTATTATCATTATTATTTTCAATGATATTTTATTTTGATATTTTATTTTTAACTAATACTTATTCAAAAAAATTGGTTGCCTCATCAATTCAAATATTTATTTTATTTTTTATTTCTATATTGATGAGTTTATCTTGTTTTTATGGATTTATTAAATCAGTTTCACCTATATTGAAAATTAAAAAATAGTTTTATTATACTTTGTAAATTTAAAGATCCGTCTTTTAAAGGCGGATTTTTAATTTTGCAAATATGCAAAATTTAACGGGATAACAAGTTTTTGCCCCGTGTTTTATGCTGTTTATGTTTTTATATTAATAATAAATTAAGGAGATGTTATTATGTCAATTTCTATTGATCAATCTTTTATAAAACAGTTTGAAGCAGAAGTGCATCTTGCATTTCAACAAACTGGAACAAAACTTCGTTCTACTGTTAGAACTAAAAATGATGTTAAAGGTAGTTCAACAACTTTTCAAAAAGTTGGTAGAGGAACTGCAACAACAAAGGCAAGACATGGGCTTGTTCCTGTTATGAATTTGGATCATACCCCAGTTGAATGTAATCTTTATGATTTTTATGCTGGTGATTGGGTTGATGAGTTAGATGAACTTAAAACCAATATTGATGAAAGACGAGTTGTTGCTTCTGCTGGTGCTTATGCTTTGGGCAGAAAAAGTGATGAACTTATCATAAATGAACTTAATCAAGCAACAGAAAATATTGCAGTTGCAGATACTGGACTTACAAAATTGAAAATTCTTTCTGCTTTGGAAATTCTTAATACAAATGATGTTCCAGATGATGGTCAAAGATTTGCTGTTGTTGGTGTACATCAATGGAATGAACTTTTAAATATGAAAGAATTTTCCAATGCTGATTATGTAGGTGATAGTTATCCTTTACTTAAAGGAACAGAATCCAGAAAGTGGATGGGGATAAATTGGATTATGCATAATGCTTTGCCTTTATCTGGTGATGATAGAACTTGCTTTATTTATCATAAAAATGCAATAGGTCATGCTTCTGGTTGTGATGTTAAAACTGATATTACTTGGCATGGTGAAAGAGCTGCTCATTTCATTTCAAATTGTATGAGCCAAGGTGCAAAGTTGATTGATAATACTGGCGTTGTAAAAATTATATGTAAAGATAATTCTGAATTAGTTTAATTAAAATAGGAGATTATTATGGCTATGGATTCTAAAAATTTATCAGTACTTGCTTATTCAAATGGCTTTACTTTATGGCATTATAAAACAGCAGATACAAAAGAAACTGTTGTAGGTGCAAATTATTTTGATAAAGTTGCAAATATTTTTAATGTTGGTGATTTAATTATTGCTTCCGTTAATACTGGTGTTAAAACAGAAACCATTATTTATGCAGTAGATTCTATTGAAGAGGGAGTGGTAACTATTGCAAGTATAATTCCTTCTGTTTAGTTTAGTGATTATTATTCCCCGGTAAAACGGGGAGTTTTTATAAAGGAGAAATTTATGAATAATTTTACAAAAATTGATTTATGCTCAAAGGCTTTACATAAAATAGGTGCAAATGAAATAGTTTCTTTTGATGAAGGTAGTGTGGAAGCAGAATTTGTATCTGGAATTTATGATGTGGTAAAGTCAAAAATTCTTTCTTCTTTTCCATGGAGTTTTGCAAAAAAAATTAAAAAATTAAATGAAATAGAACAAGAAGATTTAAATTCAAATTTTTCACATGTATTTAAACTTCCATTGGATTTTTTACGAATTGTTTCTGTTTTTCCAAACTCATCTTATGATATTATGGGGGATAAGTTATTTACAAATAGTTCTCAAGTAGAAATTTCCTATATTTATGATGTTGATGAAAGTTTATTTTCTCCTGTTTTTGTATCCGCTTTTATTTATTCTTTGGCTGCGGAATTATCTATTTTACTTTTAGATGATAATACAAAATTTAATTTATTTTATAAACTTTTTAATACCGAAATTAAAGAAGCAAAATATTTAGATAGTGTCCAAAAAACTCCAAAGCAAATAAATAATTTTTCTTTGGTCGATGTGAGAAAATAAAGGAGGAATTATGTATAAGCAATTTGTTTCTAATACAAGTTTTTCTTATGGTGAAATTTCTCCAATATTATTTGGTAGAGGTGATTTTGATGCATATAAATATGCCGCAATGACAATACTAAATATGGATGTAATTCAAACAGGAGATATCAAAAGAAGAGATGGTTTACGTTTCATTGATCATCTTCCTTCAAGGGCAAAATTAATACCGTTTGAATATTCTGCAGAAGACTTTTTTTTATTATGTTTTATGGATTTATCTTTATATATTTATGATAAAAATTATAAGATGATTGCTTGTTTAACTTCACCTTATTCTTATCAACATTTATGTAATATTAAATGGGTGCAAAAAGGTAATCAACTTTATATTGTGCATAAAGATGTTGAGCCAAAAGTTTTGAAATATTATCCTTTGGAAGATAAATGGTTATTTGATGATTGGAATTTTGTTATTAAGGAAAATGGAGCATCCGCTCAGCCTTTTAATAGATTTGATGATGTAAAAGATATTTCTATTACTCCTTCGGGATTGGAAGGAGAAATTAGTTTGACAGCCTCTCATGATTTATTTGATGAATCTTTTAATGATATTAAATTGTTTTTGAATTCAGGGGAAGTGGAAATTTTTGAAATAGAGACTCCTTTGAAAGCAAAAGCAGTTGTTAAGTCTAAATTGGCTAATATGGAAACTTCTTATGATTGGAAGGAGCAAGCTTTTTCCCATAAAAGAGGTTTCCCGAATAGTATTACATTTCATCAAAATAGATTGGTGATTGGTGGGGCTAAATCTCTTCCTAATAGATTATGGTTTTCAAAAACAGCTGATTATTTTAATTTTGATTTAGGGGAGGGGCGTGATGATGAAGCTATTGAATTTGATATGTTATCGGATAAAGTTAATGAAATTGTATGTGTTTTTTCCGGTAAACATCTTCAAGTTTTTACATCAGATTCCGAATGGATGGTTTCGGGATATCCTCTTACCCCAAGTCAAGTAGTTTTAAAACAACAAACAAAAATTGGTTCAATTTCAGATAGATTTTTACCCCCTAAATTAGTAGAAGGTTCAACGATTTTTGTAGCAAAAAATAATAAAGAAATAAGAGAATTTTTTTATGGCGATATAAATGATAGTTATTCATCAGAAGATTTAATTTTATTTTCATCTCATATGATGAATAAACCTTTGGAACAAGATTATGACACTTCTAATAGACATCTTTATATCTTACAAAGTGATGGTAGCATTTCAGTTTTACTTAAAAATAAAATTACCGGATTTAATGCTTGGTTTAGGTATAATACCGATGGGGAATTCATTTCTTTATCTGTCTTAGCAGGGAGATTACATGTTGTAGTTAAACGTGATGATAAATATTGTTTGGAAGTATTTGATGATACTTTGTTTAGTGATAGTGCTACAGAATTTTCATTTGATGTTGGTATTGATACATTAACAGGTTTATCCAGATTTGAGGGAAAATCTGTTTGTATTAATTGTGATGATTATGTATTTGAAGCGATTGTCATGGGGGGAAAAGTTGATCTTCCTATTACATCTAAACATATAATAGTAGGTATTCCTTATATGCATTTATTTGCTCCATTGCCTTTATTGGTAAGTGGTGTGAAACCACCAAAACTTTTACGACTTTTTGATATATGTTTTAGGGTTATAGATACACCATTATTACAAGTGGATACAGGAGATGGATTGAGAAGTTTAACTTGTCTTGATTTTGATAGAGATAATATTCTTAATCAATCTATTCCTTTGTTTAATGGAGATATTCATATAAAGGCCAAAGGTTTGGTTAGAAATTTTGAACTTCCTCTTTGGAAAATTCAAAGTTCAAAACCTTATAATTTAACAATACTTAATATCTCTTATACTGTTGGTATAGTAAGATAAGTGAAAGGAGTTTTTTATGGGGACTGGTGTTGGAACTGCAATTGGTGTTGCAGGTGATATTTTTAATTATAAAAATGAAAAAAAGAAACTTGAAGAACAAAATAAATTATTAGAACAAGAAAATAAAATGAAACAAGAAGAAGCTAAACGTAAAAATCAAGTGTATAAAGATGAAAGAATAGATGCTTTGAATGATAAAATCGCTTCTCAAAATGCCTTGATGGGTGCAAGTGGCATTTCTGCTTCTTCGGCTTCTTCAAAAGCATATGTGGACAATTTGAAAAAAGATGCTGTGGAAGATATCATCAATAATAATTATTTAACAGAGGCTTCTATCAATTCTCAAAATGCGTCATATAATTACAAAAAAAATATGAATTTACTTGAAAATAATAAAAACGATTTTGATTTTATTTCTTCCGTCTTGGATAAAGGATCTAAATTATTTTAAATTAAATAGGAGCAAAAATGATAAAAAGTGATAAAGTGAAAGAGGTGTTCATTTGTGATGGTGAACAATCAGTTTTTGAATTTTCTTTTCGTATGTTTAATGATGCAATAGTTAAAGTCTTCCTTGATGAAGAAGAGCAATTAAATGGATTCGAACTTTCTTTTTATCCCAATAAAATTGGTGGAAAAGTAAGGTTTTTTGCTCCTCCTTTTATAGGAAAAAAATTAACAATTATTAGGCAACTTCAATTCAGTAGAAATTTTGATTTCCAGACAGGTGGCGTTTTTAGAGCTGAAGATTTAAATTATGAATTAGATTTTAATATCGCTTGTTTAAATCAATTACAATATGATTGTGATAAGTCTTTAAAACTTTGTGATACTGATAGTGGCGTTTCTCCTGTTTTACCAGAAGCAAAGGCTGGACATGCCCTTGTTTGGAATGAAGAAGAAAATGCCCTTGTGAATACTAATATTTCTATTGATGAACAAATTAAATATGCAGAAGATTGTGTGAATACAGTTGAAACTTTGTATGATGACTTAACTGATATCATGCAAGGAAATATGAATATGGGTATAATTGGACTTTTTAATAATTTAAAAAGTGTGATTTTAGCAAATTATCCAAAGGCTATTACAGATTATCAATATGTAAATAATAATGCTGATCAGTCTTCGGATTATGGTAATATTGTTGATTCAGAAAATGTGGATTTGATTGATAATGGCAGTGTCTAAAACTAAAAAAGTGGATTTCATTAAATTTTTAAGAGTTTGGTGTAAGGAGCAATCTCTTAAATTACCAGAACATCATAAAAAAATTGCAAAATGGTTAGAGGATTTATTTTATTCTGATAATAGACGCGGTTTATTGTTGGCTTTTCGTAGTAGTGGAAAATCTACAATTGTAGGTTTATTTTGTTCGTGGCTTTTATATATAAATCCTAATTTGAGAATTTTAGTTGTGGCTGCAGATACTATATTGGCAAAAAAAATGGTGCGTAATATTAAACGAATCGTAGAATTACATCCTTTGTTAGAAGATATTAGACCTAAAAAAAAACAAGAGTGGGCCTCTGGTTCTTTTACAATAGAGAGAAGTTTAGCTTTAAGAGATCCTTCCGTTATGGCGGTGGGATTAGGGGCAAATGCTACTGGAAGTAGGGCGGATGTGATTATTTGTGATGATGTTGAAGTTCCAAAAAATTGTGATACTTATCAAAAACGATTTGATTTAAGGGAAAAACTTACAGAATTGAATTTCATTTTAGTGCCAAAAGGATTACAAATTTATATTGGAACTCCTCATACTTTGGATACTATTTATAAAGTTTAGTGGCAATTTTTCTTGACTTTATACAGAAAAAATATTTTTTCAAAATTATCTTGACAAAGTATTTTTAATTTGTATAATGAAGTCAGTTATTTAGTTAGTAAGAATTTGCCGGGACGACCCCTCATTTCGGCAAATCTGGTGAAAACCAGAACTCCCCAAGTCATTCCCTCCTTATTTTCTCTCTCCTCGACTTGGGGATATTTTTATCTCGTTTGCCAGGCGAGTCCACAAATCATACTATTCTAAACTTCTTGCTAACACCGCTCGTCGTTAAGAATAGGGAAGTGATTTGTGTTCTCTCTCCTCGAGCTTTAAGGATATTTTTATCCCGTTTGCCAAGCGAGTCCACAAATCATACTATTCTAAACTTCTCGCTAATACCGCTCGTCGTTAAGAATAGGAAAAAGAAATATAATAAAAACTATTATTTTGTTATTTTTTTATTTGAATTTTTGAAAAATAATTGCTAAAAATGTAGTATAAGTTAAGAGAATCGCGAATCGGTGTATTTTATTTATAGAAAACGAATCGATTTATTGGTATTTTTTAGCTTTGTATTATTAGACAATTGAAATTTTTAAATTTTGCTTAAAAATTTAACATATTGTTTTTATTGCTTTTTTTATGGTTAAAATTTTAAAATATCTTGTCAAAAAAATAATTACTTGACTTTTTTTGTCGATTGTTTTAAGAATCGTTGTATGAAGCAAATGATTTTATCGTTTAGTTTCAACAATATTCCCTGTTGCGTTCCTTTTCTCTCCTTTCCTCCTTCTCTCCTCGTAACAGGGGATTTTTTTTATTTAAAAAAATATGTTGCCTTTTTTTTATTTATAGGTTATAACTTTATCATCTTGGCTAGGTAGCTCAGTCGGTAGAGCAAAGGACTGAAAATCCTTGTGTCGGCGGTTCGATTCCGCCCCTCGCCACCATAAAGTTAGAAAACTCCCTTTTTGGGGAGTTTTTTTATTTTTTTTCATTACTTGCTTAACATTTCTTATTTTTTATGATATTATATAGTCATAAATTCAAATAAGGAGAGAGTTATGCTTAATGATGGAAATTTCGGTTATTCTTCACGAAATGATGAGGATATTCAAAATTTTATACCTAAAATAACCGTTATGGGAATTGGCGGGGCTGGTTGTAATGCTGTTGGTAATATGATTGAACAAGGAATTGATGGTGTAGAGTTTGTTGTGGCTAATACCGATGCTCAATCTTTAATGCAATCAAAAGCTCCTTTGAAAATTCAATTGGGTAAGCAAACTACTCGTGGATTTGGTGCAGGGTCTCGTCCGGAAGTGGGACAAAGTGCAGCAGAAGAATCTCTTAATGAAGTTATTGATGTAATTAAGAATGCTAATATTTTATTTTTAACTGGTGGTATGGGTGGTGGAACTGGAAGTGGGGCTATGCCTGTAATTGCTTCTGTTGCAAAAGAAAAAGGAATCTTAACTATTGCAATTATTACTACACCTTTTGATTTTGAAGGCGAAAAGAAAAAGCGTATTGCAGATGAGGCTATAAAAAAACTTTTACCTAATGTAGATTGTATTATTACTTTGCCTAATCAAAATCTTTTTAAGGTTGCCGATAAACAAATGTCATTTATGAATGCTTTCCGTCTTTCTGATAATGTTCTTTATGAAGGAGTTAGAAATATTACTGATTTAATCATGAAACCTGGACTTATCAATTTAGATTTCGCCGATATTAGGGCGGTTATGGAAGGTCAAGGTAGAACTATTATTGGGACTTCTACTCAAAAAGGTGAAAATAGGGCTTTGAAAGCTGTGGAAGGGGCTTTGTTAAATCCTTTGCTTTCAAGCGAATCTATTAGTGGGGCAAAAGGTATTTTGGTAAATATTACTGGTAATGCTGAAAATCTTTCATTAGAAGAAGTTGGAGATATTATGAATACTATCAGAGCTGGTATCAATTCTGATGATGCAAATTTTGTCTTTGGAACTTGCTTTGATAATAATATGGGGGATAGTTTGAAAGTTGCAATTATTGCTACTGGAATCAATCCGGAAAATTCAATTTCTTCTTCTTATAACAATTATAAATTTGAAAATAAAAATTTTGAAGTAAAGCAAAAAATTGAAAATGATTTTATAAGTATTAATAAGAAAGAAGAAATCTTTGATAAAAAAGTTGAAGAAAAAATTGAACCAGTAATGCAAAATCAAAAACTTAATCAAGATAGTCTTGATAATTTCTTTGAAACAGGAGATGAGAAAAATATTCAAGATTTTATTGATGAAGAAGCTGAAAAACTTAATTTATCTAATGAACTTTTTGCAAAAAAAGATGATGATGATGGTGATGATAATCCTGAACCACCAAAGGGAAAAAAGAAAAATCCTTTATCTTCATTCTTTGACATGATTGGTGAAAAGGATGTTGATGATACTTTTTTTGATGATGTTGATAAATCAACAGATGATGATATTAAATTTGAAAAGATAGGTGAAAGCACAGCTAAAAAAGAAGATAATAATGTTGTGTTTTTAGCTGGTAATTTGGAAAATGATAAAGATGAAAGACAAACTGATTTAATGGAAATGATTAAAAAAATGGAAGAAACGTTGGAAATTCCAGCAATATTTAAGAAAAGTTCTTAACTTTTTTTGATTTTAACTTTTATCCCTTTGATTCTTCAAAGGGATTTTTTTTATAAGGAGTAAATATGATAAATAATATGGAAAATATTGATAAAAACTTTATTGATAATATTTATGATAGGTATTTAAAAGCATTAGAAAAGCGTGCTTTATGGGAAAGTCATTGGGAAGAATGTTATGAGTATGCCTTGCCTCAAAAAAAAGGTTTGTTCTCAGGTGATGTATTAAATGGAGCAAAAAAACATAATAATATTTTCGATTCCACAGCAGAAGTGGCGGTTGATAATTTAGCAAGTAGTTTACTTGCTCAGTTAACACCTCCTTGGTCAAAATGGTTTGGGTTGGAATTTGGTGTTGATATTGTTGATGATAAAGAAAAATCTTTAAAGTTTGAACAATTGGAACATATTGAAAAAATTTTACAATCTCATTTTGATAGATCTAATTTTTATGTAGAGGCTCATCAATGTTATTTGGATTTGATTACAATTGGAACAGCTGTTATGTTGTTTGAAGAAAATCCAGTGGGTGAAAATTCTGCATTCCATTTTTCCGCTGTGCCAATGAATGAAATTGTTTTTGAAGAAAGAGAAAATGGTGCCTTGGATAGTATATTTCGTAGATCTGCAATAACTCTTTTAAATTTGGTAATGAAATTTGGTAATGGCATTTTTAATGATGCTCAAAATCAAATAATTTCTAAAAATTTAGATAAAAAAGTTATGTTGATTGAAGCTATTTTACCAAGGTATACTTCAACTGGTCAACAAGGTTATAATTATGTTGCTTTCATTGATGACGTTGATAATTTATTTTCAAATAATCAAAAAATCATTTTGAAAAAAGGTGTGTTTGCTAATTCTCCGTTCATTTGTTTTAGATGGCAAAAAGTTTCTTCTGAAATTTATGGTAGATCTCCTGTTATGAAGGCTTTACCAGATATTAAAACGGCAAATAAAGTGGTTGAGTTGATACTTAAAAATGCTTCTATTGCAGTAAGTGGTATTTGGCAAGCAGATGATGATGGGGTCATAAATCCACAAAATATTACTTTGGCTCCTGGTGTTATTATTCCAAAAGCTGTTGGTTCAAGTGGTTTAACACCACTTAAAACTGGTGCAGATTTTGATGTATCTCAACTTATTCTTTCTGATTTAAGAGCTAAAATAAATCATTGTATGTTGGTGGATCAATTGTCTCCTTTGAGTTTGCCTTCTATGACTGCTACGGAAGTTATTGAAAGAACAAATCAAGTTTCTCGTGTGTTAGGAGCAACATATGGTAGACTTCAAGCGGAATTTTTAACACCTGTGATTATTAGAGCCATTTCAATACTTAAAAGACGTGGTGAAATTGATGATATCATGGTAAATGGTCATGAGGTGGATTTAAAGTATCAATCTCCACTTGCTCAAAATCAAGCTGTAAGAGATGCTGAAAATTTACTTAGTTGGATTAAAGCTTTATCCGAATTAGGTCAAGATGCAATTTCTGTTGTGGATAAAAAAGCTGTGGCTTTGTGGCTTGCTAAAACTTTTGGCATTTCCGAACGTTTGATTGTGTCTTAAATAGGAGGCTTTTATGGAAGAAGATTTAACTAAACCTTTTTTGGTCGGTTTTGATGTGCTTAAAATTCCGGTCATTGAAAATGGGGTGCCGACTTGGGAAGAAAAGTTTCCTTTATCCAAAATTGAGGAACTTAAATCAAGAGTTGGTATGAATAAATTTTCTTCCCAGATGATGCTTACTCCCGTTGATACTAATAAGGGGCGTTTTGATATTGAAAAATTGAATTTTTATGATGCCCCTTTGATAGTAGAAGAACAAAATCATTTTTTAAATTTTTCTATCAATGGTAATAAAATTGTTAGTTGTAGTTGTTGGTGGGATCCTTCCTATGGTTCTAAAAATGGTGATGGAAGTGTTATTTCTGTTGTTTTCATTGATGAAATAGGGCGTTATTATTTACATGATATTAAATATTTATATCATAAAGATGTTCCAAAAGAACAAATAAAATCAGCCACAGAACAATGTCAGCAAGTAGGAAAATTTTTGTTGAATAATCATATTCCTTCTATTTATGTGGAAAGTAATGGTATTGGTAAGTTTTTACCAGAATTTTTACGTGCAGAGTTGCAAAAAATGTCAATAAAGGTAAATGTAATAGAAAAAATTTCAAAAGTATCAAAAAGTTTGAGAATATTGGATAGTTTTGATGTAATAATTTCTGCGGGATATCTTTTCGTTAATGAAAAAGTAAAACAAACACCTTTTATGGCTGAATTTTGTGATTGGGGCGTAAATTCAAAATCTCATGATGATGGTTTGGATAGTGTCGCAGGGGCTTTATCTGCACCTAGCATTAAATTACCTACCTCTATTTTTGATAGTTTTAAAACTTATAATAATTTTAAAGGTAAAATTTTTAAGGTAAAAAGTGATTTTGATTTAGGTTTTTGATAATTTTTTATATTTTGACAAATAAATATTGACAAATAATATTTTAAGTTTATAATGACGCTATATTAAATAATTTATGAGGTTTGATATGGCTATGAATAAAAAAACTTATAATATTGTATTTACTGGTATTTTACTCATTTTTTTAGGATTCGCAATTTATTTTATTGTTGTTCCTAAATCTAATAAAAATGAAGTGAAAAAGAATCCTGTATTGACAAAAGTTAACACTAATAATGTTAAAAATGATACAAAAGAATATGCGGTAAAAAGTGAAAAAACAAAAGGTTTGCCTCTTCACTTTGTTTATGATGTTCCTGTTGATTATGAAAAGCCTTTGCCTCATTATGTTGGAACAAAACGTTTCGTTGAGGAATTAGATAATTTTAAGATAGTATGTGCATCTTCAAATTGTGAAAGGCAAATTTTAACATCTGTTAAAGTAGAAGTCATTAAATGTAAACCTCGTGTTGTAAAGACTTTACTTCGTGGTGATGTATTATTTACAAAAGGTAGTTTAAAATATCTTAAACCTAATGTAAGAATTATTGGTGATTTATATATTAAGGATATTGATTTCCTTGAAATACCTAAAAATTTTGATGTAATTGGTGATATTTATTTGATTAACTCTGATGGATTAACTTTTTTAGGTAAAAATTTCATTGATGGTAATATTTATGTTAGTGGTAAAAGTAGTATTAGGGCTTTGCCTTATAATCTTAAAATGACTGGGCAAATTTTTATTTAATTCATTTTTATTTTCTTTTAGTTTATAAAAGAGGTGTCTTTTTAGATGCCTCTTTTTTTAGGAGGTTATTATGGAAGAATTTTTAGATATATTTATTAACAATAATAATCAATTTGATAATATTGCATTGGATTTTGTTAAAACTTTTAATTCTGTAAGTGGGCAAAAAGTTTTAAGGTATTTGATTTTTTTAACCATGCTTAGATATTTACCTGCATCGGCATCTTCTGATGAATTAAGATTTTTGGAAGGGGAGCGCTATCTTGTTTCCTTTATTTTGAATATGATTAAAAAGGGTAAAAAAGGTTAGTTTGATAAATTTTTTAGTGGTATATTTATGGTGTGTAAAACACTAAATAATTCATTTTTTGCAGCAATATGGGATATGGAAATTTCATCTTTTCCCATATTCATTAAATCGGTTATTGTTAATCCATTTAAAAACATTTCTCTATATACTACTCTTTCCCCAATACCTGAAATATAGGTAAAGCCAATTTCTGTTTGAAGTAATTTTAATATATTATCAACTTCACGTTTATTTTTTGCATCAATATGTGATATACGATTTCTTAATACAATCCATCTTAAATCTTGTTTCCCAAGTTCTTTTCTTTTCTTTTGAATTTCCCTTATGTTTGTTGTGTATTGTGATTCAGATAAAATTCGTTTTGTGTATGGATTTATATTTGCAATAACATCAATATCAACCAAACTATCATTTACAGGTGTTATCAATATATCTGCATTTTTATGTCCTGCATTGGAAAGATGACTATATGTTCCCGGAGTATCAATTATTATTATATCATATTCTTTTTTAAGTTCGTTTATTTCATAATCCAATTGTTCTTCATCTTCATTTGAAGATTTTTTATTGGAATATTGTGATGGGGTTACAACCAAATGTTCTGGCATAGGGAGAGTCAATTTATTATCCTTTGCATATCTTATTCGATTTTCTATATAATGGGTAAGAGTTCCTTGACGTCCATCCAAATCAATTGTGGCAACCTTATAGCCTGCATATAAATATGCAATTGCAAGATGGATTGATAAAGTGGATTTACCACTTCCACCTTTTTCGTTTCCTACTACTATAACATAAGAATTGTGTTCCATTTTCTCTCTCTCTTTTTTATTATAATATTTTTTTTGAATAAAATAAAGTATTTTGTTAATTTTTTTGCTTTTTTATTTTATTTGTTTTATACTTTTTTCATGCGTCCATAGCTCAATTGAATAGAGCATTGGTTTCCGGAACCAAAGGTTGGAGGTTTGATTCCTCTTGGACGCACCAATTTTATGAAAGGTTTATTATGAAAGTTTTTTGTTCTCTTAATAAAAAAGAGGTGGGCTGTTTTGATAAAAATCTTTTCTTTTTATTAGAGGAGTATTTGATTAAATCTGGGCTTGCATCTGATAAAGATGAATTTTGTGTTATTAAAGAAAGGCTTGTTAATCCTCCTGTTTTATCTCCAAATGAATTTGCAGAAGAGGTAATTTATGTTATATTGGCCAGTGGTTTTAGGCAAAAAATTGCAAAACAAAAATTCTTTCAAATTATGGAATTCATTTATTCTGGTAATGATGTGGTGCCGGAAAAACTTTTGCCAATTTTTGGTAATGTTAATAAAATTAACGCTATTTGCAAAGTTTGGAAAAATAAAGAAGAATATTCTAAACAATTTTATAATTGTTGTGATGTAAAATCTAAAATGCAATATTTAGAAACTCTTCCTCATATAGGTAATATCACAAAAAATCATATCGCGAGAAATTTAGGTATAAATGATGTGAAGTATGATGTATGGATACAACGCCTTGGTATTGCGATTTTTGGTGAAGATGGTTTGAAGGAGGGATTTCCTTTAAATGAAAAAGTTAAAGCTGCATGTGATAAATTATTTTCTTTTATTGAAAAGGAAACTTCTCTTCCAAGGGGGTATATTGATGTGGTATTGTGGAAATCGTGTCAAATTGGATTGTTGGAATTTTCTTAATTTCCTCTTGTCTTTTCTTTTATTTTCTTGTATCTTTTTCATATTAGTATGAAAGGATTTTAAAATGAAATTTTTGGATCAAGCAAAGATTTATTTAGAAGCAGGTGATGGCGGTAATGGTTGTCTTTCATTTCGTCGTGAAAAATATATTGAATATGGTGGTCCAAATGGTGGTGATGGTGGCAATGGGGGAAATATTATTTTTAAAGCTGTTAGAAATCTTAATACCCTTATTGATTTTCGTTATCAACAACATTTCCGCGCTGAAAAAGGAAGACCAGGTGAGGGAAGTGAAAGAACCGGTAGAAGTGGTAAGGATTTAATTATTAAAGTTCCGGTTGGAACCGAAATCTTAGCTGAGGATAAGGAAACTCTTCTTGCCGATATGATTGAGGAAAATCAAGAAGTCTTACTTGCCAAAGGTGGAAGAGGTGGGTTTGGTAATGCGCATTATAAAACTTCTACTAATCAAGCACCGGAAAGGGCGGATCCTGGAACTCCGGGGGAGCAATTGGCTGTATGGTTAAGATTGAAACTTATTGCTGATATTGGTTTGGTGGGGTTCCCTAATGCTGGAAAATCTACGTTGCTTTCTGTATTAACTGCTGCAAGACCTAAAATTGCAAATTATCCTTTTACCACTTTACACCCTAATTTGGGCGTGTTTTATGTATATGATAGGGAGTTTGTGATTGCTGATTTACCTGGACTTATTGAAGGAGCTAGTGAAGGGGTAGGTTTAGGACATAGGTTTTTAGGGCATACAGAAAGATGTAGTGTCATTCTTCATCTT
Source organism: uncultured Alphaproteobacteria bacterium (assembly GCA_944390685.1). Lineage (GTDB taxonomy): Bacteria > Pseudomonadota > Alphaproteobacteria > Rs-D84 > CACZYB01 > CACZYB01. The sequence goes on along the minus strand of CALXQL010000011.1, from coordinate 13,752 downwards.
ATTGATGGAACCTCAGAAGATGTTGTGCAATCTTATAAAACTATTCGTGATGAACTTAAAAATTATGGTGATGTTTTAGTTAAAAAGCCGGAAATAGTTGTGCTTAATAAAATTGATGCATTATCTCAAGATGAAATTGATAAAAAAATTAAATATTTAAAAAAGGTAAGTAAGAAAAAGGTTATTGCTATTTCTGGCGTAGCGAAATTGGGGCTTGATGATTTGAAAAAAGCAATAGTTGAAGAGATGAAAAAATAAAAAAAATTGCAATAAAACTATTGCAATTTTTTTATTTGTTTGTTGTTTTTAATTAAAACTATCTAAACATTTTTGTATTTGATTTTTTAAACTATCAACTTTTGATAAAGCAATTGAACTAGTTATTACAGAGCCCGCCGATGTTGCACTACTTGCAATATTTGTTGCCTTTTGCATAGTTGTCGCATTGCTTTTTCCCATTGATTCAGTTTGTGTTGGTTGAGAATTATTTGAAGTTGTATTATCATTTTGATTTATTATATTTGTAGCTATAGTTTTTGCTGTATTTACACCTCCTGCAAATGTTCCAACTGCAGATACAAGAATTGTTCCAGCAGAAAGCCCAGAAATTATTTTTAAATCTTCATCGGATATACCTTTACATGCTTCGCTTGAAAATTTTCGTTTTGTATTTAATTGAGCGATTTTATTTTTTAAATCTTCTAATTCCTTTTGGGAATTTTTGATTTTTGTATCATAACCATCATTTTGAGCTTTTAATGATGTATTTTCTATTTGTATATTTTCAAGATTTTTTGTTATTTCTTCTGCTGTTTGTGCAAAAATTGATGAAGAAATTAATAGTGATATTCCTAACATTGTTATATATTTTTTCATTTAAAATGTTCCTTTACAATTATTTATTTGTTTTATTAATGAACTTACTATTGATGTTGCAACGGTTGAAGTTATTGTTGTTGCAGCAGAGCCAACAGTTCCAACAATTGATGATATTTGTGATATTGTTTGTAATGTATCATTTGTTTTTTCTTGTTCATCCCAATTTTTTAGTTCAGGTTGTAGAAGATCTGGATTTTCTTCTAATTTTTCTTGATATTTTTCTTGTTTTTTTTCATTAGATTTATTTAATTGATTTTCATCTTTTTGTAAAAATGTTGTTGTGGTTGCAGTTATATTGGCTGCAGTTCCAACAGATGATGAAGCCACACTTCCAATTAACCATCCCTTTAAATCTTCAAATTTTTTCAAACTTATTTGTTTGCATGTGTTTTTTGATTTATTTTGTTGTAATTCAAGAGCATTTAGTTGTTCTTCCAATTCACTTATTTGATTATTAAGTTCTTCAAATTGTGTTTGTTTTTCCGTAAGTGAATTTTGTAAAATTTTATTGTTTGCGGTTAATTCATCAATTTCTAATTTCATAGATTGCATTGATGCAGTAGGGGGTAATGTTTGTTGTGTTTGTGTTGTTTGTTGTATTGGTTGCGTTTGATTTTGTTCAGTTTGTGGTTGTATTTGTGTTGTGCTTGTGGAAGCGTTTACAACTCTTTTCCTTCCAATCATTTGACGGCGAGAATTTTTATTTTGTGCCATTGCATTTATTGAAAATAAACTGATTGTTATTAGTGATAAAATTATTTTTTTATACATATCATTCTCCTTAATATGTATAAATTATATCATAAAATAGTAGTTATGTAAATTATTATAATTTGAAATTTTCACCAAGATACACTTTTCTTACATCTGTGTTGCATACTATGGCATCGGGAGTTCCCTCACATAATACGGTTCCATTATGTAAAACATATGCCCTATCTGTAATTTCAAGAGTTTCCCTTACATTATGATCAGTGATTAGCACACCATAACCTTTATCTTTTAAATGAGAAACTAGATTTCTTATATCATTTACAGCAATTGGATCAACACCTGCAAATGGTTCATCAAGTAAGATAAAATCTGGGTTAGCGGCTAATGCCCTTGCAATTTCAAGACGGCGACGTTCACCACCAGAGAGGGCAATTGATGGGCTTTCCCTTAAATGTGTTATTGAAAATTCAGCTAATAGTTCTTCTAATTTTTGATTACGTTTATCTTCGTATGGTTCAACCACTTCTAATACTGCCATTATATTATCTTCCACAGATAGAGAACGGAATATTGATGATTCTTGTGGAAGATAGCCAATTCCTTTTTGTGCCCTATGATAAAATGGAAGTTTGGTTATATTTTCACCACTTAATGTTATTTGACCTGCGTCAGGTGTGATAAGTCCAGTTATACAATAAAAGCAAGTTGTTTTTCCGGCACCGTTTGGTCCCAAAAGTCCAACTGCTTCACCTTGTTTTACATTGATTGATACATTTTTTAAAACAGGGCGTTTGGAATAGCTTTTTGCAATATTTTTTACTATTATTTCCTTTTTTATACTTAAATCTTTGTTTTCCATTTATTACCTTTATTATTTATTGGTTGAAAATACACCTTTTACTTTGCTTTCATTATCTTTTGGTAAGATTTTTGCAATACCAGTTTTCATATCGTATATTATTTTTCCACCGGAAAGGTTTGCTTGATCGGCTTTTTTAAAATATACATTATCCGTTATAGTAGCATAGCCATTTTGTGGATTATATTCAGCATTATCTCCGTATAATTCCTCAGTACCATCAACTAATTTTATATTACCATTTGCGGTAATAGATTTTAATTCATTAGTGTCTTTTTTACCTGTTTTTTGGAAATATACCTTTAAATTATCAGCAAAAAGTTCACGCCCAGTATTTATTATTTTTGCATCCTTTGCAGTTGCATAGTTTGGGGTGCGGTAGTAGATTACTTCTCCTTTTGCAATTATTTCACTATCTTTATTTTTTAGATGAGTTGAATTTTTATCTGCAATGAGTGTTATTATTTCGTTATCTATATCATATATAACTTTATCGGTTGTTATATGTTCGTTTTGTGAATCAACTTTTACATTATCTATTGCAATGACCTTATATATATTTTTGTTTGGTTCTTTATAAAAAGCCTCAATCAAATCAGCGGTTAATTTGTATTCAGCTGTTTTTGCAGTTGCATTTTTCTTCATGGTGATTTTTGTTTGTTTTTGATCCCATTCCAAACCATTATCCGCACTTAATTCAATATTTTCTGCATAGGCAAATGAAGATATTGTTAAACTTAATAATATTATAAATTTTTTTAGCATAGTTTTCCCTTTGTTGTAGTGTAATTATAAAATAAAGATAATTTAAAAACAATCTTTATTTTTTGCCGGAAAGATTTATAAATTCTTCCTCTGTAATTATTGGAATGTTCAGTTTTTTTGCCGTATCCAATTTTGATCCGGCGTTTGGTCCTGCAACCACTAAATTTGTATTTTTACTGACAGATGATGATGGATGGGCACCAAGTGTGCGTGCCAAATTTTCCGCATCTTTTCTTGAAAATTGAGTTAATGTGCCGGTAAAAACTATTGTTTTATTATATAGTGGATTGGTTTCATCTATTTCTATTTCCTTTGGATTTTCAATAGTTATTTGGGTTAAAAGGTTGTTTATTAAATCAATTTTATCATTTTCCTTAAAATAATTCATTATATCCATTGCCATGGTGTCTCCTATACCATATATGGAGGTTAGTTCAGTAAATGTCGCATTTCTTAAATTTTCTATATTTTTAAATTTATTGGCAAGAAGAATGGCTGTTGCACTTCCTATTCCGGAAATTCCTAAAGAATAAATAAATTTATCCAATTTTATATTTTTTGATTTTTCAATTGATATGTTTAAATTTTCTATGGATTTTGTTCCAAAACCATCCAATTTACTTAAATCATATTTATGATTTTTTATAAGAGTGAATATATCAATTGGAGTTTTTATCCAACCCAAATCATAGAATTGTTCTATTTGTGCATCACCAAGACCATCTATATTAAAAGCGTCCCTTGATATAAAGTATTTTAAATATTCTTTAATTTTTGCAGGGCAGGTTGGATTAGAACAACGATAGGCTACTTCATCTTTTTTTTGTATTAGTTCGTGATTACATATTGGACAAGTGGTAGGCATTGTAAATTCCTCACTTGTTTTTTGGCGTTCTTCCTTTATAACTTCAACTACTTGTGGTATAACATCCCCGGCACGCTGGATTATTACTATATCATTTTTTCTTATATCTTTTTGTTTTATATAGTCTTGATTATGTAGGGTGGCTCTTGCTACTATTACACCTCCTACATTTATTGGATCAAGTTCTGCAACTGGGGTAATTACTCCGGTGCGACCTACTTGTAGAGTAATATCTTTTATTAGTGTTTTTGCTTGTTGTGGTGGAAATTTATGTGCAATTGCCCATTTAGGTGCACGCGCAATAAATCCCAATTTCTTTTGAAGAGAAAGCGAATTTACCTTATATACTATACCATCAATATCAAATGGAATGGCGTGTCTTATATCCTCTATTTCATTATAGAAATTTTGTAATTCTTCATAGGTATGGCAAAGTTTATATTTTGGTTGAATTGGAAAACCTAACTCCTTTACATATTCGTAAAATTCAGTTTGTGTTTCCCATGTAGGGGTTGGCAATACCTCTCCCCAAGCATAAACAATTACGGAAAGATTTCTTTTCCTTGTGATATTTACATCAAGCTGACGCAAAGAGCCAGCCGCAGCATTTCTTGGATTGGCAAAAAGTTTATCATTGTGTTCTTCTTGATATTTATTGAGGTTTATAAAATCTTCTTTACTCATATAAACTTCACCACGAATTTCCAATACATCAAGATTAGTATTTATTTCAAGTGGAAAATTTTTTATTGTTTTTAAATTTTCCGTTATATCCTCACCTATTTGTCCATCACCACGGGTGGTGGCGGAAATCAATTTTCCTTTTTCATAGCGGGCGGAAAAACTTAATCCATCAATTTTTAATTCTGCTACTATATCAAATTGTTCCGTTGGAAGAAGAGATAAATCTTTTCTTATTCTTGTCGTGAAATCCTTTAAATCATCATTTGTGTATAAATTTTCAAGGGATAGCATAGGAACTTTGTGTGTGATTTTTTTAAATCCAGATTTTGCCTTGCTTCCTACTTTTTTTGAAATTATTGTTTCACCGAATAAATCATTTTGATTTAGAATTTTTTCTAATTTAAGGGCATAATTTTTCAATTCATCATATTGTGCATCGGTTATGCTTGGTGCGTCGTTTTCGTAATATTCCCTATCATATTGTTCAAGTAGGGGAACAAGTTTTTTTAATTCCAACTTTATTTCTGATAATGTTAATTTTTCAATATCCATCATTTTATATCCCTAAATTATATAAAGTTAGTATTGCTATTGTTGCGGTTTCAGTGCGAAGTATTAGGTTTCCAAGACTTACACTTATTGCAGGAGTAGTTTTTAGTAATTCAAATTCCTCATTGGAAAAGCCACCTTCCGGACCAATCAAAAATGATATAGGTTTATTTTTATAGTTTTTTAATATATCTATTGTATTTTGAATATCTTTTCTTTCATCAAGATATACAAGAGTTCTTTTTGTAAAATCAAATGATTTTATTTTTTCTTGTAGTGTTTGAGGTTGGTTTATTTTAGGTTTTGATAAACGATTGGATTGTTCACATGCTTCCTTTGTTATAGTATTTAATCTTTCAAGATTGATATTTTTTATATTAGTATATTTTGTGATTATTGGAGATATTGTTTTTACCCCAAGTTCAGTGATTTTTTCAATTAGTATATCTTGTCTTGTATGACGAATTGAAGAAAATATAATTTCAGTATCGTTTAATGTTTCACTATTTTTATCTCTTAATTGGTGTTGCGGGGTGATTGTTAGTTCTTTTTTTCCTATTTGACTTATTATTCCAAGATATTCACCGTATGATTCATTGAAAATTTTTATTTCATCGTTTTGTTTCAATCTTATTACATTTTTTATATAATGAAAGTCATCATTTGTTAAAATGATAGTTTTATTTTCTTTAATTTTTTCGGGTATATATAATCTTTGTATATTCATAATAGGCCTTTTTTATATTATTTTTTTATTATATAATATTTTTAATTTAAAAAAAGAAAAAAATTTGTTATAATAATTCCTAATTATATTGGGGGTAAAAGTGAAATTTCAATATATTATTGATAAATTTAAGAAAATATCGTTATTGTTTTGTATTATATTCTTTGTGGGATATATTTTATTTTCTTTACGGACTCATTTAACGGGACGTGAGGCTTTCTCCCTTGATTATCCAGAGGTGTCCTTTGTCGGGGAATTATTCCTTGATACCGATTTTGCAGTTGAGGAAATCAAAAATTTATTGGTAGGGGAAAATGTGCTTTCTAAACCTCATACTTTTGATGTAAATCAAGAAAAATTAAAGGATTTATTTTTAAAACTTGAATGGGTTAAAAATGTTTCTATTATAAAATCTTATCCATCTAATTTATCTATTGTAATAGAACCTAAAAAGGTAATTGCTTATTTTATAAAAGAAGAGAAATTTTTCCCTATTGATAGTGATGGTAATATTCTTGATATTCCACTTGATGCATATAAGGGAATTTTGGTAAGTGGTGATGGGGGTAATTTTGCTTTGCCTCATTTCTTAGAGGTGATGAATGATTATCCAAATATTTTGGATAGAGTTGTGTTTCTTCAATATGTAAATAATTTACGCTGGAATGTGTATCTTTATTCTATGGATGATACGGGATTATTGATAAAATTTGATAATCATGATTTTGAAGAAGGTGTCAAAAAAATTGATTTTATGGATAAAAATCAAGATTTATTAAAACGGGATATTGTGGAAATTGATATTAGGGATGTTAATAAAGTTCTTATAAAACAAAGGGTGAATTAATCATGGTATATGATAAAAAACAAATTATTGCTTGTGTTGATATATCATCAAATAAGGTGTCTTCTTTAATAGGGGGAAGAGATGAAAATTCAAATCCTATTGTTTTAGGTTATGGTGTATGTGAAACCGAAGGTTTTCAAAATGGTAAAGTGTGTGATGTTCGTATGTTGGCATCTTGTATTACTAAATCTTTATCATTGGCTGAGGGGCAAGCAAAGCATCATATTAAATCAGTTGTTATTTCTTTGTCCGGGATACCTTTTAAATCTTTCAATATGGATTCAAAGTTGGGGTTCAATTTTGATAAAATTATTACTATTAAAGATTTAGAACGTTGTGCGGAAAGGCTTCCTATTCAAAAATATATAAAAAATGATGATTTATCAGTTGTTCATGTCGTGCCAATTAAATATGTTTTAGATGGTAAAAAAGAAGTTGTAAATCCTATTGGTTTGACTGCATCTATTTTACAAGTGGTATATCATGTAATCGCCGTTGATAGTTTATTGCAAAATGATTTGGTGGAAGTTATTAAAAGGTGTAATTTAGATATTAAAGATGTTGTTGTTAATCCTTATGCTGATGGACTTGCCTGTTTGGTGGATGATGATAAACGTATAGGAAGTATGATTGTTGATATTGGTAAATCTTCTACTTATTTAGGTATATTTTATCAAAATAATTTTTGTTTTTCTATTTTCATTCCTATGGGTGGGGATTATATCACAAATTATATTTGTAAAAAAACTAATATTAAGTTTGATATTGCAGAAGGTTTGAAAATTAAATATGGGGCTATGCTTCCTTTACCTATTGATTATTCTCAAACTATTAGTGTGCCGGTTATTGCTTCTAATGGTGAAGATGAAATACAAGATTTTGTGAAGGCTGATATATTGAACATTATAAATCCAGTTGTGAATATGTTAGTTAATATTATTAAAAATGTCATTGTCGATAAAAATTTAATTCATTTAGTAAATAGAATTGTAATTACAGGTGGTGGCGCAAATATTAAGGGCATAAAAAATATTTTTGAAGATGTCTTTGATTTACCAGTAAGACTTGCAAAACCAATAAAACTAAATGAAAGTGATGATGATATTTATTCCTTTGAAAATGCAACTTTGATTGGTATATTATATTTTTATATATTAAAGTCTGCATCAATTAAAAATGATGTAAATGTTATAAAGAATAATTCTTTCTTTTCAAAGGTAAAAAAATTTATAAATGATAATTTTTAAAATTTGTATTATTGTTTTTTTTGTGTTATACTTATTATTATTAATTTTAAGGTGTAAAAATGAGTGATGCAAAAAAAAATAATGTGAAAGATTTATATTCTTCTAATTCAAAATATACTATCAATTCCGTATTATTATCTTTTAAAAATAATATTAAAAGAGTTTTTTATATTTCATTTATAATAAATTTACTTACCATTTGTGTGCCTTTGGTCATAATGTTTCTTATCAATGGCAATTTTAATCTTTCCTTTGATAGAAATGGGGTTTTCAATATTTTATTTTTAACATCTATTTTAGGGTTTAATTTTTTATTTCGCTATGTAAGGGCGGGAATGATAAATTTTGTGCTTTTTAAAATTGATAAAGATGTTTGTATCAACATTTTGGATAAGGTGTTTAAAATTCCCGCAAAGCAAATGGAAAAAAAGAAAACTTCATTTTGGAATACTTTGTTCGCGGATATTGATGTAATTCGTAATGGGTTAACCGGTTCTTATATCACAAATGTTTTTGATATGCCTTTTGTCCTTCTTTTCATTGGAGTAATTGGAATACTTCTTGGTAGATATTTTTTTGTTGTAATTGTATTTTTGTTTGTATATTTGCTTTTTATGGCTATTGCTTCTTATATCTTAGGTGTGGTGGATGATAAGGAAAAAATGGCTATTAAGCAACGTGATGATTTGGTTTCTTCAAGTGTGCAAAATTTATCTTCTATTAAAAGTTTATCTTTAACTGATAAAGTTAAAAATATGTGGATTGATTATCAAAAAAGTATAATTGATATCACTTATAAAAGAAATTATACATTGGATATTTGTTTGGTTTTGAATTTCATCATTTTCTTTTTGGGGTTGGTTGTATTTTCTTTGATTGGGGTATATTCTTTTGAATTGGAAAAAATATCCATGGGGGCGGTGGTGGCAATATTATTATTATTTTCTTTGATGTTTTATGTGGTGAATAGTTTCATTAAATATCTTCCTCAATATTTCAAATTTGTTAATTCTATAGAAAGATTGTCTCAAGTTATGGTGGAGCAAGTGGAGTCTATTAAAACGGAAAATATTGATGAAGTTAGTGTCGGTAATATTTCTCTTAAAAATGTTAGTGTGGAAGATAGTCTTAAAAATATTATATTGAAAAATGTTGATTATTCATTTGTTGATGACAATCTTTATATTTTAAAAGGTAATAATACTTTTGATGTATCTTTGATATTAAAAAGTTTGATTGGGGCTTATGATTTATCAACAGGTAATGTTTTCTTTGATAAGTATGATATTTCTTTGATTAAGGCGGAAAGTCTTAAAAATTATATACATTATGTAGGGGAAAGCGCCTTTATTATTGAAGGGACAATAAAGGAAAATCTTAATATCTTTATTTCCAATCTTAATGATGATAATGATTTCGCTGGGTTTGTGGATTATAAAAAAGTTGCAAATATTTTAGGGCTTGATGAAGTGATAAAAAAACTTCCAAGTGGTTATAATACAATTATTGATAGCAAAACTGATTTATTATCTCAAGAGGAATTGAAGCTTTTAAGTATTGCTCGTGTATTTGTTGGTAATCCAAAAGTGATGATTTTTGATCAACCTTTTTTGGGACTTAGAGATGTTTATAAACAAAAGTTATTAAATGCATTCAATTTATTTTCAAATGATAGAATTATTATTCTTTCAACTTTGGAAAAAAATATTAAAAATGCTACTATACTTAATATTGATAATGGTAATTTCGTTGAGGTAAAAGAAACTTTTGATGATAATCAAGATAGTGGTGTTAATAGGGCTTTGTTTAGGAGGATTTTAAAAAAATAATGGCTAAAAATAATATTTCTATTTCCGCAAGTATCACTTCAACAAAGTATTTTGATATTAAAAATACTATTGATGTTATAAATAAATCTTTGGTGGATAGAATTCATTTTGATGTTATGGATGGGGTATTTGTTCCCAATATTACATATGGTCCGGATTTTATTTCTTCTATTAGAAATTTTTCAAAAAAATTTTTTGATGTGCATTTGATGCTTTATAATCCATATCCTTATATTGAAAATTTTGTAAATGCTGGTGCGGATTTGATTTCTGTGCATGTGGAGGCAAAAAACACATTTAAATCTATAAAACTCATTAAATCTTTGGGTAAAAAAGCAGGAGTGGTTATAAATCCAGATACAAATGTAAAGAAAGTTTTACCTTATCTTGATTTTGTTGATGAAGTCTTAGTTATGAGTGTTAATCCTGGTTTTGGCGGGCAAAAATTTATACCAAAGGTTATTGATAAAATTCAAAAACTTATTGATAGTATTAAAAAATATAATCATAAAATTTTAATACAAGTTGATGGTGGGATTAATTTTGATAATGCAAAAATCCTTATTGATATGGGCGTTGATTCCTTAGTGGTTGGAAGTTTTTTATTCAATCAAACTAATTTTAATCAGGCTGTTTTGACATTTAAAAATCTTTAATGATTTGTTAATATCTTTCTTCTAAATGTTAAAGCTGTTGCAATATCAGATGAAATTATATTATTTCTTTGTTCCATATCTGCGATAGTGCGGGCCACTTTCATGGTTTTGTAATATCCCCTTGCTGATAATTTTAATTTTTCCGCAGATGTAGTTAGAAGTTTCATAGCCTCTGGAATAATATTTGCGGAATCTTCTATTTGTTTTGAAGTTAGGTTTGATGTAAGAAGGTTATCAATTCCAAAGAAATGTTTTAATCGGTTTGTTTGAAATTGTCTTGCTTTGATAACTCTTTCTTTTATGGTTTTTGAGGCTTCACCTTTTTCTATTTTATTTAAATCCCATGGGTTTATATTTTCAACTTCTACATTTATATCTATTCTATCATATAATGGTCCGCTGATTTTATTTTGATATTTTATGGCACATAATGGTGCAGAAGAACATGAATGATCTGGATCTCCAAAATGACCGCATTTACATGGATTCATTGCTGTTATTAGTTGAAATTTTGCTGGATATGTTATGTGTCCGTTTGCTCTTGCTATACTTACATATCCGGTTTCAAGAGGTTCCCTTAAACTATCCAATACAGATGATGGAAATTCCGGTAATTCATCTAAAAATAAAATACCATTGTGGGCAAGTGATACTTCTCCTGGTTTGGCATAAATGCCTCCACCTATCATTGCAACTTGAGATGCTGTATGGTGTGGAGCTCTAAATGGGCGTTTGATTGAAAGACCTTTATCCCCTAAAATACCTGCAACTGAATTTATTGTTGATATTTCCAATGCTTCCTTTGCTGTCATAGGTGGAAGAATGCTTGGAAGACGGGAGGCTAACATTGATTTTCCAACACCTGGGGGACCAATCATTAACATATGATGACCGCCAACAGCACTTATTTCAAGGGCTTTTCTTGCCATTTCTTGTCCCTTTATATCTATCATATCAAGAGAGGATTCTTCTTCAAATGTAGGTGGGGTATCATCATTTGTGATAATTTGTGTGCCCTTAAAGTGATTTATTAGTGATTTTATGTCATAGGCTCCAAGAACATCTTTATTTCCAGCCCATATTGCTTGATTTACTTGTGGTTTTGGGCAAATTATACCTAATTTCATTGCATTTGCATTTATTGCAGTTGGAAGTATGCCATTGACTGGTTTTATTGTGCCGTCCAATCCCAATTCACCCAATATCATATAACGGGAAATTTCATCATTTGGAATTATTCCCAATGCAGTCAAAATTCCCATGGCAATTGGTAAGTCAAAGTGAGAACCTACTTTTATTACATCTGCGGGAGCGAGATTTACTACGATTCTTTTTGCTGGAAGAGAGAAACCCATAGCGGAAAATGCCGATTGAATGCGTTCTTTTGCCTCATTAATAGCTTTATCTGGAAGTCCAACTATTAAAAATTTTGGAAGTCCAGATGAAATCATTACTTCAACTGATACTTTTATTACTTCTATACCATTAAAAGCAGGTGTAAATAATTTTGATAACATAGTTCTTCTCCTTATTTTACAAGTATAAAGTATTTATTCCTAAAAGTAAAAATATTTTATTGTTGACAAAAATTATTTTTATGTTATGTTTATATACAAAAAAAGAAATAAGGATAATATTATGAAGAAATTATTTATTATTTTTTGTATGTTTAGTTTCATTTTTGTAAAGGGTGCCTTTGCAATGGAAAATGATGTAAATTCAAAGGAAAATGTTGATGTTTATGATGCGGAATATGGTGAAAACAATTTTTCATATGATGATGAACTTCCTCGTCTTAAACGAATCTATTTAGGGGCTTATGCTGGTTATGTATATAATAGAGATGATAAATTGTCTTTTTCTCCTGTTAATAATTGTAATGGATTAAATTTTGATTTCATTTGTAATAGTGATGGAAGTATCAATCCAATTAAAACTGATACAGATGGTCAATATTTTTTGGCGGGATATTTTGGTATTAACTCCGCTGGTCCTTTACGTTTAGAATTTGGTTATTATACATTAGGTGATAAACTTCTTATCAATGGTCAAAATAATGTGGATTTAGATGTTATTCAATATTCTTCTCAATTGGATATTAAAGGTGGTTCCGTTAATCTTTATATTGATTTCATTGGAAATAGAAGAAGAGATATTTTTACCTTTACACCTTATGTCATGGCGGGTATTGGTATAAGTCAAGTTGAATTAGATGATATTGTTTTCAATGGTAAAGATACCACTTTTCATATAGTTGGTAATAAACAAAGAAATAAAACTATTATTTATGGTGCGGGATTGACTGCGGGATTGAATAATTATATTTCTCTTGATATTGGATATAGATATTATGATTTTGGAACTATATCAACGGGGAATAAATTAAATTCTGTTGATGGATTGCAATCTTATGATTTACAATTGAATAGTCCTTTTGAAGCTCATATTGGAATCATTGGGTTAAAATTCCAAATTTAATTTTTCAATTTACTTTTATGAATTTATTTGCTATATTGTTTTTTAGATATAGCAATTTTTTTTGTTATATTTAGTATCAGAGATGATACGGGTTGTGAAAGGCCTTTTGACTAAAACGATTGCTAATAGCATCGTTATGTTGCTATTTTTTTTATACCTTTTTGGTATTAAATTTAGTGATTTGTCTCCCAATCCTTTGTAGGGTTGGGGAGCCATAGGAATATAATAGAGATATATTATATCTTAAATACTATGGAATCATTTTTTAGTCATGATCTTTCAACTTCCCGGCCACTATCTTTGATATGTGGGTTTTTTAATAAAGGAGGCAATGAAATGATTATACATATTTTATCTATTACTTAATATCCAATAAATTTAATTCATTTATGGGGGGAAGTTTTTTCTTTTTTGTTCGTTGTCTTTGCTTCCTCCCTCCCATTTTTAATGTTAAAGGCAACGAATAATTACGGGAAAGAGGAAGCAACGATGAAATTAAAAATTACTAGTTTAATGGTATTGCTTGGTTATAGCAATGCCGTATGTGGTGCAACCACATCTCAATTATCAAATGCCATGGTTAAATATTGTGTCCCAGCATCAGCGGGAACTTGCACGGATAGGGCAACTTATAGAAGTATCACAAATACCTG
>CALXQL010000010.1 GCA_944390685.1 uncultured Alphaproteobacteria bacterium | reverse complement strand
CCTTGTTTTATTGCTTCAAAAAATTTAGGCCATTTATCCTTTGTAAAATTACCACCCATATTATATTGCATATCCATAATAACAAGTTTTGCATTATGTGGTAATTCATCAAAATCATCATCATTATTTTTAAATTTTTGCCTTACTACTTTTATATCATCTTTAATGTGCTTTTCCGCCAAATCTTCTATAATATTGTCGTCTAATGAAAAAGAACTATATTTACTTTTTCTAGCCAAAAGATTATTAAATTCTATTTCTTTTTCTTCATCTGTGGCAAATTTATTCCCCTTTTTAAATGGTAAAGATTTAAAAATATCCACATTATCTATCTTATTACCATATCCAACTGTTACATAACCTTTTGTATCGATATATGCTTTATTTTTTCTACCTTCATATTCTTTCAAATGTGGCATGATTTCTTCAATCAAACTTTCCTCTGTATCTATATTTTTATTTTTTGGTGCTTTGTCATTAATATTTCCTTCCTGTATTGGAGCAGATACTTCTATAATCTCACATTTACAATTTGGATGAATTGGGGGTATAAAGGGAAAATCCTCTATATTTTCATGTTCTACTCCATCCATCTCTTGACAAGTTTTACAGGTATTTGAATCATCTTTTGCAATCCAGTGAAACACAGTCCTGTCTGTTTTGTTATTAAAATTTTCTTTAAAATACTTATCAACTTCTGCAATCACTTCATCATGTTTCGGATTGGATGAATTTTGATAAGCATTACTTTCCATAAGTTTTTCTATGTGTGAAGATATTTTCACCATGTTATTTTCTCCTTAAATTTAAGTTAAAAAAATCCGCATAGTTGCGGACAAAAGAAAATGGGACTGATATAAAAATACCAATCCCATTAGATAGAAACATTATACAGCAAAATATAATAAAAGTCAAGAACAAAAATGAAACATATTAAATCTTGTATTGTTTATTGTGCTATGTAAAAGGATTGTAAATAGTTTATGCTATTGTTTATAAGTTATGATTTCTATAAAAATTTATATTATACTCAAATGGATAAATAAGTTCATGTAAAATATCAATAAGGTTAGCATATAGGACTAGCCAATATGCCGGAACAACCTGTTTCAAAATAAGCTTTTACTATTTCATCTTTTTTCTATCTTATATCACCAATAATCATTTTATCATTATATAAATCATTATGATAAACCACCCTCAATATATCTATTTCATTTGAAACAGCACATTGAAAACCAATGTCTTTTAATAAATATGTTCCTATCCCTACACAAAAAGATGGATAAATATCTAACTACATTTTCACTCATTTTAACCTCCAAAACAGTTCATTTATTACTATTTTACTAGTATTGTGTATAAAAAAAGACCTTGCGGGATGCAAGGCCTGTGATTAGCGATTTTTATTATCTTGTTTTTTGAAGTTTATTCAAATATGTTTGTTTCCTATTTACTTTTTGTTCAAAACCACAATATTCATGATAGAATTCTTTAGGTTTTATAAGAAATTCAGGTTTAATATTTAGATTTGGATTATAAGAACAATTTACTAATTCTAATTTTTCTGAGTTTGTTAACAGTTTTGTTAAATTACATGCATGACAAACTAATCTTTCAAGTGTTTCTGCTTCTCTTAAATCAAGTTCTGTTATTTTGTTATTATGATCACACTCTAATTCTTTAATACCTTGTGGTAATGATTTGATATTTATTTCGTTTAAGTCATTGCAAGAAATATTTAAATATGTTATATTAGTTTTTGATAAATCAAGTTTAGTTGTTAATTTACATCCTGATATGTCTAAACCATCAAATTCTTTAGGTAAGAATTGAGGATTTATCTTTTCTAATGGATTAAGAGATAAATCTAAGATACCCTTTATAATAATTTCTGATAAATTAGGTTGAATTGCTATTTTACATCCTGATATGTCTAAACCACCACATTTTTTAGGTAGGAATTGAGGATTTATTTCTTTTAATGGATTAAAAGATAAATCTAAGGTTCCATTTATAATAATTTTTGATAAATTAGGTTGAATTGTTAAACCTAAGTTAAATAAACTCAAATTACCATCTATGACAAGATTATCTGGTAAATTATATATATCATATTTTTCACCATTAATTTCTATCATATGATTTTCATTTGCTCTATATACTTTTTTTTCTACTTGTTTCATTTTTAACCTCTTTTGCTTTTGTTAATATAGTTTTTTAGAATCGGTTGTCTATAATATATACAATTAAAATATATTTGTCAATATTTAAAATAAAATATTTATATATAAAAAAGACCTTACTGGAGGTACAATTATAATTAAATATAATTCATTATTTTATTTGTATTTATCTTTAAAATATAGTATTATATAATCAATATCAATAATAAAAGGAGTATAAAATGGATAACCCAAAAAACAAAAATAAATACTTTGAAATAGGTGAATATCTAATGAATTTAGATAGTGACAAAACAAGACAAAACTTTATTACCCTTACATCTTTATTAAACCAAGAAAAAGATGACAGTATTAATATTCCAAAAAGATTAATAAATATTCGCAACCTCGCCTTATTCAATTATCATTATTATGAAGGAAAGGCCTCAATAGCCACTAAGGATTCATCTATATACGATAAAAGAGATTATAATACTTTTTTATGCAAATATGATAATCTTAATAAAGAAAAAAACGAATTATCCATAATAAATGAAATGATAAATCAACAATATTATAAAGGAAATGAATTAGCTAAAGCTACACAAATAAGAAATGAGCAAGAAATCATAGATGGATATTTTCAAAACGCTATTGATAGTTTTAAGGCTGAATTAGATAAAATAAAAAAATATCCCAAAAATTTATCTGTTGAATATTTGAAATTATTTAGACAAGCCCTCTTTGAAGATAAATCATATCAATATATTATAAATGAAGAATTAATTGAGAAAACTTCTCTTCCTATGGAAGGTCTTAAATTATTTTTCAGTCCAACTTCCAGTGAATATATACATGAAACAACAGGAATCGCTATACCACAATTACAACTAAATCTAAAGAAAAACATAAGTGAAAAAGATAGACAAGAAAAATTAAATGATTTAATAAATCAATTAAAAAAGATAGAAAATAATTAAGTTTTTCAAAAAATCAAAATGAATAATCTAAATATTAGATATGAATATTTTGAAGTAGGAGATTATTTAATAACTTTAAACGATAAAGAAGTAAGACAAAGCATTATTGAACTTACTTCTTTATTAAATCAAGAAAAAGGGGATAGTATCAATATCCCCAAAAAATTAATAGAAATTCGTGAATTTGCTAAATTCAGCGATATTTTTCTACCATCAAGCTATTCCATAGATCAACTCAAAGAAATAATTGAAAATTCTTCATCTATTGATCAATATCCCCAAGAATTAGTTGATATGGCACAAACAAATTATGATAACTTTTTATCAAAATATAATGAATTCAAAAACACTACACATTTACCAAACTCTACTCAACAAGATATAGATAATACTAAAATAAAAAAAATAGAAGCAATAGATACGTATATAGATAATCAATTTAAATGGAGAGTTGAATACCTAAAAAAACAATTAAAAAAAATAAAACTTCTTGGAAATACTGAATACATAAAATATTTAAAAAAATAAGAGATGCACTTTTTAGTTGCGAAATGTTTAAATCCATAGATCAAGATTTAAATATACCTCTACCTATAACAGGATTTAACTTATTTTTTAATCCATACAATGGATTAGATGATAATAATATTGTAGCTTTTACCGAAAATTTATACCCTAATATAGATTATGTTATACAAAATGCTCAATTGATAAATCCTATAAAAAATAGAGGAAAAGACAGCTAAAAAATTACACTTAAAACAACCAATTATCCAATATAATAGTTTTTTTAATTAAAATAATGAAGATATTTATTTTAAGATTATACTTACGAAACTTTTTCCTTGCTTTTTACAAAGAATTTTTATACAATAACGCGTATGTGATTTCAAATCAGGGGATTCCTGATGGATAATCCTTTGAAAACTTTTATTAATATAAACTTAAAAGGAGTTAATAATATGGCAAAAGAAACATATGTAAGAAGCAAGCCACACGTTAACATCGGTACAATTGGCCATGTTGACCACGGAAAAACAACAACAACTG
The DNA here is from genome assembly GCA_944390685.1 of uncultured Alphaproteobacteria bacterium. Lineage (GTDB taxonomy): Bacteria > Pseudomonadota > Alphaproteobacteria > Rs-D84 > CACZYB01 > CACZYB01. Next base: position 29,412 of record CALXQL010000010.1, on the reverse strand, counting down.
CTGCTATTACAAAATTCTTTGGTGAATTTAAAGCATATGATCAAATTGATGCTGCACCAGAAGAAAAAGCACGTGGTATCACAATTAACACAGCACACGTTGAATATGAAACAGATACAAGACACTATGCACACGTTGACTGCCCAGGGCACGCTGACTATGTTAAAAACATGATCACAGGTGCTGCTCAAATGGACGGTGCAATTTTGGTTGTATCAGCTGCTGATGGTCCTATGCCTCAAACACGTGAACACATTCTTCTTGCAAGACAAGTTGGTGTTCCTGCAATAGTAGTATTCTTGAACAAATGTGATATGGTTGATGATCCAGAAATGTTAGAACTTGTAGAAATGGAAGTTCGTGATTTACTTAACAAATATGAATTCCCAGGGGATACAACTCCAATAATTAGAGGTTCATCACTTTGCGCACTTGAAGGAAAAAATCCAGAACTTGGTGAAAATGCAATTCGTGCTTTGATGAAAGCTGTTGATGAATTCATTCCAACTCCAGATCGTCCAATTGATAAACCATTCTTAATGCCAATTGAAGACGTATTCTCAATTTCTGGACGTGGAACTGTTGTAACCGGTCGTGTAGAAACAGGTGTAATCAAAGTTGGTGAAGAAGTTGAAATAGTTGGTATTAAACCAACCCAAAAAACAACTGTTACAGGTGTTGAAATGTTTAGAAAACTTCTTGATCAAGGTCAAGCAGGTGATAACATTGGTGTTCTTCTTCGTGGAACAAAGAAAGAAGAAGTTGAACGTGGACAAGTTCTTGCAAAACCAGGTTCAATCACACCACATAAGAAATTTGAATGTGAATGCTATATTTTAACAAAAGAAGAAGGTGGAAGACACACTGCATTCTTCTCAAACTATCGTCCACAATTCTATTTCAGAACAACTGACGTTACAGGATCAGTTGAATTACCAGCAGATATTAAAATGGTAATGCCTGGCGATAATGTTAAAATGACAGTAGAACTTATAACTCCAGTTGCTATGAGTGAAGGTCTTCGTTTCGCTATCCGTGAAGGTGGAAGAACTGTTGGTGCTGGTGTTGTTTCAAAGATTATAGAGTAATATCTATAACTCAAACTAAAAACCCTCTTTAAAGAGGGTTTTTTTTATTTTTTATGAATAAGACAAACTGTATTTGATAATTTATTACTTTCTTCAAAAATCTCTTTTACCCCTTTTAAAACAAAATATAAAATCAAAATACCAACTATTAAATCCGGAATAAAACTTCCTGTTAAATAAACAAACAACGCAGATACAATAACCAAGAAATTAACTTTTACATCATTTGATGAACAAATAATAGTTGCTTTAATATGCACTTCATCACTATTAATTTTTTGAAGCAATAATAAAGAAATAGCATTTCCTAATAAAGCGAAAAATGAAACTATCATCATCATTTTATAATCTGGAATATTAGAATAACCTAAAAAGCGTTTAAAAATTTCAAAAACGCCATAAAAAACTAAACAAGTTTGCATAACTGCAACTGATTTAGCAAATAAACGCTTCCTACATATACATTTATATGAAATGACCAAAGAAATTGCATACATAAAAGAATCCGCTAACATATCAAAGGAATCTTCTAATAAAGCAACAGAATGATATACTTTACCAGAAACAAATTCTATAAAGAAAAAGGATAAATTAATAAACATAACAATCCATAAGAATTTTATTTTTTTATTTTTCATAATAAAAACCTTTATAATAAACCCAAAGATTTAAGTTCTTTATCAATACAATCACGAGAAACAAAGTTATCATTTAATTTTGGCATTTTCTTCACTTTAACAACATTTGCAAAATATTCATGAGATATTTTATTTTCAAAAATATCATATTCAACAATCAATACCTTATCAATATTAAATAAAGTATCATGAAAATCAACCGGAATATAATCAATTAAAATTAAATTATCATTATCCCTATAAAGCAAAGCATGATCTTTACCATCATAAATGATTTCAGGATTTTTTGGATTAGAAGAATAAGGGGAAGAAGGTTTAAACACCATACAAACTTCCCCTTTTGGATTAACTAAAAAATTATATAATTTTGCTTGTTGCATATAAAACTTTCAAAACTATATAAAATATACATTATTTAGTTTCAGAAACAGCTTTAACGTCTTTTGATTCAGGTTTAGCTTTTTTAGCATCCCTTTTATCTTTTCTATCTTCACGTCTTTCTTCTCTTTTATCTTTTCTGTTTTCACGTCTTTGATCCCTATCCTCTCTTCTATCTTCTAAATAAGGACAAGGAGGAAGAGGAGCTCTTTCATCCATCATTCTAGCTCTTGGTCCACGACCATCAAAGGCTCTACCTCTTTTACAACCACAATCTGCAACCCAAAGAGTAATAAGCACAGTTGCAATAATAATAATGATTTGGAAAATGATAGCTTTTTTAAGACAACCACATCTACAACTCAAAGCACATTTAGCATCACAAGCATGACCATATTTACAATCACAATTTTCATGATTACAATTGCCATGACAATTACATTGTGAATTATTAACTTTATTTTTTTCCAACATAACTTTTTTATTGGAATGATTAGTTTTATTAACTTTTTTATTAACCATAATATCCTCCTTATATTTAATATTTACATTAAAAAAATTATATTTTAATATAAAATATATATAAGGAGTATAACATTGTTTACAAACTATTTCAAGGACTTAAAAGAAAAATATCTTCAAACTGACAAACGATTTTTAGGTATTGATTATGGCACAAAAAATATTGGATTGGCCATATCTGATACTTCTCGCACAATCGCAAGTCCATATAAAACACTTCAAAATAAAAATTATAATGTCTTATTCAAAGAATTTGAAGAAATTATAAAAGAATTTGATATAGAAGTAATAATAATTGGACTTCCCTTACAAATGGACGGACAAATGGGAGATACTGCACAAAAAGTTGAATTATTTAAAAAAGAATTAGAAAAAAACTTTCCAACGAAACAAATATTCCTTTTTGATGAAAGATTGACATCAAAAATAGGAGAAAAAATGTTAATCAAAGATTTTGATTTATCCCGAAAAAAAAGAGCAAAAATTCTTGATAAAATATCGGCATCATATATATTACAAAATTTTTTAGATAAAATGAATTTCAATTAAAAAACCCCTTTTAAAAAAGGGGTTGAATAATAAAAAAGAACTAAAATTACACAGGCAAAACAGAAATATAAGTTCTACCTTTTGCATCACCTTTTTTAAAGGAAACTGCACCATCAATGGTTGCAAAAATAGTATGATCGGTTCCCATACCAACATTTACACCAGGATGATATTTAGTTCCACGTTGTCTAACTATAATAGTTCCAGCAGTAACCATTTGACCGCCAAATCTTTTGATTCCTAATCTCTTACCTTCGGAATCACGACCATTTTTGGAACTTCCACCAGCTTTCTTATGTGCCATTTTATACCTCTTTTCTTAATTAAGCAATTATATCAGTTATTTTAATAACAGACAAATATTGTCTATGACCTTGTTTTCTTCTATAATTTTGTCTTCTTTTCTTTTTGAAAACAATAACTTTATCATCACGAATTTGATCAACGATTTCAGCTTTAACTTTTGCACCTTCTACGAAAGGAGCACCAACTTTACCATCAACCATAAGTACTTCGGAAAATTCAACATTTTTATCTGCATCAAGTTTTTCTACTTTAATGACTTCATTTTTTTGAACTTTATATTGTTTTCCGCCAGTTTTAAATATTGCAAACATTTTATACCTCGATTCTTTTAAATGTGTTGAAAATATATAATACTTTAAAGAAAAAGTCAATCTTTTTATTTAAAAATCAACTAATTATCAGTTTTTAATTTACTTTTCAAATAATTATTCAAAAAAAGCAAACACACAACAAACAAAATGAATTGAGAACTTCTAATCATAGCAATGAAAGGAATGATGAACAAAGCTGTTGCAAATTCCATTTCAATATTGCCTAAAAATAAATTAGCCCAATTAAAGCTTGTCCAAATATACATAATGAAACAACTAACAACACTTAAAAAATCTACAATTTTTTGATTTAAATCAACTTTAGATATAAGGAACTTTAATAAATATAATGGTCCCATAAAACAAATGAAATAAAATACAATAACTATCATCAAGAAATTAACTTTTGATATACTAGGATTTTGAAAGAAATAAGGCAAAACTAAAAATACAGGCAATAAAGCACCATACTTTTTAATTTTATGAACCAAATCATTAACTTTTACTTTTGTTGCCATAATAATCCCTATCAAAAAGGGGGACATAAAATCCCCCTTATCTTTTACTAAACAAGTCCAGGAAGAGTCAAATCCGCATCACTTGCTTTTGCCTTAACGGATTTATCTTCAATTTCTTGATCTTGAGCTTTTGCAATAGATTTAATTCTATTTATATAAGCTCCTGTTCCCGCAGGAATAAGTCTTCCTACAATCACATTTTCCTTTAATCCAGTTAACATATCTTCACGACCAGCTATTGCAGACTCTATAAGAACTTTTGTAGTTTCCTGGAAGGAAGCAGCAGATATGAAAGACCTTGTTTGCAAACTAGCTTTTGTGATACCAAGAAGATAAGGACGAGCCTGTGCTGGTTTTCCACCAACTTCCAAAGCCTTTTTATTTTCCTCAATTAAATCTTCTTCATCAACATATTCGCCATTTACAAATGTAGTAGCACCTGCATCAACTATTTCATTTTTGCGAAGCATTTGACGTACAACAACTTCAATATGCTTATCATTTATTTCCACACCTTGAAGTCTATAAACACCTTGTATTTCTGCTACAAGATATTTAGCCAACTCTTCAACACCAAAGATACGTAAAATGTCATGAGGAGCGATTTTACCTTCTGTAATTTTATCACCTTTTTTGACTATATCACCATCTTGAACATTAAGAGCGGTTGTTTTTGAAATCAAATACTCAACTTCATCACCTTCACCATTTGGTACTATTGCAATTTTATACTTTGACTTATAATCTTCTTTAAATTGAATAGTTCCATCAATTTCAGCGATAATGGCGGCATCTTTAGGGCGTCTTGCTTCAAACAATTCTGCAACACGAGGAAGACCACCGGTAATATCCTTTGTTTTACTATCTTCACGAGGAATATAAGCAATGATATCACCTGCTTGAACCATATCACCATTATTAGAAGATAAAATAGTTCCTGTTGAAATAATATACTTTGCAACTGAACCATTTGGAAGATTAAGTGTATTACCTTTTTCATCCATAATAAACATAGAAGGATTTAAATCTTTCTTTTTAAGTCCAGTTTTCCAATCGACAACAACTTTTGAAGAAATGCCGGTTGATTCATCTTTTATTTCGGAAACTGAAACACCATCTATCAAATCAACGAAGTTAAGTTTTCCTGAAACTTCTGTAATAATAGGTCTGATATAAGGGTTCCATTCAACAACCTTTTGACCTTTTGAAACTTTATCTCCTTCAATTGCATAAAGTTTAGAACCATAAGGCATTTTTTGCCTACTTATTTCTTTACCTGTAGCATCTACGAAGACAAGTTCAGCATTACGAGTCATAACAATATTATCACCAGCGGAATTCTTCACAAAATTAGTATTTTCAAATCTAATAGTTGCATCATAAGGAGATTCAATAGAAGATTTTTCAACACCTTTTTGAGCAGCACCACCAATATGGAAAGTTCTCATGGTAAGCTGAGTTCCAGGTTCACCAATTGATTGAGCAGCTATAATACCAACAGCTTCACCAACATTTACCATGTTACCTCTTGCCAAATCGCGACCATAACATTTTGCACAAATGCCATGTTTTGCTTCACAAGTAAGAACAGATCTTATTTTAACAGATTCAATACCTGCTTTTTCAATATTTTTGATATCTTCCTCTGTTATTTGATTATTTTTAGCAACAATCAAATCACCATTGGTATTAAGAATATCTTCTGCGGCAACACGACCAAGAATTCTTTCTGCAAGAGATTCTACTACATTACCACCATCAACTACAGCAGATACTAATATAGAACGTTCAGTTCCACAATCTTCCATTGTAACAATAGCATCTTGAGAAACATCAACCAAACGTCTTGTCAAATAACCAGCATTTGCAGTTTTAAGAGCGGTATCAGCCAAACCTTTTCTAGCACCATGAGTAGAATTAAAGTATTCAGCAACAGTTAAACCTTCTTTAAAGTTGGAAATAATTGGAGTTTCAATAATTTCACCATTAGGTTTAGCCATCAAACCACGCATACCAGCAAGCTGTTTAACCTGAGCTTTTGATCCTCTAGCACCACTATTAGCCATCATATATATAGGGTTTTGAGGTTTTCCAACTTCTTGTTTAGAAAGCACTTTCATCATTTCATTTGCGACTACTTCTGAACAATTAGCCCAAGCATCAACAACCTTATTATACTTTTCTTTTGAAGTGATAAGACCATCTTGATATTGTTTTTCAAATTCAATGACTTTCTTTTCTGTATCTTCAATAAGGCTCTTTTTACTATCTGGAATAACAATATTATCTTTACCAAAAGAAATACCGGAATACATAGCATTTTTATAACCAAGATCCATAATTTTATCTGCAAAGATAACAGTTTCTTTTTGACCACAATATTTATAAATAGCCCCAAATAGTTCACCAATTTTTTTCTTTGTCATTTGTTGGTTAACTAAATCAAAGGAAACACCTTTTGCTTTTGGAACAATTTCAAATATTAAAACACGACCAGCAGTGGTATCAACTATTTTATTTTCCAATTCACCATTATCATTTACTACTTGAATTCTTGCTTTAATTTTTGCATGCATATCAAGTTTTTTAGAAGCAAGAGCAAGTTTTATTTCATCAAGTGAACCAAAAACCATACCCTCACCTTTTGCTTTTTCTATTTCAATTGACATGTAATAGATTCCAAGCACAATATCCTGGTTTGGAGTGATAATAGGTTTACCATTTGCAGGATGTAATATGTTATTAGTTGACATCATCAATACACGTGCTTCTAATTGAGCTTCCAAAGAAAGAGGCACATGAACCGCCATCTGGTCACCATCGAAGTCCGCATTAAATGCAGTACATACAAGAGGATGAAGTCTTATAGCTTTACCTTCAATAAGCACAGGTTCAAATGCTTGAATGGAAAGTCTATGAAGAGAAGGAGCACGGTTCAAAAGAACAGGATGTTCTTTAATAACTTCTTCCAAAATATCCCAAACTATTGGAAGTTCTTTATCAACCATTTTTTTTGCTGATTTTATGGTATTTGCATGACCATAGAATTCCAATTTTGAATAAATGAATGGTTTAAATAATTCCAAAGCCATACGTTTAGGAAGTCCACATTGATGAAGTTTCAACATAGGCCCTGACACAATAACAGAACGACCGGAATAATCAACACGTTTTCCAAGAAGGTTTTGACGGAATCTACCTGCTTTACCTTTAAGCATATCAGCCAAAGACTTCAAAGGTCTACGATTATTAGCAACAACCGGACGAGGTCTACGAGAATTATCAAATAAACTATCCACAGCTTCTTGAAGCATTCTTTTTTCATTTCTAATAATGATTTCAGGAGCTTTAAGTTCCATCAATCTTTTAAGTCTGTTATTTCTGTTAATAACACGACGATATAAATCATTCAAATCAGCTGTTGCAAATCTACCACCATCAAGTGGAACAAGAGGTCTAAGTTCTGGTGGGATAACAGGAATTACATCCATAACCATCCATTCAGGTTTAGATCCAGACTCTAAAAATGCTTCTATTATTTTAAGTCTTTGAATGACTTTTTTTCTTGTCATTTCAAACTTCATATCTTTAAGTTCCATACGAAGTTTTTCTGCTTCTTCTTTTAAATCAACAGAAGCGAGCATTTCTTTCAAGGCTTCTGCACCTATACCTGCTCTGAAACTATCTTGACCATATTCTTCCAAATATTGTTGATATTGTTCTTCTGTTAAAAGTTCATGCATTTTAAGAGGAGTTAATCCTGGTTCAATAACTATATAATTATCAAAATAAAGAACTTTTTCCAATTTTTTAAGTGGCATATCAAGAAGAACACCTATTTTTGAAGGAAGAGATTTCAAAAACCAAATATGAGCGACTGGTGAAGCAAGTTCAATATGCCCCATTCTTTCACGTCTAACTTTTGAAAGAGTAACTTCCACTCCACACTTTTCACAAATTACACCACGATATTTCATTCTTTTATATTTACCACAAAGACATTCATAATCTTTTACCGGACCAAATATTTTAGCACAGAAAAGACCATCTTTTTCTGGTTTAAAAGTTCTATAATTTATAGTTTCAGTTTTTTTAACTTCACCATAGGACCAAGAACGTATTTGTTCAGGAGATGCCACAGAAATTTTAAGTTTTGAAAAACTATCTTCTGGTGCTACTACATTTGCAAAAACTTTTGTAATTTCATTAGTCATATAAGTTCTCCTTTTATTATTTTTTTACTTCCAAGTTAAGACCAAGAGATTTGATTTCTTTAACCAAAACTTTAAAACTTTCTGGGGTTCCATATTCGAAATCATAATTTCCACGAACAATGGATTCATAAACTTTTGTTCGTCCAGAAATATCATCAGACTTAACCGTCAACATTTCTTGTAAAGTATATGCAGCACCGAAAGCTTCTAATGCCCAAACTTCCATTTCACCAAATCTTTGACCTCCAAATTGAGCCTTACCGCCAAGAGGTTGTTGTGTAACCAATGAATAAGGACCAACAGATCTAGCATGGATTTTTTCATCAACAAGATGATGAAGTTTTAACATATACATATAACCAACAGTTACCGGATTATCGAACTTTTCACCTGTTTCACCATTATAAAGTTCAACTTGACCGGAAGAATCAAGTCCTGCTTCTTCTAACAAATTGGATATATCAGCTTCTTTTGCACCATCAAATACTGGTGTTGACATAGGCACACCATCACTTATTGAATTTGCATAAGCTTTGATTTCCTCATCTGTGAAATTTTTAAGTTCTCTATCATAAATTTCTTTACCATAGATTTTTTCTAACTTTTCACGAATTGCAGAAACATCTAATTGATTATTATAAACTTTTTCCATCATTTGACCTATTTGAACGCCAAGACCTTTTGCCGCCCATCCAAGATGAGTTTCCAAAATCTGTCCTACATTCATACGACTAGGCACACCCAAAGGATTCAAAACAATATCAACTGGTGTACCATCTGCTTGATAAGGCATATCTTCAACTGGAACTACTTTTGAAACAATACCTTTATTTCCATGACGTCCAGCCATTTTATCACCTATTTGAAGTTTTCTCTTCACAGCGATAAATACCTTAACTACTTTCAACACACCTGGAAGAAGATCATTACCTTGTTTAACTTTTTCAATTTTATCATCAAATTTAGCATCAGTTTTCTTAATAACTTCGTTAAATTCAACGAACATATTGTTTAATACTTCCTGATCTTTTTCATTTTGAAGTTTTATTTTATTAAGTTTTGCAGAAGGAATACCAACTAAAAGATCCGCTTTTAAAGTTTCACCTTTTCCAGCAATATCTTTAACAGGTTCACTTACTACTTTACCATCAAGGAATGTTCTTAATTTTTGATTAAACCCATTTTCCAAGATTTGTCTTTCATCGTTTCTATCTTTATTAAGCTTTTCAATTTCCATATATTCAATGGATAATGCACGTTCATCTTTTTGAATACCACGACGGAAGAACATACGAACATCTAAAACAGTTCCTTCTGTTCCAGGAGGAACTCTCAAAGAAGTATCACGAACTTCTGTTGCCTTTTCACCGAAAATTGCACGAAGAAGTTTTTCTTCTGGGGTTACAGGAGTCTCACCTTTTGGTGTAACTTTACCAACCAATATATCACCAGCTTTAACATGAGCACCAATATGAATAACACCTGTTTCATCAAGATTTTTAAGAGCTTCTGCACCAACATTTGGTATATCACGAGTGATTTCTTCTGGACCCAATTTTGTATCACGTGCAGTTTCTTCAAATTCTGCTATATGAACAGAAGTAAAGACATCATCTTTTACAATACGTTCACTTATAACAATAGCATCTTCATAGTTATAACCTTGCCAAGGCATAAATGCAACTCTTACATTTCTACCAAGAGCAAGTTCACCAAGATCTGTACAAGGACCATCTGCTATTATATCACCAGCTTTAACTTTATCACCTACATTTACAATAGGTTTTTGGTTAATACAAGTATCTTGATTTGACCTTGCATACTTTTGAAGTCTGTAAATATCAACTCCTGTTGGAGATTTTGAATCTTTACCTGTGGTTTGAATAACAATTCTTGAACCATCTACTTGAGTAACTATACCATCATTTTCAGCTTGAATTGTAGCTTTAGAATCTGTTGCAACACGATATTCCATTCCAGTACCAACATAAGGAGCCTCAGATTTTACAAGAGGAACAGCTTGACGTTGCATGTTTGAACCCATCAATGCACGGTTAGCATCATCGTTTTCAAGGAAAGGAATAAGAGCTGCTGCAACTGATACAAGTTGCTTTGGAGAAACGTCCATTAAAGTAATTTCACTTGCTGGAAGTAAAACGAATTCTCCATTTTTACGGCAACTAACTAATTCTTCAGCAAAACTACCATCTTTATTTAAAATGGAATTAGCCTGAGCAATGATATATTTATTTTCTTCCATTGCTGAAACATAAATGATTTCATTTGAAACTTTACCATCAATTACTTTTCTATAAGGGGTTTCAATAAAACCATATTTATTTATAACAGCAAAAGAAGCCAATGAGTTAATAAGACCAATATTTTGACCTTCTGGAGTTTCAATTGGACAAATTCTTCCATAATGAGTAGGATGCACATCTCGAACTTCAAACCCTGCTCTTTCTCTTGTCAATCCACCTGGACCAAGTGCAGATAATCTTCTTTTATGAGTGATTTCTGATAATGGGTTATTTTGATCCATAAATTGAGAAAGTTGAGAAGAACCCAAAAATTCTTTAACTGCGGAAAGCACAGGTCTTGCATTAACTAAATCTTGAGGCATAACAGAATCTATTTGAACAGAGGACATTTTTTCCTTTATTGCCCTTTCCATTCTGACTATACCTATTCTATATTGATTTTCAAGAAGTTCACCTACTGCTCTTATACGTCTATTGGAAAGGTTATCAATATCATCTATTTCACCTTTACCATCACGTAAATCAACTAATGCTTTAATAACCTTAATTACATCATCACGACGAAGAATTGTTAAATCTTCTGGAGCATCTTCAAAACTTATATCAAGTCTTGTGTTTAATTTAAATCTACCAACGGAAGATAAATCATAATAATCCTTATCAAAGAACATTTTAAAGAATTGATTTTCCGCGGAAGAAATTGTAGGAGGTTCTCCTGGACGCATAACTTGATAAATATCAAATAAAGCTTCTTCTCTAGTTTTATTTTTATCAACAACTAAAGTATTTCTTATATGAGGACCTACTGTTACATTATCAATATAAAGAACAGGAATTTCTTTTATTTTAGCATCATTTAATTTTGATAAAACATTTGCATCAATTTCTTGTCCTGCTTCTGCTATAATTTCGTATGTATCCATATCAATTATATCATCTGATAAGAAAAGTCCAGCTTCTTGTAATTGTTCATCTGTTATATAAACTTCTTCTAAACCTGCTTCTACTAATTTTTTTGCATTACGAGGTGAAATTTTAGTTCCTTGTGTAAGAACTACTTCCCCAGTTTTTGCATTAACTAAATCATAAGAGAATTTAACACTTTTAGTAATCAAAGAAGCATTAAAAGGTTTTTTCCAACCATTTTTAAATTTTGTTAAAATTTCTTCATTATAAAAAAGTTTAAGTATTTCATTTGAAGACATACCAACTTTTTCAATTTCATCCGGATTTTTTCCCTCTGCAATTGCTTTTTCAACTGCCATTTGAGTTTCATCGTTATAAAAAGATGCAAGCAAAGAAGTTACAGGAATTTTTCTTTTTTTATCAATTCTTACATATAAGATATCTTTTGCATCAAATTCAAAATCCAACCAAAAACCACGAGAAGGGATAATTTTAGCACTAAAAAGCAATTTTCCACTTGCATGTGTTTTACCTTCATCATGGGTAAAAAATGCACCTGGAGAACGTTGCATTTGGGAAACGAACACTCTTTCTGTTCCATTGAATATTAAAGTACCTTTATCTGTCATCAAAGGAACATCACCCATAAATATTTCTTGTTCTTTTACATCTTTTATGGATTTTTTACCTTCTTCATCAATATCCCAAATAATAAGTCTTAAAGTGACACGTAAAGGAGCTGAAAAAGTCAATCCACGACGAAGACATTCTTCTGCATCATATTTTGGAGCATCAAATTCATATTTTACAAATTCTAAATCTACAAGTCCTGAAAAATCATGTATAGGAAATACAGATTTGAAAACGGCTTGAATACCTACATTTTTTCTATTTTCTGGTTTTTCTTCTAATTGAAGGAAACTTTTATAAGATTCTTCTTGAATTTTAATAAGATTTGGAACATCAATAGGAGATTTAATTTTACCAAAGTCTTTTCTGATTCTTTTATAAGCATTAAACATATTTTTATCCTTTTTTGTTTTGGCTTGAACCTTAAAAGTTTATCATCTTTTTAAAGTCAAAATTTAACTTCTTTTTGCTTTATTAACTTACAGTCGGATTAAGAATCCGAAAGGGAGGAAGAAGAAAAGCAAATCTTCAACCTCCACCAATGATTTAAAAGAACTTATTTAAGTTCAACTGTTGCACCTGCTGCTTCTAATTTAGATTTCATTTCTTCAGCTGCAGCTTTTGCAACACCTTCTTTTATAGTTTTTGGAGCGCCATCAACTAAATCTTTAGCTTCTTTTAAGCCAAGACCTGTGATTTCTCTAACTTCTTTAATAACTGCGATTTTATTACCACCAGCAGAAGCAAGAACAACATCAAAGTCTGTCTTTTCTTCAGCAGCAGCACCAGCACCAGCACCACCTGCCATAACAACAGGAGCAGCAGCACTAACACCCCAAGTTTCTTCTAATTTTTTTGAAAGTTCAGCGGCTTCCATAACTGTTAATTTTGAAAGTTCATCAACTAATTTTTGTAAATCTGCCATTTTTTTATCCTTTTTATCTTAAATGGTTAATATTAAATTTAAGCTGCCTTTTCGGAATAAGCTTTGAATACTCTTGCAAGATTTCCAGCAGGTGTATTGATAACTGCACATATCTTTGCACGAGATTCATCAAGAGAAGGAAGAGTTGCAATACTTTTAACACCGGCAACATCTAAAATCTCTTTACCCATTGCTCCACCTAAAATTTCAACTTTATCATTTCCTTTTGAAAAATTATAAATAACTTTTGCAGAAGAAATTGGATCACTTGAATAAGCAACCAAAGTTGAACCTTTAAATAAAGGAGCAAGTTCTTCAAACTCAGTTCCATTCAAAGCAAGTTTTGTAAGTCTATTTTGTGTAATTTTGATTGAAGCATCAAGTTCTCTTGCTTGTTTTCTAAGTTCAGAAATTTCTGCAACGGTTAAACCTTTAAATGATGCAACCACAACAGATTCTGAAGAAGCCAAAGAAGAGTTTAAATTTGAAATCCAATCTTTTTTTTCATTACGATTCATTTACAAACCTTTCTTTTTTCTTGGTTAATATTAAGTTTTAAAATCAATTTATTTTAAAACCGCCCATCTTGCCCAAGATAAAAATATAAAATTTTTCTCTTGTCTTGGTAGGGAGGAAATCTCCAATTAAGCAAAGCCCCTACTGTCTTGGACAAGCATTTTTTTTACTTATCTTAAATCTGATAAGTCAATTTTAAGACCAACTCCTTGTGTTGTTGAAAGAGTGATTTTTTTAATATAAGTTCCTTTTGATGTTGCAGGTTTTGCCTTTTGTATAGCATCAATAAAAGTCTTTATATTTTCACTTAATTTTTCAACACCAAAAGATAATTTACCAACACCTGCATGAACAACACCAGCTTTTTCAGCGCGATATTCAACTTGTCCAGCTTTGGCTTTTTCAACGGCACCTTTTACATCCATTGTAACAGTACCAAGTTTTGGATTTGGCATTAAACCTTTTGGACCTAATATTTTAGCTACTTTTCCAAGCATTGCCATCATATCAGGAGTTGCAATACATCTATCAAAATTTATTTGACCTTTTAAGATATTTGCTACTAAATCATCATCACCAACAATATCTGCACCAGCTTCTTTTGCTTCTGTTGCTTTTGGACCTTTTGCAAAAACTGCTACAACACATTTTTTACCAGTTCCATGAGGAAGAGAAACCATACCACGAATATTTTGATCTGATTGTTTTGTATCAATACCAAGGTTCATAGCAATATCAACACCTTCATCAAATTTTACAGATGATTTTTCTTTTAAAACATTCAAAGCCTCAACAATAGAATAAAATTTTTCTTTATCAAGACCTTCATTCATTTTTTTCATTTTTTTAGATACAAACACCATTTTAGCCCTCCACTACATCAACACTCATAGTTTTACATTGACCTTCAACCATAGACATAGCAGCTTCTACAGTATGGCAATTCATATCAGCCATTTTGCTTTCAGCTATTTCACGAACTTGTTTTTTGGTTAATTTTCCAACAGAAGGACCCTTACCAGGTGTTTTACTTCCTGATTTAATACCTGCAACTTTTTTAATCATAAAAGATACAGGAGGTAATTTAACAACGAAATCAAAAGATTTATCTTTATAAACAGTAATAATAACAGGACAAGGAATACCTTTTTCCATATCTTTTGTTCTATCATTAAAAGCTTTACAAAATTCCATAATATTCACACCTGCTTGACCCAAAGCTGGACCAACTGGTGGTGAAGGATTAGCGGAACCTGCAGCGATTTGCAACTTTACATATTTTGCAATTTCTTTTTTAGGTGCCATTTTTAACTCCTTTATTTTTTTGTTATTAGGAATGGTAGTTTGATTATGGCGAAATCTACTACCGGTTAAAAATCAAATTGATTATAACTTTTCAACTTGATTAAATTCTAAATCAACTTGAGTTGGTCTTCCAAAAATTGAAACAGAAACTTTAAGCCTTTGTTTTTCATCATCAATTTTTTCAATTACCCCATTAAATGAAGCAAATGGACCATCACAAACTTTAACTTGTTGACCAACTTCATATTTAATATCAGACATGAAACTATCTTCTGCATTTTCAAGTCTGTAAATTAAATTTTGAGCATCTTTTTCACTAACTGGAGAAGGTTTAGTTCTTGAACCTAAAAATCCAGATACAAGAGGAATATCACGAACCATATGCCAAGTATCATCATTCATAATCATACGAATGAGCACATAACCTGGGAAGAACTTCTTTTCAACTTTAACTTTCTTACCTTGTTTAACTTCAACACTTTCTTGTGTAGGAATAAGGATTTCCTCAAAAAAATCTTCCATTTTTTGTTTTTTAATTTTTTCTTCCAAACGTTTTACAACAGCCTTTTCGCAACCGGAATGCACATAAACAACATACCACCTTGCACTATCTTTTTTAACTTCTGGAATTATATTTTGTTCTTTATTATCCATAATAACAACCCTTTATATTAAAAATTAAAAACAAAGCTCATAAGCCACATAAAAAATCTATCTACTAAAAAGAAAAATAAAGCGAACACTATTGAAAAAACAAAAATCATAATTGCAGAAGAAACAGTCTCTTTTTTAGTAGGCCAAACCACTTTTGCTATTTCTTGCTTTACTTGCTCAAAGAAATTTATGATTTTAGAAAACATAACAACAACCTCACTTTATTTTAAAGATATTAAGCAAAATATAAAAAATTCACCCAATACCATATACGTTAAACACTATATAAACCGCCGATTCTCATCAAACCCAATATAAGATCATCGATTCGCAATCTTTTATACAAACCACCATAAATATAAGATTTTACTTATTTTTATGGCAGGGGCAGAAGGATTCGAACCCACGACCAACGGTTTTGGAGACCGCTACTCTACCAGCTGAGCTATACCCCTAACTATTTGATTTTACAAGATATGGTAAAACTCATCTAATATAAGTAGAAAGAGTCTACACCAAAATCAGTTGTAAAATCAAGTATTTTATAAAAGCTTTCATAATATACACAATTTTTTTTACTATTTCAATCAAAATCTAAAAAAAGAGTCTATTTTTAATAACTTAAAGGTATAAAAAATCTTTGACTTCTATATTAAAAGTTATTATTATACTACAAAATGAAAAAACAGAGGTTTAAAATGGAAAATATTTATAGAACAAATACATGTGGTGAAATAAATGAAACATTCATAGGTAAGAAAGTTCGCCTATCCGGTTGGATAAATTCAAAAAGGGATCATGGTGGATTAGTATTTATTGATTTAAGAGATCATTATGGCATAACTCAATGCGTAATTGATACAACACATCCTGACTTTCCCAAATTTGATCATTTAAGAATAGAAAGTGTCATATCTGTATACGGTGAAGTTATAGCAAGGGATAAGGAAACAATAAATGAAAATTTGGCATCTGGACACATAGAATTAAAAATTGAATCATTTAATATAATTTCATCTGCGGAAGTTTTACCAATATTAGTTGCAACAGACGAACAATTTCCAGAGGATTTAAGATTAAAATATCGTTATATTGATTTAAGAAGAGAAAAATTACAAAAAACAATAAAACTTCGCTCTCAAATAATAAAAACTATGAGAGATTATATGTGGGATAATGAATTCAACGAATTACAAACACCTATTTTAACAGCATCATCTCCAGAAGGGGCAAGGGACTTTTTGGTTCCATCAAGATTACATCCTGGAAAATTTTATGCATTACCACAAGCACCACAACAATTCAAACAATTAGCAATGGTTGCAGGTTTCGATAAATACTTCCAAGTTGCACCATGTTTTAGGGATGAAGACTTACGTGCAGATAGAGTTTTAGAATTTTATCAATTAGATATGGAAATGTCATTTGCAACCCAAGAAGATGTTTTATCTATTGCAAAAGGTTTGGTTGAACACACTTTTTCAAAATTTGCAAACAATAGGAAATTATCAAATTGGGAAAGAATTGCATATAACGATGCAATGGAATTATACGGAACTGATAAACCTGATTTAAGAAATCCTTTAATAATAAAGGATGTTACAACAGCATTTAAAGACTCTACTTTTACAATTTTTGCAAATAATATAGAAAAAGGAAGTGTTGTAAAGGCAATAGTTGCACCACAATCAAGTGAAAAGCCACGTTCTTGGTTTGATGGATTAAATGAATGGGCAAGACAAAACAAAGCTCACGGATTAGGCTACATTGTCTTTGATAAAACAACAGGTGAAGAAAAAGGTCCTATTGCAAAAAATCTTACAAAAGATAGAATAGAGATGATAAAACAAATCTGTGAAATAAAAAATGGGGACAGTGTATTTTTTGTATGCGACAAATTAACAACTGCACAAAAATTCGCCGGTCTTACAAGAACAAAATTGGCAACCGATTTGGATTTAATTGAAAAAGATATATTCAAATTTGCCTTTATTGTAGACTTTCCATTTTATGAAATGGATGAACAAACTGGTAAACTTGATTTTGGACATAATCCATTTTCAATGCCACAAGGAGGATTAGAAGCATTAACAAAAAACGATTTACTAACTATAAAGGCTTATCAATATGATATAGTATGTAATGGTTATGAAATGGCAAGTGGAGCCGTAAGAAATTATGACATAGCAACTATGATAAAGGCATTTGAAAACGTTGGTTATACAAAGGAAGATGTAGAAACACGTTTTTCAGGTTTAATGACAGCCTTTAAATATGGTGTTCCACCACATGCTGGACTTGCTTTAGGTATAGATAGAATTGTAATGCTTTTAGCTGATGAACCAAATTTAAGGGAAGTGATACTATTCCCAATCAATGGAAGAGGAGAAGACATCATGATGGGTGCACCATCAACAATTGATGAAAAACAATTAAGAGAATTACATATAAAAACAGATATAAAGAAAAAAGAATAAAAAAGGGGGAAATATGAAAATATCTTGGAAAAATATTTTAACAAACAAAGATACTTTTCCAGATAATAAATTCATATTCTCCCTTAAAACAATATTTATATTTACAATATGTTCAACTCTGATATTTTATCGTTTTGTTTACATATATTTATACGATACAAAATTATCAAACATATTATACAATTATGAAATATCAAAAACTTCAAAATTATATATAGAAGCTTTATTCATAATTGCTTGGACTATTTTTATAATAACCACCCTATTTAGATTAAGTGAATTTATATACGATAAAATAATAATACCTATAACAAAACTTATAATATATCTAATTGCAAAAATAATAATAAAAATACAATATAAATTATCTTACTCCAAAAAAACTATTGCTAGGAAAAGTAATTATGATACAATAAGAATAAACAAACATAAGAAAAAATGATTTATGAATAATAAAGAAATTCCACATTATATAGGACACAGACAAAGATTAAAAGAAAAATTACTAACCAATGGTGCCAATACCCTTGCTGATTATGAATTATTGGAATTAGTATTATCAATTGCAATTCCACGAAAGGATGTAAAACCACTTGCAAAGGAATTGATATCAAAATTTAAAACATTTGGTGGAGTAATCACTGCAAAACCAACAGAATTATCACAAATAAAAGGTATTGGAGATACCACCATTGCTACATTAAAAATTATAGAGGCAAGCCAAATCAAAATATTAAAAGATAAAATAGAAGAAACTTCAATAATTTCTAATTGGAGTGAGTTAATTGATTATTGCAAATTAAATATAGGAAATAAAGATACAGAAGAATTTCATATTTTATACTTAAACACAAAATGCCACTTAATAAAGGATGAAACTCATTCAACAGGAACAATAAATTCTTCATCTGTATATACAAGAGAAATTATAAAAAGAGTTTTAGAGTTAGGTGCAACATCTATAATCTTAGTCCATAATCACCCAACCGGAGATAGCACACCATCAAAAGCAGATATATCTATCACACAAAAGATTATAAAGGCACTTGAAACCATTGATGTATCTGTTCACGACCATTTAATTGTATCAAAGGGTAATTATACAAGTTTTAAAATGTTGGGACTTATATAAATATAGAAATAAGAAGAAAACTATGTTATACTAATAAAAAAAGAAAAGGAAAAAAATATGTTTTTTAATAAAAATAAAAAAGAAAAAAAATCAACACAAAAAAAAGTTGAAAAAAAAATAAAACCAATAATACAAACAAAAAAAACTGCAATAAAAACCTCTATGAATTTATCATCATCTGATAACAAAATATACTTTGGAGCCTTAGGTGGTATGGGTGATAGAATTGGTTGCAACCTATATTTATATGGAACACGCGGACAATGGATAATTATAGATATGGGTATTGGCTTTCCAACTGAACGTATGGCTGGTGCAGAATATGTAATTCCCGATGCTTCATTTTTAAAAACAATAAAAGATAGAGTATTAGGTATAATTTTAACCCATTCTCATGAGGATCATTATGGTGCCATACCATATTTATGGGAAGAAGTTAAATGTCCTGTATACGGAACACCTTTTGCATTAAAAATGCTTGAAAATAAATTAGCTGAAACAAATTTACTTGGTAAAGTTCCATTTCGTGAAGTTAATAAAAATGGAGCCCGTTTCAAAATTGGTCCATTTGATATAGAATATTTCCACTTTACTCACTCTATTCCACAATCAAATGGAATAATAATAAGAACCGAACAAGGAAACCTTCTTCATACAGGAGATTGGAAATTAGATCCTACCCCACTTATTGATAAAACAACAGATATGACTGCACTTAAAACTCTTGCAAAGGAAGGATGTTTAGCGGTTTTAAGTGATTCCACAAATGCCTTAAATCTTACACATAGTAGAAGTGAAGAAGAAGTAAGACAAGAATTAGAAAAAGTGGTAAAGGAAATAAAAAAAGGTAAAATAGTAATCACTTGCTTTTCCACAAATATAGTAAGAATGGAAAGTGTATATAAAGCAGCCAAAGCAACCGGAAGAAGATTAGTAGTCTTGGGACGTTCCATGGAATCAAATATAGATATAGCGAAATCCGAAGGATATTTAAAGGATTTTGATTATATCTCTGGTGAAGATGCCTCAAAATACGATAATGAAAAACTTCTATATTTATGCACAGGAACACAAGGAGAACCTCGTTCTGTATTAACCCGTGTTGCAGATGGAAGTTATATTGATTTAAAACTTCATGCTGGGGATACAGTAATCTACTCATCAAAGATGATACCAGGAAATGAAGAAGCAATAATAAACGTCCAAAATAATTTATCCAAACATGGTGTAAATATAATAACTAATTTGGACAATCCAAAAATTCATGCTTCTGGACATGGAAGTAAGGAAGAAATGGCTCAATTATATAATTTATTGAAACCTGAAATAGCTGTTCCAATACACGGTGAACCAATACATACATTTAGAAATGCAAAAATTGCAGAAGAATGTAAAGTAAAACACACTATAATATTGGAAAACGGACAATTCATTACAATTGAAAAGGGGCAAGCTCCAAAAATTGTGGAAATAGTTCCAACAAACGAAATAATCATTGATGGAACAAGACAAATCTCCGCAGCCAATGATGTATTTTCAGCAAGAAGGAAAATAAACTATAATGGAGCGGTATTTGTAAGTGTAATAATGAATAAAAATGGCCTTGTTGGTAAACCCGAAATATCATCATTTGGAGTATTTGAAACCGATGGTACAGGTATAATAAAAACATCAATAATAAATGAAATAAAAAATAGCATCAAAAACCTATCCAAAAAGGAATTACAAAACGATTCTATATTAAGGGATATAATCACTGCTTCAACAAGAAGGGTGATAAGGGATGTTATGGATAAAAAACCACCTGTATCAGTTCATATTGCACATATGTAAAGATAAGCAATTATCAAGTTCTATGGGCGAAAAAATTTAACTTGAAACAAATAGATAATATTTGTAAAATAATCCTAATTTAACAAACGAAAGGTAAAAAATTATGAGTGATATAACAAAATTAATGTGTGATGGAAACGAAGCGGCATCTGATATAGCATACAGATTAACCGATTTAGCAATAATCTATCCAATAACCCCATCATCACCTATGGCTGAAAATTATGAAGTATGGAGTAATGCAAAAAAAACAAACCTATTTGGTATAGTTCCAGAAGTAACAACCATGCAATCTGAAGCTGGTGCCATAGGAGCCGTTCACGGAGCATTACAAGCAGGTTCACTTGCAACCACATTCACCGCCTCACAAGGATTGTTATTAATGATACCAAATATGTATAAAATTGCCGGTGAATTATTTCCATTTGTGATGCATGTAAGTGCAAGAAGTGTAGCCTCTCATGCTTTATCAATTTTTGGTGATCACTCAGATGTTATGGCATGTCGTCAAACTGGCTTTGCAATGCTTGCCTCAAACAGTGTCCAAGAAGCGCACGATATGGCTCTCATTGCACATGCTTCTACATTAAAAGCAAGAGTTCCATTTTTACACTTCTTTGATGGATTTAGAACATCTCATGAAATAAATCTAATTGAAAAAATATCAGACGATGTTTTAAAATCAATGATTGATACAAAGAAAATTGAAGAATTTAGAAATAATGCCTTAACTCCGGAAAAATCTGCAATAAGAGGAACCGCTCAAAACCCAGATGTCTTCTTCCAAGCAAGGGAAGCTTGCAACCCATACTATGATAAAGTTGAAGAAATAGTAAAAGAGGAAATGGAAAACTTTAAAAAATTAACAGGAAGAGAATATAAGGTTGTTGAATATGTAGGATCTCCTGATGCTGAAAGAGTAATTGTATCAATGGGCTCTTCTTGTGAAACAATAGAAGAAACAATAAAATTATTAAATGACAATGGTGAAAAAGTTGGTTTAATAAAAATCCATTTATATAGACCATTCCCAACAAAAACTTTTGTTGCATCTTTACCAAAAACAACAAAGAAAATAAGTGTATTAGATAGAACAAAAGAACCAGGTTCTCTTGGTGAACCATTATATTTGGATGTATGTTCAGCATTAAAAGAAGAAAATCACTGTGATATATATGTAAACGGTGGACGTTATGGAATTTCATCAAAAGAATTTACACCAAATATGGTAAAGGCAATATACGATGAATTATCAAAACCTACACCAAAACAAGAATTTACAATTGGTATAAACGATGATTTAACTCATCTTTCATTAGATTATGATAATGGCTTTGAATTAAACGATGACAAAACTTACTCTGCCCTATTCTATGGACTTGGAAGTGATGGAACTGTCGGAGCAAATAAAAACTCCATAAAAATCATTACATCAGAAACAAATAAATATGGTCAAGCCTATTTTGAATACGACAGTAAAAAATCAGGTGGAAATACAATATCACATTTAAGATTTAGTGATAATAAGATTAAGGCACCATACTTAATCACATCTGCAAATTTCTTAGCAGTTCATCATTTCCCACTATTTTACACACTTGATATGTTAAAAAATATAAAAAGTGAAGGAATTTTACTTATAAATTCTCCTTTTAAAAAGGAACAACTTTGGGAAAATTTACCACTTGAAGTTCAAGAACAAATCATATCAAAAAAATTAAAGGTATATGCAATAAATGCAAATATAGTTGCAAGAGATTCCGGCATGGGAAGAAGAATAAATACAATAATGCAAACAGCCTTCTTCCACTTAGCAGGTGTAATTCCAAGCGAACAAGCTATAAAGGCAATTAAAAAAGCAATTGAAAAAACTTATATGAAAAAGGGACCAGAAGTTGTTGAAATGAATTATAAGGCTGTGGATAACGCCATCGCAAACTTATATGAAATAGAAGTTCCAACTTCACCATCTGCAAATGCCCGTCCACGTCCATCTGTTGTATCATCAAATGCAACCGATGTTGTAAAAAGATTACATGCAAAAATCATATCTGGTAATGGAAATGATTTACCTGTATCAGCATTCAAAGCAGATGGAACATTCCCAACTTCCACTTCACAATATGAAAAAAGATCTATTGCAGAAATGGTACCAATTTGGAACAATGAAACATGTATTCAATGTGGAAAATGTGCATTCATCTGTCCTCATGGAGCAATAAGAACAAAGGTAATGAGTGAAGAAGAAATTAAAAATGCACCTAACACATTTAAATATGCAAAATATAAAACAAAAGAGTTGGGTGAAAACTTATACTATGTTGTTCAAGTATCACCAGAAGATTGTACTGGCTGTGGATTATGTGTATCAAATTGCCCTGTAAAAACCCCAATTGATGGAAGTGATAAAACAGAAAAGGCATTAACAATGCACTCAATCCAAGAAGTAAAACAAACCGAAAGTGAAAACTTCAAATTCTTTGAAACAATTCCATATATAGATAGAAGTAAATTAAATCCATCGCTTCCAAAACACACACAACTTATGCAACCACTTTTTGAATACTCTGGTGCATGTGCAGGTTGTGGTGAAGCAGGCTATATAAAATTAATCACACAATTATTTGGGGATAGAATGATGATAGCCAATGCAACTGGATGTTCTTCAATTTATGGAGGAAACCTACCAACAACACCATATTGCACAAATGATAAAGGATATGGTCCTGCATGGTCAAACTCATTATTTGAAGACAATGCAGAATATGGTTTTGGACAAGCTGTAGGTGCTGAAACTCTATCAAATACTGCAAAAACTTTATTAAAGGAATTATCTTCACAAATAGGAGATACTTTAACAAACGAACTTCTAACTTCCCCACAAACAACAGATAAGGAAATAGAAGAACAAAGACAAAGGGTAAAATCCTTAAAAGAAAAACTTTCCACTTTAAATGATGAAAAAGCTAAAATGCTATTGAATATAGCCGATTACCTCATCAAAAAATCAATATGGATATTTGGAGGAGATGGTTGGGCATACGATATAGGATATGGTGGCTTGGATCATGTATTAAATATGGGAAAAAATATAAATGTATTAGTTCTTGATACCGAAGTATATTCAAACACTGGTGGACAACAATCAAAATCCACACCATTTGGAGCAAGTGCAAAATTTGCAACTGGTGGAAAACAGTTAATGAAAAAGGATTTAGGATTAATGGCAATGGCAAATGCAAATGCCTATGTTGCAAGAATTGCTATGGGTGCAAACGAAGTTCAAGCTATAAAGGCCCTTCGTGAAGCAGAAAGTTTTGATGGACCATCATTGATAATCGCTTATGCCCCATGTATTGCACACGGCTTTGATTTAATAAACGGACCTTCTCAAACAAAGGCAGCTGTTGAATCAGGACATTGGCCATTATATAGATATGATCCAAGATTGTTAAAGGAAGGAAAATCTCCACTACAAATGGATAGTCGCCTACCAACCTTGGATATAAAGGAATATTTACTAAAAGAAACAAGATATAAAGTTATAAAAAATACCAATCCTGAAAAATTTGAAGAAATTGTAAGGGAAAGGGAATTTGAAAATAACTATAAATCAAAATTCTTGGAATACTTAAGTAAATTTAAATTAGAAGATTAACAAAAGGGGGATTAAATTTCCCCTTTTTCTTTTATAAAAGTCCAAATATAGACTTAATTCTTGACCTTAAAATACAATAGGTATAAAATCCTATATGTAAAATATAAGGAGTTTAAATGAAAAAACAAATATTAACTACAACATTATTATCACTTTTAATAACAACCCCATCTATGGCTAAAGATGCTGTTGTTGGTTTTCCAATGGTAAAAACAATAACAAATGAAACAAATCCAAAACCACTAAATCCAAATGGGGAAACATTAACTGATTCTATAAAAAAAGCACAAGATGCAAAAAAATCCATTAAAAAGGAAGAAACAAAAATTACAACTGATGAAATCTCAGTAAAAAAGGAAGCAAACCCATACGAAAAATATAAAGAAGAAGAATCTTCATTTTCAATTGATGGTTTTCAATTGGGTGTTGGTATAGGTGCTTTGGGAGGCGTTAATGCACAAATAGGATACCGTATACCACAAAGTTCAAAAAACTTTTGGAAAAATCGCTTTGGTTTCCGTTTTGATTACAACACCTGGACCCCACTTGAAAATCAAATAAATAAATTTATGGAAGATAATCCAATTGAAATAGATGGAAACAAACTCACTGCAATAATAGAAGGAAAACAATTCGGTGGTTTAATTGACTTCTACCCATTTGGAAATACCTGGGGATTAGGAAATATCCGTATTTCTGGAGGATATTATACAGGAGACTTCTCAATTGGAGCTTCACTAAATAAAAATGCAAACGAATCTTTCACAATGAAAGATGAAGAAGGACACGAAATACAATATACTGTTGATGGTAATGCAACATTAACTGCATTGATGAATTACGATGTAACCGGACCTTACGCAGGTATAGGATTTGACTTTGCTCTTTTCTGGGGATTAAAATTCTATGTTGATGCAGGTTTAGTATTTACCGACAAACCAAATATTATAACTGATATCAATGGTAAGGGTAATTTAGAAATATGTTATAATTCATCATGTGAAACACACCCAATTGATACAGATAACGAAGAAATTCAACAACTTCTAAATGATACCAAAAGGGAATATGAAAAAGAACTTGATGAATTAAGAAAGGGCTACTTCCCTATGGCAAAAATTGGAATATTATTCCGTTTCTAAGAACTGGGGCTCAAACCCCAGTTTTTTTTTATAATTTATAATTAAAGAAATTTAATCACATAGAAACCAGCAAACAATAAAATAAAAAATACAATAGTTAATACTTCTAAATGTTTTTCAATAAATTTATTTGCTCTTTCACCAAATTTATATAAAAGCCAAGCAATGAAATAATACCTAATAGCACGAGATACAGCAGAAGCAATAATAAATATAACAAAATTCATATTAACAAATCCACTTGCAATAGTAATAACTTTATAAGGGAAAGGTGTCAACCCACCTGCAAAAACAATCCAATAACCCCATTCATTATAAAGAGAAGCAAACTTATTAAAACTTTCCACATAATTAAAAAATTCCAAAATTTTAATTCCAACAGAATCAAATAACACACTACCAACGAAATAACCTGCGCCCCCACCTAACACACTAAATAACAAAGCCACAGAAGAAATCCAAAAAGCTTTTTTAGGCACCGCTAAAATCATAGGAATCATAATTATTTCAGTTGGAAGAGGAAAAAAAATGCTTCCAAAAAAAGAAATGAAAATCAACACGGCAAAAGCATATTTAGTTTCACTTAAAAAAAGAACATAATCATAAATTTTTCGCAATAACTTTTTCATAAAACCTCCTAAACTAAAAACGAAAATAGTTTACTATAAAAAAAGAATAAAAGTAAAGAAAAAACTTGAATAAAAAAAATGATTTAGTATCATAAATATAAAAGGACTAAGGAGGCATTATGAAAAAAATAATTTCACTCTTAATAATAGTATTGATAACTGGCTGTTCTGGTTCAATATACAATACCGACCCTGTTGGTGTTGGCTACGATGCGAATGAACTAAAACTTTCACCATGTGCATGTATAGAAGTTGAAACAATGCCGGGATTACCTGAATGGATGATAGAGACAACCGTATAATCAAACCCGATACTGATAAAACAATATATCCATATAAAGTAGATATTACTTCCATACCGGAACGTAAATACTTATTTGGAATATACTACTTATCAAAATATAGTTATATACTTTTACTGTTATCAATAATAATAAGTATGATAATAATATTAAAAGCATATAACCGAAACATCAGTCCTTATTTCATATACTGGGATAAATACGATAATGAATTCAAACGTATGGAATCAATTTCCACATCTGCACCAAAAACAAAAATAAGAAAGATGAGCGAATCAACCTACCTTATGGAATATTTCATAAGGGATTACCTTGAAAAGACATTTACCCTTTCCCTTACCCCAGTTAAAAATGAGGAAATATGGTGTGATTGTAATCGTGATGAAAAACTAAAAAACAATGACTTTCTAAATATAACGAAACCTTGCTATATATGTAATTTTTCAGCAAGTAATATATATAGTTCATTTATACAAAACCAAAAACCTTACTACGAAATGTTGATTAAGGAAGGAATAAGCCAAGAAATAAAAATAGTGAATATGACACAATTATATAATAAAACCCTAACACAAAAGAAACGTTTCATTGATAACTTTTTACCACAAAAGGAACCTGAAATTTCATCTGAATATAAAGTAGATTTCATAATATATAATAAGAAAAATAATCAAATAACAAATGAGGAAGTTCTAACCGCCTACATAAAAATTGGAGGATTAAAGAACACCCCACGCAATCGTAAAGTTGTTGGACTAAGTTATGTATTCCACCCTAACTATGAACTAATATTAAAAGAGGATAAGGGGGAACAATGAACCTACCACAAAATGCAAATAAAATGAAATTGACGATAATCTTATCCATATCAATAATAAGCATACTTTTATCTGTATACATAAGTATATTGATAGAGCAATATGTAAATCCAAGCATAATGAAAATGAATCCAATTGCGATAAACACCTTTACGAATAGCGATGAAATTTTCACAACCACCCCAATGAAAAAGGAATTATTTACAAAGGAAGAATTTGAAACCCTAACGAAACAATTGATAAAGGAATATATAAAGACAAGATATACAATAACTGGCTCGCCATATACAATGCAAATTGATTTGGGTATAGGGGATAAAGAAGACATATCAACACATGCAAGCAAATTGAAATTGCCAAGTTTGACTGGAAACAATTATAACGATACCTATAAAAGTTTCATAAGTGGAAAGAATAATGATAAGGAAGAAATAACAAAACTTCAAAACGAAAAAACCACCCGCAGTGTAAGAATTATTGAGGAACCATATAAATATAGGGACCGCTGGAAAACCATTGTTGAATTTATATATAAAACCCCAACAACAAATAATTTAGATGAGGCTACAAGGGAACTTTGGGAAATAAATATGGAAATTGATGAACTAACTGGATTTAGAAATGTTGAACGGGCATCGCCATTTCTTGCAAACAACCCATCATCACTATTCGGCTTCAAAATAAATTGGATTGAAAAAATACGAAAATAAATACCCCCCGATAATGGGGGGATTTTTTTACATGTTAAGTTTGTATAATATCGCACACGACGAACCACACGCACCAATGTTTGGAACATTTGATGTGTGTGAGGCGGTTCCAGGGCCACCACCTTGATCACCTGTACCTTCATATATAGCTCCATTACCTATACCACCAAAATTTCCACTTTTTGTTGAGCTGGTTTTATATCCAGTTATTATATTTATTGTAATAGGGGCACAACTTCCCCCCTGATACTCATCACCTATAACAAGACCACTATAACCACCACCACCACCACCTGCAGCACCTACTCTAAGATATTCAGTGTTCCAACCGTTACCACCATTATTTAATCCTTGTCCTCCCTTAGCATTCGCACCTCTCCATTCATATTCTGCATCTTTTGCACCACTACCACCTGCATAAGGACCACTTCTTCCACCATTACCACCTATATTATCACCAGAAGCACCAGCGCCACCTCCACCACCTATACCACCACCACCTCCTCCGAGCGAATCACCCCCTCCACCACCACCTGCAACAAAATAATAATCCTTATTTGAAAAATTCAATTTTAACCAAGAACCACCAGCCCCACCACCACTACTTGACCAATGATCATTACCAACGCTTCCATCCCCCCCAGCACAAAGTTGATATGATGCAGTTGCTGGAATGTAAAATGCATATTGTAATGTTCCTCCATTTCCCCCTTCACATCCATAAAATGATCCACATTTTCCTCCTTTTCCACCTCTCAATCTTACCAAATACCATCCTGGTTGAAGTGTTCCGGTTGGGCATGATGAACTTCCCGCACCTCCACTTGCAATTTGTGTGAAATGGGATAATCTTAAATCAGCAAGACTGAAACAACTACTATTTCCTGCATATTGCCCTCCGGCACAACAACTTGTGGCTCCGGGTGGTGCATAAGTTCCACTTGGGCAAGCCCTTTGTGTTCCATTTGAACAATAATAATCTCTTGCACA
>CALXQL010000009.1 GCA_944390685.1 uncultured Alphaproteobacteria bacterium | reverse complement strand
AAATAAAAACTGGAAAGATTTTGCAAGTGATATGACTTATGATAAATATTTAAAAATAACAGATAAACAACATCTAGCAAAAGCAAAAACTATGCCGATAAAATATCTAAAAGCTTCAGGGAAAGGCTTCTTTGTAGAAAAAGAAGGATTTGCATTAGATTTAAATGAAAATCTAAAAGAGATTATAAAAAATAAAGCTTTTGTAGATAATATGAGAGATGTTTTAGAGTATAGAACGATAGAGTATTATAGAAGAAGATATAAAAACTAATTTATCGAAAATAATAAAATTATTATTGGAGTATAATTTAAGATTAATAAGAGTTAATTTATTTTATTACTTATTTATATTTATGATATACTAAATGATATGGTATTATTAATTATAATAAATAATATTAAATACTGAAATAAAGATATAAGTTTAAGGTGATAAAAATGAAATTAAAAAAAGAATTTGAAGATTTTTATAAATGTATAAGAATTGATTCAGAAACACAGAATTTAATTGATAAACGTGAGATATTAGAAGATGAAATAAAAAATAAATTTCCTAATATTATGGAAAAGCATGATATTGAACTTAATAAAAGCGATATTCGAATGATTGATCAAGGAAGTTATAAATATAATACAACTATTAAATCTAAAGTAGTTGATCGTGATGTTGCTGTAATGATACCACTAGATATATCTAAAAATTCCGATCCGCGTAAGATTAAGAAATATTTAAAGGAAGCAATAAATATACCAGTTCGTTCAGTATCAATTAAAGAACCTTGTGTTAGAGCAGCATATTATGAAAAAGAAGTAGAATGGTTACACATTGATCTTCCTTTATATGCAAAAGATAATGGAACAATTTATTTAGCTAGGGGAAAAGAAAATAGTGATAAATATTCTTGGGAAGAAGCAGATCCAGATGGATTAAATGATGATTTATGTGAAAAAATTAATGGGAATAATCAATTGAGAAGAATTATTTGTTACATTAAAAAGTGGAAAAATGAAGTATATTCAAATTCTAACAGAGATCATGAAGTTCCACCAAGTATTGGATTAACGTATTTAGCATGTGATTGTTTTTTTAAACAAACAAGTGAAGAAGGAGATGATGATTTACTTGCTTTACAAAAAACAATGAATGCTATTAAAAATAAATTTTTTTGTATTAATAATATAGAAGGAGAGATAACATCTGCCGATATTAGTAGAGAGCTTCCTGTTCCACCGTATACAGATATCTTTAAAAAAATGCGAGATAGTAGTTCTAGTTATATGATTACCTTTTATAAACGTTTATCAATTGCAGTTAATAATTTAACAAATGCCATAAATGTAGAATCCGAACATGATGCAGCAGAATACGTTCAAAAAGTGTTAGGAACTGAATTTGTAGTGCCTGAAAAAGAAGCAGTTGTAGCAACTACGCAAAATAAAAAGGAGCATAGTTTTGGATAATAAGATAACGATAAGAGAATTACTTGAAACATATGATAGTATTATTGTTAACCAAGTTTATACTGAAGATATAGTTATGTTTAAACTTTTTGAAAAGGATTTTTTGATTATAGGTCCTTTAAAGAAAGATTTAAGTTCTAAGGCTCAAATATATTTATATAATGATGAAGGGACAGATTATCCTCATGTAGTTTTAAAGGATATTGATATAAATAAAGAAAGTATGTTACCAATTGGTAAATACAGAGGAATTTGTTTATATGAGCATGAAAGCGTTATTCAATCATTATTTTCATATGAAGAAAAGATTATAGATATTATTGATAGATTGATAAAATTATTATCAATGACGAAAACTGAACAAGAAAGAGAATTTCAAAGGGAATTTTTATATTATTGGAATAGTGCTACTGATTTGCAAAATATAGATATTTATTTAAAGCAAGATATTAAATTTACAAAACTGGAAAAATATTGTAGAAAAAAGACAACTAGATATGTTGAATCTAATATAGAGTTAACAGATATTAATAATTGTGATACTAGAGGAAATCGAATATGGCAACGACATATTGAAACAGAAGCATTTTTTATTCCAATTATTGATAAGAGAGAAATTTTACCACCATATCGCAATCATTCTTGGACAATAGAAAATATTAAAGAAATTATTTACGGAAAACAAATTAATCATATTAGTGCTGATACATATTTTCAGTTAAAAAATAAAATAGTGTCTACACAGAATATAATTATTGTTTTTGCAATGAGGGAATTAAAAACAAAAGTCTGTTTTGCAGTAATGGTAAAATGTAAGAATGGAAAAAAAAGAACTTTATTTGATAAAATATATAAAGATGGAATAGATATAGTATTATTTAATGTTGAAAGAAAAGACTATTTATATTTGAATGAGATTATTGGAAATGATAGTATTTTTTATAATAAAAAAGTTCTTTTAGTGGGTGGAGGTTCATTAGGAAGTTATGTAGCGCCTGAATTAGTAGAAAATGGTGCATCTAATATTGTAATTTATGATGAGGATAAGTTAGAAGATGAAAATAAAATGCGTTGGAGATTTGGTGGCTGGAGTGTTGGTTTAAATAAAGCTGAAATATTAGGGTTTTTTCTTGAAAGATTTCATCCACAAGTACATGTAGAATGTCATAAAAATAATTTAGATGAAGCATCACTAGAATTGGAATTACAAAATGTTGATTTAATAATTTTTACGATAGGTAATAGTGATGAGCAGTTAAAATTTAATAGATTATTAAATAAATTAAATTGTAAAATACCAGTTTTTTTTGTATGGCTTGAAGCAGGTGGAATGTATAGTCATATATTAGTAGTTAACTATAAAAAACAAGGCTGTTTTGAATGTTTATATACAAATAAAGATGGAAAACTTGTAAATAATAGAGCTACATTAAATACAGAAATACAAACAGAAAATAATATACTTAGAAATGGTTGTGGAGGAACTAGAGCCGCATATGGAACTTCTATTTTACTTAGAACAGTATCTGTATTGCTAAATACAATTCAAAAAATTTTTTTGGGAAATATAAAGGAAAATATATTAATTGATATTTCATCAGAAATGGTATCATATCCTGATGATATTATTCCGATGAAGGGATGTAATTGTTGTGGTAATAGAAAGTAATTTTAAATGTATAAAATTGAAGCTTCCTAATAATAAAGTAGTTGATATATTGTCATCTGTTTTAAGTGAAATGTATCAATGGATACAAGATTCAGATGAAAAATTAGAAAGTGGAGGGTATATTGTTGGATATAAACATGAAAAAACAGGGCATATTTCTCTTGAAATGGTGTCACATCCTTACATGTTAGATATTAGAAATCGAGTAAGATTTAATATGAAAGATCCTAAACATATGATTTTTTTAAAAAAAGCAGAACGTAATAAAAGTTATTATATGGGGGTTTGGCATACACATCCGCAGGATATTCCTAGTCCATCTAGTATAGATTGGGAGGACTGGAAAGATTCATTAAAAAAAGAAAAATCTGGTTGTGAATATATTTTCTTTATTATTGTAGGGATAAAAGAGTGGCGTATCTGGGTTGGTGATTTGCAGAAAGGTATAATTAGTGAAATTTTTGAGTGTGAAAAAAATGAGGAAGGATTATATAAAGTAAGAAGTAAGTAAATATGGTAAAAAAAATAAAAGCAAATTTTAGACAATTAGGGGAAATAATAGCTTTAGTGATAGTGGCTTTTGGGGTATATATACTAGATATTTCTTCGTTATTTAAAAATTATTTAATGGAGTATGAGTTAAAACCAGAAATAGGAAATATTATTTTGTATTATCTTTTAAACATTGGAAACATAGGACTTTCAATAGTGTTATTTTGGGGGGTATTAAAATTTTTTCGTGAAATTAACAAAGAGTTTATAATGAATAATAGTAATGTATATCATGATTATCCATTTTTCTGGTATTGGTT